>JAGCWA010000012.1 GCA_017962085.1 Paludibacteraceae bacterium
AGACATACTTTGTAAGTTTACATTCAGTGTTAATGTGTAATACTTGAATATAGCAAAAACAATTGGATTCCGCAAATTTTCAGCGCGATTTTTTCACTCTAGCGGACAAATTCATCCTCCCCATCCAACAAGGGGCAGAAAACGCGAATAATGGGCTAAAAAATCAACCTGGAGACTCTCCACGTCTGCCGCCAAGAGTAACGCGGCGCTAAGAAGCGAATCCGAACGGCAATCTCCCGCAGACGAAACCCGTCCGCCAAGAGGGAAATATTCCCGCCCGCCTCAAGAATCGGCCTAAGGCCAATCCATTCATCTGTTTTCGTCGGATTAGGACTGCGATTCAGTCCTAAGGGGTTGCCGGTTACCCGGCGCGTCGTAAAGGCTTTTCAGCCTGATGACCTTGCGGCCATGTCATATAATCATTCAAAGTGTCTTAAAATGGGGAGACCACTTATCCCAAGCAGTCTCACCCTAGACATACTTTGTAAATTTACATTCAGTGTTAATGTGTAACGATATGAATATAGCAAAAAAGAAACGTCCGCGCAAATTTTCAGACGAAAAAAAACGCGTCGGAGATCATTATCAACACTGAGAACCAAGAAAAATCAATGAAAAGGAGAAACGACGACAGGGAGAAAATTTTGAAACGTTAGTTCGATGTGGTCAATTATGGGCAATGCCGAGACCATTATCCTTGACAATGATTTTCACACATTTTAAGTAATTTCAGAAAAAATATTGAAGAAAAGCATTGATAAAGGAAATAATATGTCTAACTTTGAATTGTGTGACGCAAGAGAGACATACAAAAAAAAGGATTCAACATTTAAAACAGTAATATTTGTTTAACATTTAATCTAAAAAGAAAATGAGAAAGAGTATTTTCAAATGGGCAGTTTTGTTTACTGCTTTGGCTACGGCCTTGACATTCGCTTCCTGTGGTAACGACGACGATGATGATGACCAGAATCAACAGAACACAGAGAACAACGAAGGAAACGATGAGATCAAACAGGCATATCAGTTCCTTGACAATTCAATCACTGTGCAGGCTGGTGATGTAATCATGTACACCAAAGAGGAAAAAGGCACAATCACCAACGAATACGAGGAGTTCACTGTAGTATCCGCAAAAGCTGGAGAGGTAGTTCTCTCATTCAACGGCAAACAAGTGACTTTGAGTGACGCAGGCGCTTCTTACTTGAGCGAAGACTTCAAAGAGTGGAAGACAGCTGACGCATCAGCCGCTCCTGCAAAAGTGCTTATGTGCTTGAAGGGCAACCAGACAAACACCATCATTATCGACGGTACGCTTGCTGGAAACGCGACTATCAGCGGAGCCGCAACTCCTACTTACTTCAAGAAGAAATAAGTTAACAAGCATAAATAAAAAAATCCCTGGCCAACTCGGTCAGGGATTTTTTTGCGGAACACACGTTCCAAATGCTCACATCAATACACATAGATTTTTTGACGATTAGGCAATTCATCATTTGCCCAACCAATATATTCTGCCATTCATAATGAAGAGGGAACCCGGCCTTGGATTCTCCACCGGTCTACCACTCAAGTCATAACGTAACTCGTCTCCCTGCGCAGCGGGCATACGCACATCCACGACACCCGTCTGCAAAGGCTCATTGTCAAGCAACGTGAGCGCCTCGGACGCAGGGCCCAAGCCTCCCATCCTATTGGCGGCACGCACCGTAAAGCGGTCTTGCTCGGAAGTGCCGGAAGGTATCTCGAACGAATTGGTCGCCACATTCGTCACATAGACATCGTTCTTGAAGACGACATAGCAAAGCGCGGAATCATTGTCCACCCACCGCAAGACACCTGCCTTCATGGCTACCTTCGGAGCGGATACCAGCCTTGCATCCTCGTCAGGGGTCCAGTTGTCACTGCCCGACAAAACATTCCGCAGGGTATACTTCGAAGCATCCGCATCGGAGAGGACTGGGTTGATATAGGCGGTATTACCATTCTTCTCGTAATAAGAGCGTCTGTTGGAGAGGTTCACAGCGTTGCCATAGGCGTCACGGCTGTTATACTCCGCGAAGAGCACCGGCATCACATCGTTGATAGGGTTCCCCCAGGCGGCATCCGTCGGAAGGCGCTTCATCGTCGTGTTCAGATAGACCGCGCGAGGCGATTTGTTCCACGCCCTACCCAACGTATAGTTCTTGTTCGATATATCATACCCATCGATGGTGCAATCATGGAAGACGTAGCCCCATTGCCCCGTACCAGCAGGCGCCGCGATGCAGTCTCCCGAGCGGTTTTCCAGGAAGAGCAGGCAACGCTCGAAGAAGACGTCACTGCCTCCGCAGATGAAATCGACCGTCCCGTGGATCTCTCCCTCTTCCCAATAGATCCGTCCGGAGGCATTGTTCGAGTAGTACGTGTCCTGCGTGCTCAGCAGACGCACCCGCTTGTAGATGTTGCGGTCACCCTTGTCCTGCAGCGCCACGAAACGGTTCGCTTTGGCATTCGGGTCGTTATAGGCGCGGTTCTGCAACGTCAGATCCTGGAAGTACATGTTCTTGGCGGAGGAGTTCAGGCAGAGCGTGGCCGTCACGCTGATACCCTCCGATTGCGCCGCATTGTAGAGCGTCACCCCTTGCGTGCTTTGTCCGATGAAGGAGACGTTAGCCTTGCCGAAGGAGGTCTTCTGGTTCTCGTCGCCCGTCAGCCTGCCAAGGTCATACTCACCATTCGGGAAGAAGATGATGTAACGGGAAGAGGAGGAAGCCTCCGCGGCGGACTTAGCGGCGGCGAAATCACCGTCGACACCCACCACGAAATCATACTTCACATGCTGGGCGGTAGCGGATGGTTTGTATAAATCATCATCCGTCCCCGTCGTATCCCCAGGATTCACCTGCTGTCGAGGCAGGTCGCAGGAGATGGCAGAGGCATCGTTCAAGGCATCCGCCACACCGTCCGCCATCATCTCGCAGACCAGCGAGTTCATGTATATCTCCAGATTCGTGTAGCCACTGCCATCCGAGGCGAGGCTCGCACCATCCGAGGCGTCATCAGGGTTCAATCCATAGGTGGACTCCCACTCGTCAGGCATACCGTCCCCGTCGGAGTCCGTCGGGGCAGGTGCGGAGGAGAGCACAGGCCATCCACCCACATCAGAGGTCTTATCGATGATACCCAAGCCACCCAAAACAGAACCCTTGGCGGTATAGGAACGCTTCCTCGTATCGTCCACCACACGGGCATCCACCGCGTCACGGTGCAAAGAAGCGCCCGCATACTTCAGGACCTTCTCGTAGGCGACATCCGCCCTTTGGGTAGAGACAGGAGTGACCGCATACTCCGCATTGGAGCGCACGGAGTTCTGGTTCATCGAACCATTGTTGGAGTTATTGATATCGAAACCATTCCAGTCCCAGCCGTTCCCTTTGTCCTCCATATAATTACCGCTCACGAAGAAATGACCATAGACACCCTGCGACTGGCTATTCTTGCCATCGTCCGCCCACACCTCGAAGATACGGTACTTGATAGAGGACTTCGTGGCAGGACCAGACTTGTAGTAATTGTTCACAAAGTTATAGCTACCGCCCTCGCCCGCATAACCGCTGTTCGTCGCACCCCAGTTGTAGAAGACATTATTGCGGAGGTCCACCAACTCATTAGCGGCCTCGTTCGAGTAACGGCTACCGCACAAACGGGGCGTACGGCTGTCGTGGTGAGCCACCAGGTTATGGTGGAACGAGGCACCCTTTCCGCCCCAGATACCACCATAGCCATGGTATCCCTTCGGGTGGATGGAGCCACGCAAACTCTCAGCCACCAGGCACCACTGCATCGTGAAGTTCGTATTGTCATAGAAAGAGGCGCACTCATCCGTGCACCAGCTCATGGAACAATGGTCAAGGATAATATTCTTCTGTCTGCGGCCCCATATAGCATCCCTATCCAGGGTAACAGAGCCGTCACTGTTCACGTCAGGCTTATCCGTGCCTAGGCGGAAGCGGATGAAACGGATGATCACATTATCCGCCCCGATGTAGGTCTCGTAGTTTTTCAGGCAGATACCGTCCCCTGGGGCAGTCTGACCAGCAATGGTCAGGTCGCCATTGGAGATCTTCAGGCGGGACGTCAGTTCGATCGTACCCGAGACGTCGAAGACGATTGTCCTTGCACCCGATTGGTTGACCGCATAGCGCAACGTACCCTTCGAGCCATCATCCGCCAAGGAAGTCACATGATAAACCTTTCCCCCACGTCCGCCCGTGACATACATACCGAAGCCCTCGGCACCAGGGAAAGCAGGTGTGGCGGAGATAAGATCCGCGCACCACAAGGTAAAAAGGAATGGTAATACTACCCTAAAAACATTTTTCATTTCAAGACATATTACGTTTCACATTCAAGTGGACCATTCGATCCACGAATGCAAAAGAAGTCCTTTTCGTCTGTAAAAAGAAAGAAATAATCGTCAAACGTTTGTAAAAAAGAGTCAAGGGGTCAATCCACCACCATTTTGACGGTTTTGTGTATGCCTTTGCCACGAATCTGCAACATATAAACGCCACACTCCAACACATCCACATCGAAGGAGTTGGCTCCAGGAAGAAGGATAATGCTGTTTCCGCCGACTACCCTACCCGACATATCCGTGATCAACGCGTAGCAGTTCACCTCTGAAGTGATATCCGAGAAGATAGTCACCACACCGTCATGATAGGAGACGGAGAAGGAAGGCATCAACTGAACACGCACGGATGAGGTGGTATCAGGGAGGTTAAAGACGAGACGTCCGCTATCGCTAGCAGCCGGGCCATATTCACCCACGGTAGAGATCTCGTAAAGGAAGGTACCCACCGTATCAGACTTTCCGGAGATGGTCGCGCAGAACGACGAGTCATCGATCGACACATTGATTCCGCGCGGACGGATAGGGTTCCAGTCCACCTCGACGGTAGAGGCATTCTCCCAATGGAAGACAAGCGGGTTGATGGAATCGTTCGTCGTAAGCACCTGAACCGTATCATGGTTAGCCGACCTCGTCAACAACGGACGAGGCGCATCAACGATGAGCATACCTTCGCCAGAGAGGAATCCAGGGAAATCCTCCGCATAGTAGACACCGCCGTAGACATTGTCAGGACCGATCATCGCGGATTTCACCTCGATCGAACCATTCAGAACAACATTACCATTGTCTCCTATATAGAGACGGTTCGTGACCGCATCACAATCCACGTACATCGTACCCAGCACCACATCGATGCCAGCCGTACCCAATGACTTATCATCCTCAAGACGGAACGCACCGCCCGAGATGATCCAACCGCCCTCGAAGGCGGAAGCATCCACATGAGGCACCAGCGTGTCCGTACCGATCTTCACCAAGTATTCCGAACCCTTGATCGCACCATTCATGACCATCAAGGCGCTTGTGTCGAGCGACATGACACCGATGGTCGTCTGCGCATTCACGAAGAGGGTATCCACCGTAAGGCTACAACTTGTCTTCGTCGAGAGGCCACCACCATTCGACACGATCTGTCCCAAATGATAGTCCGCGCTATCCACGTAGACGACAGCGCCATTCTCGATAATAACAGAAGACGGGGCATCTATGTCTGCGGTCATTAATACCATTCCTCTGCTGATCACAGCCGTATCACGACGGGAAGGAACACCCTCCGGCGTCCATGAAACAGGGTCATTCCAAGGAGAAAGCGTGTCAGACTCGAAGATGTACTTGGTACTCTTAGGCGTATAAGCGATGGTCGTGATGCTATTGGCAGGCAAAGCGACCACATCCAAAGAGTCGTAAACACCCAGCACCTCGCTCCACTTCTTTTTCGGCACGTCAGTCTGGATCACCGTAGCCTTGCAATGCTCAGGGAAGAAGGAGCATTCGAGCGACTTAGCGCTCCTGCCCTTATTCACCAAGATAACGGTATACTCATCATCGTCAGGATTCCTGAAAGCGGTGATCAGCACGTCCGCATCGGAAGAGGTGGCGTACAAAAGCTTCCAGCCCCTCTTCACAAATTTGGAGAAATGGCGCAGCGCATGGTAATCACCATTCACGCGGTAGCCGCCCTTGATCTTCTGGTACTCTCCGTCGACCAGCAAGGTGTCTATGTTGATGCAAGCATCGCCGGCATCGCCCCATATCAGGTTCCAATGGATGTAGGAAGAGACATGGTTGACGGTGAAAGCAAGCGACATGAACCAAGCCGTATAGATCGGGTCCATCTCGACAGGGTCCCTCAGCGGGCTGTTCTCCGTCATAAATAATGGTTTGTTTTCTTTAGAGTATGTCTCATAGAGGCCTTGCATCGCCTCTTTGAAATCGTCTGGATAAGCATAACGTTGCTCTATCGCCTCGTGTTCCTTCCTACCGCTATGGTAATAGTGGAACGAATAGGCGGAAAGCAGTTTCTTGTCTGCCTTGTTGAGGTAGTTCTGCACACGGTCCCAACCGATGCCCAGCACCTCCGGTCCGATGATCATCGGCGGGTTCTCCAACTTATTGATGGCCTTGGCGGCGGCGGTCAGACACTTCGCATAGGAAGCGACCCCATTGACGCTCTCGTCCACCTCCAGCTCCATACCGTAGTAGGAAGGGTTACAATCCACCTCGTTCTGCAGGCTCACGTAGTCTGGATAAATGCCCACCGAGCGGTATTGCTCCAGCGAGCGTTTCCACCATGCGCCGAACTGATCATACATGAAACTACCATTCTCCCACTTCAAGGAGCTATGTCCGTTCCCGTTAGTACCTTTCATGTCATTGTTGGACTTCAACGAAGCCGGTGGAGACCATGATGTGAGGTTCAGATAGAAATCATCGCCCAGACGTTTCTTGGCTGCCGCATAGATGAGGGAATCCAACGTCAGGTCGGCATCCTCCTCCTGCGCCCAGTTACCCATTCTCAGTGCACTGATGCCCAAGCCATTGAAAATAGTGTCGTAGAGTTCCTCGCACTTTTCATGCTTAGCGATCCAATCCAGATAGTAGACAATACCACCTCCGATTCCATCAACAGACTGATAAGTCGTCGATGGCCTCACGTCCATGGTGACCGCCGCCTGCATAGGCGAGAACGTCACGCACAGCAATAGTAATAGTATCGCCTTAGTTGTTTTCATCTCTGCTCATAAATGGTCTTCAACCGCCAAATATATAATAAATACCAATACATTGTATCACAAAGAGATAAAAAATAAAGGCTTCTCCCAAGGTTTATGAAATGGAGAAGCCTTTTCGATTGTCAATTAATGAGCAGACTATTGTATTAATGTAAGCATATATGTCTAATTGTTCCAAGATCGTCGGAAAGTCATCCGAAAAACATCCGCGATTTTTCACGCACCGTTCAGTCCCTTCCGACAACATTGCAAATATAGACGAAGAGTACTAGAAAAACTTGCACTAATTCGGCAATTAGTGGTAGAAAATCGGCGGGATTTTTCAAAAAAAGGCGATTCCACCGAGAAAAGAGACAATTGAGAATTAAGAATTTTGAAACGTTAGTTCGACGTAGTCAATTTTGAAACGTTAGTTCGACGTAGTCAATTTTGAAACGTTAGTTCGACGTAGTCAATTATGAATCCGTTGTGTGTTTCGGTTTTGTAGAGACGCAAAATGTTGCGTCTCTACTGCGCCTGACCGACAAACATCGGATGCCTAGGGCACCGAAAAAACATTAATACATGGTGCGAATTTTGAACCGTCAGTTCGACGATGTCAATTATGAATTTTGAATTATGAAACGTTAGTTCGACGTAGTCAATTTTGAATGGAAGGGAAAAAGAAAGGCGGCCCCCTCAAGAGCCGCCTTACATCCTATACGTGAAAAACTGATTAGTTGTTTTCCGGACGAAGCTTACGAACCACCTCACCGGCACGCCACATCTCACTGTCGTGGAGAGCGGCCAATTCCTTCTCCAAATTAGCACGGTAATCCGGCTTAGAGTTAGAGTCGATGGAGATCTGCGCCTCATTACCCGTGATAACAGATTTGTACAATTTCTGCATAACCGGTTTGATAGCGTCATGGAAAGGACCCATCCAATCCAAAGCGCCACGTTGTGCGGTGGTAGAGCAGTTAGCGAACATCCAATCCATACCGTTCTCAGCGAAGAGAGGGCCGAGGGATTGCGTCAGCTCCTCAACCGTCTCGTTGAAGGCCTCTGAAGGAGAGTGTCCGTTCTCACGGAGCACCTCATATTGTGCGGAGAGCAATCCTTGGATGGCACCCATCAAAGAACCACGCTCGCCAGTCAAGTCGGAAGTAGCTTCCTTCTCGAAAGTGGTCTCGAAGAGATAACCCGAACCGACACCGATACCGAGGGCGATCACCTTCTCCCAAGCCTTACCGGACGCATCCTGGTAAATAGCGTAGGAAGAGTTCAAACCACGGCCCTGCACGAACAAACGACGGAGGGAAGTACCGGAACCCTTAGGGGCGATCATGATGACATCCACATCCTTTGGAGGGATGATGCCCGTACGATCGTTCCAAGTGATGGCAAAACCATGAGAGAAATACAAAGTCTTACCAGGGGTCAAATATTTCTTGATCATTGGCCAGCACTCGATTTGTGCGGCGTCAGAAAGAAGCAATTGAATAATGGTAGCTTTTTTGCAAGCCTCCTCGATTCCGAACAATGTCTCGCCCGGCACCCAACCGTCAGCAACTGCCTTGTCGAACGTCTTGCCTGGACGTTGTCCGACGATCACGTTGAAGCCATTGTCTCTTAGATTCATAGATTGGCCAGGTCCTTGGACGCCATAGCCGATGACAGCGATCGTCTCGTTCTTCAGAACTTCACGCGCCTTCTCTAAAGGAAACTCATCGCGGGTAACAACATTCTCGATTACACCGCCAAAATTCATTTCAGCCATTTGATATACTTTTTTGTTTTATTGAATCTTCCGCGAAGATAAAAAAAGAAATCCGAAGCGCAACATGCGTCATCGGATTTCTTGTCAGTTATACATATGTCGCTTCAAACGATTACTTCTTGTCGCATCCAGCCACGAAGTTCCATGCGAAAGCCGCCAAAGCAGCACCGATGAAAGGACCTACGATGAATATCCAAAGCTGAGACAACGCCTCACCACCCTGGAACAATGCAGGAGCGATGGAACGAGCCGGGTTAACGGATGTGCCCGTGTAACGGATACATGCCAAGTGAACCAATACGAGGCAGAGACCGATTGCCAAGCCAGCGAAATTACCAGCGCCCTTGCTGGAGTCGGTAGTGCCCAACACGGTGAATACGAACACGCACGTGAAGAATACCTCCGCGAGGAGTCCACCCGTCACGTTCACGCCAGACTGCAAGCTGTTCGCACCTGTGCCTTCCAAACCTGCGTTCGAAGTGAGCAGATAAAGAATTGCGGAGCCAAGGAGAGCACCCAACACCTGGAACAACATGTACATGCCCGCATCCTTAGAGGAAATTCTCTTGGTGAGCAGGCATCCCAACGTGATGGCAGGATTGATGTGACATCCGCTGATGCCACCGATCGTATAGGCCATCGCAACGACAGCCAAACCGAAGGCTACCGCAGTACCTACAACACTCGCAGTGTCCACACCGCAACTCAAACTTACAGCAGTTCCGCAACCCATAAGAACCAAGACCATGGTTCCTACCATTTCAGCTAAATACTTTTTCATTACACATTAATATTTAAAAAGTTAATAACATAAACATACTCGAACTCTAAGGTTTATGCGAAAATACAAAAAAAGAAGATTCGTTGGATTCAAATAGTTAAAAATTAAGAGTTAAAAGTTAAGAATTACAAGTTCGGAGAAGGCAATTATTGGGGGAATGAGAGATTAGGGAAGACCAAACTCCGCAAGGAGAACTATATACGGCAGGGATTATAGGGCTATTCCCTTTTCGAATAAGGTTGAGCAATTAACACATTTGGGACACTTTATCATGAACAATGTTTTTATTATACTCTTCACATCTACTGAATTAATTATATTTTCTTAACTTAGCAAACTATTCCAAACAAATCATAATACAAACAAGGAAAGGAAATCAAAGCATGAATAGAATAGATACTTTATTCAAAGAATGGCAAGATTTACAACCAATTATTAAAGAAGAATACAGGCAAAGACTAGAACAGAAATTCATGTTGGAATTCAACTATAATTCCAACCATATTGAAGGCAATACGCTCACTTACGGACAAACCGAGATGTTATTGCTGTTCGGGAAAAGTGTAGGCGAAGCGAACATGAAAGATTTGGAAGAGATGAAAGCATCCAATGTCGGGCTGAAAATGGTCCAAGCAGCCGCACAAGACAAAGAGCAACCTCTTTCCGAATATTTCATCAAGTGTTTACACCAAACGTTACTCAGAGAAGATTACAAAGAATATCGCAAACAAGCAGATGGCACATACACATCTTATGACATTCATGCAGGGCAATATAAGACCCGACCCAACACAGTCATTACAGTCACAGGCGAGCGATTTGAATATGCGTCTCCAGAAGAAACACCAGCCTTGATGAAAGACTTGATAGAATGGTACAAACGGGAAGAGGCAAAAGGGGGAATGACACCAATAGAATTGGCTTCACTGTTTCACTATCGTTATATCCGCATTCACCCTTTTGAAGATGGCAATGGACGAATATCCAGATTGATAGTCAACTACATATTGTGCCGTCATGGATATCCAATGATAGTCGTAAAAACCACAGACAAGAACAATTACCTCACTTCCCTTAATCGCTGTGATGTGATTGTTGGACCTATTCCTTCTGATGGAGCTCATGCCGAACTTTCTCAAATCACCCCATTTGTTGAATACATGAAGAAATGCCTTGAGAGAGCATTAACAATAAGCATTAAGGGTGCAAAAGGTGAGAGCATTGAAGAGGCTGACGATTGGAGGAAAAGTCTCAAACTAAAATATCGCAATCAAATGAATAAACCAGAAGTCACTGAAGAAGATAAAGAAAGAATACTTAGCAATGACTTTCCCGAACTTCTTAAACACATAGACAATGAGCTTTCTGAATTTTATTCGTTATTTTCATCAGAATATTGGGTACATAAAGAAGGACGTTCTTTTATATTTTTCGGCATAGAGCACAATGAATCAGAAATCCCTGTAAGTGTTGACATCAATATTACCTTCAAACAATTTTTTTACAGAATAAGTGTCACATATAATGACGAAAATTCTCAAGAAAGTAAAATATACGAGAATGAATATTCGTATTCTAAAGAAATAACTATACAAGACAAGACCGACATTATCAATGCCATAGGGAATCGTCTTAACCAATTCATTGAAAAATACAAATGCTAATAAATCCAGTGCGTATAGTTTTGAGGAGAGCAAACGGGACACAATCTACTGCTGAATCAACTTATTCAGCATGGCATAGATAGTGAGACCGGAGATGGATTTGATGTTCGTTTTGCTCGTGATGTTCTTCCTGTGGGTGATGACCGTATGGATGGAGAGGTTCAGTTCGTCGGCTATCTCCTTGTTGGTGAGACCCTTCGCCACGAGCCTCAACACATCCTTCTCCCTCGCGGAGAGTTCACAGCTTTGCGAAGAGTCCTTGTCCGTGCTCTTGGAACGGGTGGTCCGTAGCTTGTTGAGGATAACCGAGACATTATCGTCCCGTTCAATGACATTGTCGAACATCTTCAAGACCACGGCGGAAGTATAATCCGTATGGAGCGCCAAGATGACCAGCTCGTCGTTCTCACGTTTCCAGTCCTGAAACAACTTGTCCAGCTCCTCTTCCCTGAGCAGTTTAGGGTTGACGACAAGAATATCCGCCCCGCTTCTGCCCACAACCTGAGGGTAGGAGCGATAGATCTTCTGCACCTTCAGTTCAGGCGTTTCGTTGATGATCTTCTGCAGACCTTCCGTGATGATCACGGAGGATTCCATGAGCACGATGTTCCGCGTCTTCATAGCTCACCTCCTTCCTTCCTGCTGAAATAAGGAATCAATATCTTCTCCTCGATGATGGCATGCTTGTCGAGGTCCTTGGAGAGTTGCGCGAGGTCGAACCACACCCCGATCCGCTCGTTAGGCATGATTTCAGCCGGCAAATACTTGATGATGATATTGGTGAGGTCGCTCAACTTATCACCTATGTTATCATGCATGTACGTCATCTCATGGGAATCCTTGGACATCACAGAGCGGTCCATCCGTTCCGATATGCGCGGGAAGAGCGTGGTCTCCTCCTTCTCGAAATGGTTCGTCACCTCGTTCTGGTACTCGCCGAAGAAGTCCATCAGCACCGCACCGATCTCGCCGGCTGCCTGGGCAATGCGCTCCACATGCTTGCGGATATGGGGCAAACGATGGTTGATGTAATAATCATGGGAGGCTTTCAGGTAACGGACGAGCCACTCGCCCTCTATCGCCTGAATCTCCTCGGCCGACGGCATGTAGTCATCGAACGTGTATACGTTGCAGAGCATCAGGAACAACGAGACAGGCACCTCCTCGCTCCTGCAGATCTCCTCTATGCGTTTCTCCCCGAAGCCCAGCTTCATGCCGAAACGCGGCAACATTAGAATCAACTGGGGATTCACGTCTAAAACGTCTGAAAACTTTTGTCTGGCTATAAACATTTCCGATTCCTCCCTGTATTTTTAATTCTACATCTTTTTCTTTTCCTCGACGTCGCACTGATGGCACCCTTCGCAGCCTTGGCCATCGCACTTCCCGTCCGATCCGCAATTACAGCCGCAGCCGCAACCACAACCGCCCTTGTTGGACTTCAGCATACGCCTCACGCTCCATGCGACAGCCGCCACAATGATCACCGCCACCACTATTGTTTGCATCGTCTCATTCATCGCATACCCTCCTCAAAAGATTAATTGACCTACCTGATGGATGATGAACGAGACCACCCATGCGACCACAGTGGTATAGACCACGGAGAAGAGCGCCCACTTGCGGTTCGACTCCTTGGCGATGGCCGTCACCGCCGCCACGCATGGGTAATAGAGCAACACGAAGACCATGAAACCGAACGCCACCAACGGTGTGATCGGGTTCCCCTCACTGTCCCGATGGGCGGCAAGGGCGGTCTTCAACCCTTCCGACTCCTCATCGGCGGAGAGGTCCGCGTGGTAAAGGACACCCAGCGACGAGACGATGATCTCCTTCGCGGCCGCACCCGTAAGGATGCTGACCCCCATCTTCCAATCGAAGCCCAGCGGACGAACCACCGGCTCGATGAACTTGCCCATCTGGCCGATATACGAGTTCTCCTTCTGCGCCGACGCACGGCTCAGCTCCAGCTCGCCCAGCTTCGTCTCCTTCTCCTCCTGCGACAACGACGCATCACTCTCCGTAGCCTCAACCAAGGCATCGATCTTGTCCGTCTCCTCGTTGTGCGTAGGGAAATAGCAGAGCGCCCAGATGATGACCGAAGCCACCAGGATGACCGAGCCCATCTTCTTCAGGTATTGCACCGCCTTCTCCCACATGTGCAGCAGGGTGTTGCGGGCCGTCGGTATACGGTATGGAGGAAGCTCCATCACGAACTGCTCGGAATTGTTCTTGAACTTCGTCTTCTTCAGCAACAGAGCGGTACAGACCGCCACCGCGATGCCCAGCAGATAGATGCTCAGCAATATCAGCGCCTGATTGGACTCGAAGAAGACACTCACGAAGAGGAGGTAGACCGGCAGCCTGGCGGAGCAGGACATGAACGGAATGGCCATCATCGTGATGATACGGTCCTTAGGATTCTCCAGCGTCCTCGTGGCCATGATGGCAGGGACGCCACACCCGAAGCCCGTCAGCAGAGGGATGAACGACTTGCCATGCAAGCCCATCTTGTGCATCAGTTTATCCATGATGAAAGCGGCGCGGGCCATATAACCCGTATCCTCCAAAAGCGATATGAAGAAGAAGAGTATCAATATGTTAGGCAGGAAGACGATCACGCCTCCCACACCCGCAATAATACCGTCCACGATCAGATCGGAGAGCATTCCCTCGCCTAGCAGGCTACGCATGGACTCGCCTAGCCACTCCACACCAGCCTCGATCCACCCTTGCGGGATAGCGCCCAACGAGAAGGTCGCCTGGAACATCAGCCATAGAAAAAATATCAGGACGGGGAATCCCAACCATTTGTTTGTCAATATCTTATCTATCTTATAAGCGGAATCGTCCGAATCCTCGTCCGGCGATGACAACGTCTCGGCCAAGGCGCCACGGATGAAACCGTACTTGATGCCCGTGATGACGCTGACCATGTCCTCGCCATACTCCTCCTCTATCTCCTTCCGGCACTGGTCCACCACCTGACGGATGGAGGAGACATCACCGATATGTTTCTCCAGATGCTTATAGGTGACGGAATCGTTCTCCAACAATTTGATTGCCACGTAGCGGAACGGGAAGTCCACCGCCACCTCGGCATGCTCCATGATGAGCGGCTTGATTTTGCTGATGGCGCCCTCCACCTCGGTTCCGTAATTGATATGGATATGTTTGGTGACCTCGTCCGCCTCCTCGTAGACCGAGATGATGTGGTCCAGTACATGATCGATACCCTTGCCCGTCTTGGAGTTGGTCGGAGCGCAAGGGAAGCCTAACATCTTCTCCAGCTGCGCGTCATCCAAGGCCATGCCCTTCCCCTCCAGTTCATCGTACATGTTCAGCGCCATGACCATGCGCACGTTCATGTCGATCAGCTGTGTGGTGAGGAAAAGATTACGCTCCAGATTGGAGGAATCCACAATGTTGAGCACCACATCAGGGTGTTGCTCGGTGATGTATTCACGCACATAGAGTTCTTCGGGGGAGTATTCTGTGATGGAATAGGTGCCAGGGAGGTCCACCAGATTGATCGTGTAACCATCCTTGTAGAAGGTACCCACCTTAGACGAGACCGTCACACCGCTGTAGTTGCCGACGTGTTCACGCAGTCCGGTCGCATGGTTGAAGAAGGAGGTCTTTCCGCAGTTAGGGTTACCCACCAAGGCGACCGTGATGGTCTTGGTCTTGGCGACGATCTTATTGCGCACCTCCTCGGAGAAGGTGCCGGTTGATTCCGAGAACGCGCCTTCGTCCACCTCGTCCATCAGGACAACCTCGATGTGGCTGGCCTCGCTTCGGCGCAGAGAGACATGGCTTTGCATCACCTTGTACTCGATAGGATCCTGAAGAGGAGCGTTCTTGAGGACGGTCACCCGTTCCCCCTTCACGAAGCCCATCTCCATCACACGATGGCGAAAACCTCCGTGTCCGTTCACCTTCACGATGACACACTGTCCACCTTCACTGACATCCGCCAGTGTTCTCACAGCGTCCTCTCTAATATCAACGTCCTTCTGGTTCATATTTCAATTCATGCCTCCTTGCCAACTTTTTGCTTCATGGGAGGGATGGTCCCTTTGCCTATTGTCGGCAAATGTATCCCTCCGAAAACTCCTCTTCATAATCTGCCACAAAGATACGGCGAAAATCGACACACGACACACCCGCCGCGCAAATATCGTCCTTTTTCGTCCGAATTACCCTTGGGGCTTAACTAACATGCAAAGGTAACGGATAAGGAGATGGGGAGACATCCCTATTTGTAGGTATAAAAATGAGAGGATGGGCATTTGTGGGGAGGGGAGGAAAATTATGAATTATGGATTAAGAATTTGAAAAAATTTTTATATTTGCATGCATGTTACATCATTCATAACTATCAGTGAACATATGAAAAAAATAGCACTTACCATTCTTCTCAATGCATTATTTGCGATGAACAGTATAGCGGCCGATTGGAAGCCCGTCAGCCTCAGTTCAAAAGTGACCAACGTGCAACCCATGACAGGTCTGGTGTTGTGGACCTCAGAGGCAAGTGACCACTATAGCGCCTACGGCAAATGCCATGCGCTGGAATACTCGTATGTGGCACCATGCAAAGTGGTGAAAGGATGCAATGCGGATAGCTCGATAAACTATGACTGGAGCTATCTGGAAGATCTGCTGGATGATATCAAGAGCCGCAACCATCAGGCTGTGATCCGTTTCTTCTACGAATATCCGGGAGAGGCGATGGTGGATAAGAATGTGGGCACGACAGGTGTCCCAGCCTACATCAAAGCCCGGTCGGACTACAAAGAGAGCAGTAAGACCGTGGCCGGTGATGGCTTCACATACTATGCGGATTGGAGATGCACCGAACTTCAACGCTTCACCAAACTGTTCTATACCGATTTCGCCAAGAAGTACGAGAAAGACCCTCGCATAGCCTTTGTGGAAGTGGGTTTCGGCCACTGGTCCGAATACCACATATACGACGAGAACGGTGTGAACATTGGCAAAGACGGCAACTTCCCCTCCAAAGATTACCAGAAAGAGTTTTTCCTGCACCTTGCCAACGTGATGGGCAGCATACCTTGGGCTATCAGCATCGATGCGGCGGATGACGACTATTCTCCTTTCGCGGATGATAAAGATTTGCGGAAATTGGCTTTCGGATTGTTCGACGACTCCTTCATGCACAAGGAACATGAGAAGAGTTCGAAAGACGGATACAATGAGGAGTGTTGGATCACAATGGGCAAAGACCGCTGGAAAACAGGCGTTTGCGGAGGCGAAATAAGCTATTACAGCAATTCGGACCAGAAGAATTTCACGAGAGAGGAAGGCATGTACGGACTCACTTGGAAAGACCAGTCGGAAAAATACCATATTACTTTCATGATAGCGAACGACAACCCTTCGAAGAACAGTTACAAAAACGCGGACCGTTTCAAGGAGTGCAGCATGATGGCTGGCTATCATTTCGTGGTCACCAAATGCGTAACCGATGGCACGCAGACCAAAATCACGGTGGAGAATAAAGGCGTGGCACCACTCTACCGAGACGCTTACTTCGCGATCGGCTCAATACGTTCGGAACAATCCCTCCGTGGATTACTGCCGGAAGAATCGATTGAGGTCACCATAGACGCCGGACTGGAATGCGACAAAAACGGACGCGCCCTCTCCAAGCCTGTGATCGCCAGCGACTACATACTCGACTCGCAGACCATCGAATATGACTGCAACTACAACACCACAACTGGTCTCCAAATGGTCGAGCAGGAATCCACAGACGACAACCAACGGTATGACCTCTCAGGAAAAAAGGTTTCCGAAAACCACCGTGGCGTGGTAGTCGTCAAAGGGAAAAAGATATTGGATAAATCACTTTTATCCCGCTAAACAAAGGACTAACTTTTCATAAATTATAATCATTATGGCAAACAAGTATTCAGGCACACAGACTGAGAAGAATTTAGAGGCCGCCTTCGCAGGCGAGAGCCAAGCACGTAACAAATACACCTACTTCGCGTCGAAGGCGAAAAAGGAGGGGTTCGAACAGATCGCGGCCATCTTCCAGCAGACGGCAGACAACGAGAAGGAGCATGCCAAGCTTTGGTTCAAGGAGTTGGAAGGCATCGGCTCGACCGCGGAGAACCTGGCCGCCGCAGCTGACGGAGAGAACTACGAATGGACCGACATGTACGAAGGGTTCGCCAAAACAGCGGAAGCGGAAGGATTCAAGGACCTCGCCAGAAAGTTCCGTTTGGTGGCAGCCATCGAGAAACGCCACGAGGAGCGCTACCGCGCCCTGCTGAAGAATGTGGAGACTGCCCAAGTATTCGAGAAGAGCGAAGTGAAGGTGTGGGAGTGCCGCAACTGCGGACACATCGTAGTGGGAACCAAGGCGCCAGAGATCTGCCCTACATGCGCCCACCCGAAAGCCTACTTCGAAGTGCACGTGGATAATTTCTAAGGGAAACCCTCACAGGTTGTTCCTCGCATGAATAGAATGATGAGTATTAAATTTTATATTTTAGTTTTTTAAGATGATGAAGCAGTTAATTGGATTATCATGCATAATGGCCTCGGTCATCACGCTCTCTTCCGCTTGCACAGATGCGAACATGAAGAAAGATGCGGAGGGCAACTATGTGGTGGAAACAACAGAGTTGGGCAAGGAGGTGACCGGTTTCGCGGGCAATACACCTCTGAAGGTCTCCATCGACGCAAACGGTAGCATCGTCAAGGTTGAGGCGCTCGAGAACCAAGAGACCCCAGGGTACTTCAAAATGGTCACAGATGACCTGTTACCTAAACTTGAGGGGAAAAATGCGGAAACGATAACGCAGGTTGACGCTGTGTCGGGCGCCACATTCTCCAGCAAAGCCGTGATCAAGAACGCCCAAATCGCCCTGGATTATTACCAGAAGCACAAATAAAACGACGAATCAACCAACCTGTCCTCTCGGGCAGGATGCTAAATGCGGCAGGGTCTCCTCTGCCGCATTTTTTTCACCGATATTTTCAAAATTACATAATTTATTCATTATCAATATATTACAAAGCATTATTTTATCATTAGGCCATGGAACAAAAAAGGGCTATTTTCTTCCGAAAAAAAAGGTTTTCTTCTGATGCGCGGTTCAGAAAAATAGTTACTTTTACAGAAAATAATAAGAAATAGAAATAGGTTAAAAAGAGAGTCATAGACTCTTATATATCAGTTGATTATACTATAATAGAGATGAAGAGGGGGAAGTTTTGCTTAGGAGCGATGGCCTTAGTGGCATTGTGTAATATGATTGGATGTGCGAATGGTGGGCACCGTCCCATGGGAGAAGGAACAGGTACTTATGTTGAGGAAGCGAATGACTCCATCCCCAAGGACTCTGTCGCGACAGACTCCGTTGCGGCGGACTCTGCCCGTACCGACTCGACACCCGTCGTTTTAGAGAAAATACCTTTCTGCAAAGATTCCATACTGATACAAAGCCGTGGCGGTAGCCCGAATGGTTGCAAACTGCTCATCCCGCCCATCAAGGTGAAGGGTATCTACATCACGGGTGCGATGGCGGGTACCAAGAACATGAAGAACCTTGTGGAGTTGGTGGAGACGACTGAAATGAACGCTATCGTCCTCGACATCAAAAACGACGGCGGTAATGTGACCTACAAGATGGATAACGCCCAAGCGCAAAACATCGGCGCCTGCGTCCGCTATGTGAAGGATATGCCCGGGCTCATCAAGGAACTCCACGAGAAGGGTATCTACGTCATCGGCCGTATCGTCTGCTTCAAAGACCCTATCTTGGCTAGGAAACGTCCTGATTTGGCGCTCTGCCAGCCAGACAGCACCCCTGTCACGGACGGCAAGGGCAACCCTTGGGTGAATCCGTTCAAGAAGGGCGTGTGGGAGTATATCTGCGACTTGGCGGAACAGGCCACCAGAGACGGTTTCGACGAGATACAATTCGACTACGTGCGTTTCCCTATCGGCAGCAGCGCCAACAAGGCGGTCTATGGTGTGGACCTCAGCACCTACTCCAAGGAACAGGGCCTGACGGACTTCTTCTCCTACGTGGAGAAACGCTTGCATAAGAGCAATATCATCTTCGGCGCGGACTTGTTCGGTACGGTCATCGGTAGCCCTACGGACAGGAAAAGCACGGGACAGGACTACGTGAAAATCGCCTCCATGACGGATAATATCTGCCCGATGGTCTATCCTTCGCACTATGCGTCAAGGACTTTCGGTCTGGACGTGCCGGACGCTCATCCGTACACGACGATTCTCAAGGCGATGCAATTGTCACAGGAGGAATTGGCCAAGGATTCTCTTCCGAAGGCAAGGGTGAGGGCTTGGCTGCAATGCTTCTCCGCCCCTTGGGTGCCTGGCCACATCAACTATGGCAGCGCACAGGTGAAACAACAGATCCAGGCGGTTTATGACGCAGGATACGACGAGTGGATACTTTGGAACGCATCCAACCGCTACGGCCAGGTGAAGGCCGCCCTCTCCAAGTCCAAAGCGCCTGCGGAGAGTGCCGAGAAGAAGGATACTGCCACTCAAGCGAAGTCAATTGACACGACCGCTACTCCAAACGCGAACACGAAAGCGGAAAAACCTGCAGAAGAGTCTCAGTCCACGACATCCGACTCCATCCAACAAGCAGGCAATTGACGCTTCCTCAAAAACAATAAGGGGAAACGAATCAGTCCCTCTTCGACGCCAAGTCTTCCGTGTCGAACAATTGCTTTTGGGCGGTCACATGCGGAAGGAATCTTATCGCAAGGGGAATGATGACCAGGTAGGAAAGCGCCATGACAATCCAAAACATCAAGGCTGTATAGTAAGGATCAATGTATTCTGACGCGCGAATCACGAAGGGGGTTCCCATGCGGAGAAGGATGCCATGGGTGAGCAATAGGATGATGGAATAACGCCCGAGGTGGGAAATGAGCGGGAGACGGACAATCCATGAGGCGAGTATGATGACCGTGAAAGAGCCCGCTATGCCATACACGTAAAACCGCAGGAAATTCATATCTGTCTCTCCGAGAAAATAGGAGGTCAAGGCAATAATCCCTATAAGTACCAACAGGATCAGACCTTTACGCAACGGCTCCATCCTTGAATTGTCCAATTTTCTAAACATATCCTTTTCAGCCATTATGTGTCCCAGGAAGAAAATCGGTACATATTTTAGCGTGTTGCAAAGATTCCCGATATCCGCGTTGAGGAGGTGCGCGAAATAGAACCCCATCACCGCACAACACGTGACCATCCCGAGCATGGCCAATCGTATATGATTCGGGAAGAATTTTTCGCTTAGCCTATGAATCGCCCAGAACAACAGATTCGTCAGGAACAGACACCACAGGAACCATAAAGGGATGTTGGGATATTCTCCCGGCCATATAAAGGCCCACAACGACTCCCAGCCCAGTACGGTATTGTAATTCATTCCGAAAAGCTGATGCGTCAGGTTCGGGATGATGACCGCCGACATCAGATAAAAAAACACGAACGGCACCAATAGGCTATTGACCTTCTTGATGAGGAATTTGCGGAACCTATCCCCTTCCCGGAAGAATGCGCCTGCGATGAAGAAGAAAGGGGGAACCATGCATGAGGAAAAAAGCACCGACTCCACAATAGGATCGTACGACACATCCTTTATGCCTTTGATATGGAAAAGCATCACTAGGCAGATGCTTATCCCCTTTGCCAAATCTATGTAATCTATTCTGTTTGAACTCATATCTGACGTCGGGAAGAAGTTTGTTACAGACTATCCTTCCTCCCCAACAAGACACAAAGTTATAAATAATTCACAACCCAATTTCATAATTCATAATTGACTTCATCGAACTATCGTTTCATAATTCACGCCATGTGTTAATGTGTTTTCGGTGCCCTAGGCATCCGGTGTTTGTCGGTCAGGCGCAGTAGAGACGCAAAATGTTGCGTCTCTACAGAACCGAAACACACAACGGATTCATAAATTCCACAAAAAATGGATCCACGGCCCCAATTCAAAATTCATAATTCAAAATTCAAAATTCTTAATTGTCTTCATCCTGCCCATCCTTCCCTATCTAGATTCCTGTAATTGATCGCCTCGGAGATATGTCTCGCCTCAACGTTTTCGGAGTGGTCCAAGTCCGCTATGGTACGGGCCACCTTGAGGATTCTATCGTAGGCACGGGCGGAGAGGTTCAGTTTCAGCATGGCGGACTTCAGTCGGGCGGCGGCCTCATCGCCTAGCTGCGCATACTTGTGCAACATCTTGGAGGTCATCTGTGCGTTGCAATGCACCCCCTTTTCCCCCTTGAAACGCTCCAATTGTATGTTCCTTGCCTGTATGACCCGCTCACGTATCTGCTCGCTCGTTTCGGAGGCCTGACACTCAGAGAGTTTTTCGAAAGGGACTGGCACCACCTCGATGTGGATGTCGATACGGTCCAACAGCGGACCGGAGATTCTGCTTAAGTATTTCTGCACCACGCCTGGTCCGCAGACGCACTCGCGGGTCGGATGGTTATAGTAGCCACACGGACAGGGGTTCATCGCCGCAACCAGCATGAAGCTGGCGGGGAACTCCACCGTGGAGCGGGCCCTGGAGATGGTGATCCGACGATCCTCCAACGGCTGCCGCATCACCTCCAGAACCGTTCGTTTGAACTCCGGAAGCTCGTCGAGGAAGAGCACCCCGTTGTGGGCCAGGGATATTTCCCCAGGTTGCGGATTACCGCCACCACCCACCAGCGCAACGTCCGAGATGGTATGGTGCGGAGAACGGAATGGGCGCTCCGTCATCAGGGAGGTCTCCTTCCCTATCTTACCCGCCACGGAGTGTATCTTTGTCGTCTCCAACGCTTCGTAGAGCGTGAAGGGAGGGAGGATGGTCGGAATGCGCTTCGCCAGCATGGACTTGCCCGCACCGGGAGGTCCGACGAGGATCAGGTTATGTCCACCGGCCGCCGCCACTTCGAAAGCGCGCTTCACGTTCTCCTGTCCCCTGACATCCGAGAAATCAACCTCGAACTGTCCCAGGTGCGAGAAGAATTCCTTGCGGGTATCGATGACGGTCGGCGTGATCTCCCGCTTCTTGTTCAGGAAATCAATCACCTCCATAAGGTTCACCGCCCCATACACCTCCAGATTATTCACCACCGCCGCCTCATTTGCGTTCTCCGCAGGCAGAATCAATCCTTTAAAGCCCTCTTGCCTAGCTTTTATCGCAATGGGAAGGGCTCCTTTGATAGGTTGCAACGTGCCATCCAGCGAAAGCTCGCCCATGATGACGTAGCGGTCCAGCTCGTCCGAGAGGATATCCCCCGCACCCGCCAAGATACCGATGGCGAGCGGCAGGTCGTAGGCGGAGCCCTCCTTTCGGATATCGGCCGGGGCCATATTGATAATAACTTGAAAATGAGGAAATTTCATTCCACAATACTGGATAGCGGAAATAATCCGCTCGTGGCTCTCCTTGATCGCATTGTCGGGCAAACCCACCAACATGAAACGGATACCTTGCGACACATTCACCTCAATGGTGATAATCGTAGCGTCTATGCCTTGCACAGCCGCACCAAAAGTCTTTACTAACATTTTATTAACGTATTATTAACAAGTAAACTTTCACGAAACAGGCAAACAAGCTTTTTCGCAAACGTATGTCACAAAGGTAGGGAAAAAATATCAAACCGACAAATCAAATATGATAGCGCAGACTAAAAAGTTCCTTAGCAGCACGGCGGTTTCATTTAACGCATTAGACCCATGCGTTTACGATTACCACTAACGATTTATTATTGTTGCTTTCGGAGAATCAATAATACTCTATCGTGCGGAATGTGCCTCCCGAAAGGGTGGAATCCTTGTCATAGAGCAGTGCCTTGCGGTAATTGCCGCACCAATCATATTCGTCGTAACGGATAATAGCCTTATCCTCCAACACGGAATAGCCCGAATAGGTGCATCTTTCCGTCATGTTTCCGTCCTTGTCATACAGATAGGTCTCCTGGGAGATACGCATGTCCAGGGAGTCGTAGACATTCAGTTCCGACACATAGCCGTCCGCGTCGTAGTCCCTGTACTCCTTGCGGGAGACGGTGAATCGGTCGGAGAAGACAAGTTGCAGGGTGTCATTGCCGAACTCATCGTACGCCATGGTGGTCTTGCCGACAAACTTACCGTCGTGGGTGGTGATGTAGTTCTCCGTCAACCTACCCAGATCATCATAGGTGTTGCTTGCACGATACATCAGGAACCCTCTGCCATTGAAGTCTTCGCACTCCGTCATATACCCGTTCTCATTGTAGTTGAACACCAAGCTCCTTTCCAGGGCACCCTCCACGTCATACACCTCCGAAATGGTCTTGCGATTGTTTTCATCGTATATGGTATTCCTCTTCTCGTATAACTTACCCTCTTCGTCAAATAACTCGACGCACGTTTGGTTGCCCCGCTCATCGAAAGTTGTTCGGCAGATGATATTCCCTTGTACCAAAGTGTTCGATTCCGCCACGCCCTCATATTCGGTAAGGGTCTTCACTTTTCCCTTCAAACCGAGCTTCTCCCTCTCGCTCTTTCCTGAATCGAAGAGGGAACAGCCGACCATCAAGGAAGGCAGAATCAACAACAAGCATAATCTTGCGAATGACATAGTTCTAATATTTTTTTATTCTTGATAAAGTGGGACGGACGCACGGTAACGCACCGCCCTGTTTACTCGTATCTGATAGCCTCGATCGGGTCCAATTCAGACGCTCGCTTCGCCGGATACCAGCCGAAGAAGACGCCTGTCAGCGTACACACCAAGAAGGAGAGCACCACAGAATATACCTGTATATAAATCGGCCATCCCAAGGCGAGCTGTAGGGCGTACGAGGCCCCGACACCGACGACCACACCGATCAATCCACCCGTCACACTGATCATCACCGCCTCGATGAGGAACTGGGAGAGGATGTCGATACCCCTCGCTCCCACGGACATACGCAGACCGATCTCACGTGTCCTCTCCGTTACGGAGACGTACATGATGTTCATGATACCGATACCACCCACCACCAAGGAGATGCCTGCGATGCACGCCAGAAGAACGGTCATCATATCTGTTGTGGAGGTCATCATGGAGCTCAACTCCTCTTGGGAACGGACGGAGAAATCATCCTCCGCGCCCTCCCTGATTTTGTGGTTCGTCCTCAGTACCTCCGAGATTTCCTCAATCGCTTTGCTCGTGAGGTCTTCCGACTTGGCGGAGGCATAGATGCTGTTCAGGTAAGTGATGTTGCTCACCCTTTTCTGTATGGTCGTGTAAGGAGCCAGCACCACCGCATCCTGGTCTTGTCCCATGCTGTTGTAACCCTTCGGGGTGAGCACGCCCACCACGGTGAAAGGCACTTTGCCGAATCGCACGACCTTCCCCACCGGTTCTTCCTGGTCAGGGAAGAGGTTGTCGACGATGGTCTTTCCGATGACACACACCTTAGCGGATGAGGCGATGTCCTGTTCGGTGAACATATCACCCTTATTGATGGTTAACTTTCTGATTTCCAAATAATCCAAGGAGACACCTGTGACAGATGTAGGGTAGTTGTTGTTTCCGTAAATCATCTGTCCGCTACCGCTCACCGTCGGAGAGACATAGGCCACGTAACGGGTGCATTTGTTGGCGATATCCTCGTAGTCGGCGTTCTTCAGCGTCTGCATCTCGGAGGAGTTCATACGGGCACCCCCACCCCGCATACGGTCGTTGTTGCCAGGATGGACCATGATCATGTTGGAGCCCATCTCGGATATCTGTTCCTGAATACTCTTCTTGGAGCCTTGTCCGATCGCCAGCATGGCGATGACGGAGGCCACACCGATGATGATACCCAACATCGTCAGGAATGACCTCAACTTATTATTGCTAATTGCCCTAAAAGCAATCTTGAATAGATTCGAAAGATTCATAATAACCTCCTTTTATCGGTTAGTCTTTTTGGACAGGCAATGCTTCCAGAGCCTCCTTCGCCGACGCTATATGATCATTGTACGTGTCCTCGATGACCTGACCATCCCGCAGGCGGATGTTCCTGCTGCTGTACTGGGACAATTCAGGGTTGTGGGTTACGAAGATGATTGTCCTGCCCTTCGCATGAAGCTCCTGGAAAAGCACCAGGATCTCGAAGGAGGTGCGGGAGTCCAAGTTACCCGTCGCCTCGTCCGCCAGAATGATGACGGGGTCGTTGACCAAGGCGCGGGCAATCGCCACACGCTGCTGTTGTCCACCCGACATCTGGTTTGACTTATGGTTCAACCTCTCCCCCAAGCCGACGGCCTTCAGGGCATTCACCGCCCGCTCGTACCGTTCCTCGTCGGAGATGGATGAGTTGTACATCAAAGGCAATTCCACATTCTCCACGGAAGTGGTCTTGGCTAAAAGATTATAGTTTTGGAACACGAAACCAATCTTGCGGTTGCGCAGGATGGCACGCTCGTTCTTTCCCATGGAACGTACCTCCACACCGTCCAGATAATACTCGCCGGAGGTAGGCGTGTCCAAGCATCCAAGGGCGTTCAGCAGGGTGGACTTACCCGAACCGGACGTGCCCATGATGGTCACAAACTCGCCCTCGTAGATGGAGAACGAAACGCCACGCAAAGCGTGCACCACCTCGTCGCCAACCACGAAATCACGCCTCACATCGCGCAACTCGATGATAGGCCTGCCTTTCCCGTTCTTCTGTTCCATGCGAATCCCTTATTTACGTTTACCTCCACCTGGACGTTTCGGCATGAATGGGCTGTTGCCCCCCTTGCCTCCCTCAGGTGGCATGTTTCCTTTCTTGAAATCCATATCGGCCGTCTCGATGGAAGAGACAATCAGATGCTCGCCGAGGTTCAAACCTTCCAATACCTCCGTGCGGGTACCGTTGCTGACACCTGTTTTGATGCAACGCTGTTCAGCCGTCTGACGGTCTACGATCGCCCATACGGTAGGACCGGTTATCTCCTCTGGGTCCAAGTACTTCACCTTCATGCCCGGAGGCAAAATCTTCTCGTCCATCTGGAAACGCAACGCCTTGTTAGGGATGGTCATGATGCTGTCCTTGTTCAGGGTAAGAACAGTGATGTTAGCCGTAAGTCCCGGCTTCAGTTTCATGTCTGGGTTCTTGGCGTCCACGATCACCTCGTAGGTCACCACGTTCGATGTGGTGGTTGGCTCCAAGCGTACCTGACGAACCACGCCGGTGAACTTGTCGTTCGGGTAGGCGTCCACCGTGAATTGCACGGATTGACCCTCCTTAACCTGACCGATGTCCGCCTCGTCGATGTTGGCTACCACCTGCATGTCCACTAAGTTCTCAGCAATGATGAACAACGTAGGAGTCGTCATGCTGGCGGCCACCGTCTGTCCCTCCTCCACTTCGACGGAGATAACCACACCGTTGATAGGAGAAGTGATGGTCGCATAGCCCAAGTTGGTTTTCGCCCTATCCACCTCGTATTTAGCTTTACGCAGGGAATTGGAGATCTTCATGTATTGGAATTCAACCTCCTCGAACTCAGCCTCGCTGATCAGTTTCTTTTCATGAAGGGCAACGTTCCTGTCGTATACTTTCTTGTAGTAGGCGTACTCGTTCATGGCGTTGGAGTAATCCGTCTTGGCGGACTCCAATGAGGTGGACAAGGTAGAGCGGTCCAACTCCGCCAACAACTGGCCTTTCTTCACCTTCGAGTTATAATCCACATGGATTTTGTCGATCTTTCCAGACACCTGCGTACCGACCTCAACTTCCGTGACAGGCTCCACCTTTCCCGTGGCGGTAATCGAGTTGGAAATACTTCCCAATTCCACCAACTCCGTCTTCACGATGGTTTGAGGCATCTTCTTCTTTCCGAAAAATAAAAAATACGCGGCTACCGCCAACAGCAGTATCCCGACAATCAAAATGACCTTCTTTTTGTTCATATAATTAGAATAATTTTATTCGCACACATTAAACTCTTAAAATTAGTAAAAACGAGATAACTGGGAAACAAAAATCGACGAATCGGCATATTTCATCGACCAATCAGTCATGGAAATTAGTGAATTGTAAATCGTAAATCACCCAATAGCAAATCGTTAAATTGCAAATAGTAAATCGTAAATGGCTAAATAGTAAATCATTAAACAGAAAATGCTTTAATGCGGCAAACCGCCCATCAAACGCCTTGCTCTCTCAGAATACGGGAGACATTCTCCCTCCAATCCTCCCTGTTTTGTGGCTGATAGACGTGGAAGCCCATGGACTCCGCCGTCGCCACGTTTTTCGCGCCATCGTCCACGAAGAGCGTCTCCTCCGCCTTGATACCCGCCGTGCGCAACACATGCTCGAAGATTTCCCGGGAAGGCTTCGACATCTTCAGTTGATAGGAGGCGAACATCTTGTCGAAATAATGGTGGATCGGTTGCCCCAATTCGGAGAACGCTGGGGTCTCGGCCCACTCGAAGACGTACGGATTGATGTTGCTGAGGAGGTATAGTTTGTATTCCTTTCGCAACTCCTCCAAGTATAATAGTTTGTTGGGATCCACCCGCTCCACGATGGCTAACCATGCGGATGCGATGGCTTCGTCAGGTATATCCCTGCCAGTCATGGCGCGGAGGGCTTCGCTGAACTCCTCCTTATTCTTGGTGCCTTCCTCCAATTCGAGGAAGAGACCGTTTTGTCGGTACAAGTTGATGTATTCGGATATGTTATCGACGCCCATCGATTGGAAGGAACGCAAAACAGCTTCCAAATCAGCGTCTATCAATACTCCACCAAAGTCAAATACGACGTTTCGTATCATTTTTTCTTCACTTTAATATATTTGGCAGGCTTTTTCCCTCCGATGGTAGGTTTGATGGATATCGCCACACGGTCCGGGAAGACCCTCATCATATTCATCACGGCAGGCACCCCTATCTCGCTGGCCAATTCGGACAGGTTGTAGACAAAGATGCCCGAACATACTTTGCTGGTGTCCGAAGTCTCCATCTTGAGTTCCTTCAAGTCCGCCTCCATCTTCACGTTCTCGCACTCCACCAAGCAGGTGAGGGCTTGCACACTATCCGCATTGGTCTCGAAATTCAGGATGAAGGACATCGGCAACTCGCCGTACATCAGACGGTTCGCATAGATGGACTCCTGCACAGGGGAGAAGTCCGGGGTCACACACTCCACGGACATATAACATACGCTTCGCATGGAAAGGTATTTCCACTCTATATCCTTTTTCTCCTGGTTGTCTCCCCTACCATTCAGGAAGGCCACGGCCAGTGCGGAAAGCGCACACAACGCCAAAATGATGAATAACACGTATTTTTTCATATGTCCGATTGTTTTATATTGTTGATTTGATGAGTGTTATAATCCACCTTATACTTTCAAAGCTCCGATTATCTCCTTCACGGACTTGCATCCATGACGCTCCAGGTAATCGTTGATGCCCTCGACAACCTTCAGCGAAACGGCAGGGTCGATGAAGTTGGCGGTGCCGATTTCAATGGCGGAAGCGCCCGCCAAGAAGAACTCGACAGCGTCCGTGGCGTTCATGATGCCACCCAAACCGACAACCGGTATCTTCACCGCTTTGGCCACTTGCCATACCATACGCAAGGCTACCGGCTTCACGCAAGGACCTGACAATCCGCCTGTTACGGTCGAGAGGACTGGCCTCATCTTCTCCGCATCGATCGCCATACCCATCAACGTGTTGATGAGGGAGACGCTATCCGCACCCGCCGCCTCGGCAGCCATCGCGATGTCGGCGATGCTTGTGACGTTCGGGGAGAGTTTCACGATCAATGTCTTCTTGTAGGCCTTGCGAACCGCAGAGACCACCGATTCGGCTCCGGCGCAGGTTGTGCCGAAGGCCATACCGCCCTGCTTCACGTTAGGGCAAGAGATGTTCAGCTCGATGGCTGGGATATCCTCCAGTTCGTTGATCTTCTCCGCCGTGGCCACATAATCCTCCACGCAAGCCCCGGAGACATTCACGATCATATTCGTCTGCACCTTGCGGATGCGGGGGTAGATGTTCTCTACGAAATAGTCCACACCCTTGTTTTGCAAGCCCACGCAGTTCAGCATGCCGGAAGGAGTCTCAGCCATGCGGGGGTAAGGATTACCCTCCCGATGAGCAAGGGTCGTGCCCTTCACGATAATTGCACCAATACGGCTGATATCAATGAAATCAGCGTACTCCTCTCCATATCCGAACGTGCCGGATGCGGTCATCACCGGGTTCTGCATCTGCAACCCGCCTATCTTAACAGCTAAATCTGCCATGTTAAATCCTTTATGTTAAATACTGGTCCGTCCGAACATACACACTTATGTCCCGCCTGGGTCTCGGTCACGCAGCAGAGGCAGGCGCCCAAGCCGCAAGCCATCTTGTTCTCCAGCGACACCTCGCAGTCAATGCCTTTCTTCGTGGCGAAGGAGGCTACCGCCTTCATCATCGGGGTAGGACCACATACATATATTTTGTCGAATGATTCGTTGTTCAAAATCGAATGGTTGGTCACGAAGCCCTTCTCACCGAGCGACCCGTCCTCCGTGGTCACACAGACACGTCCGAAGCGCTCGAACTGCTTCATCTGCAACAGATCCTTGCCGGAGCGCGCGCCCAACAGGAATGTGGGCTCATAGCCCTTCTGACGCAAATACCGCCCGAGGTCCAGCAATGGGGCGACACCCACACCACCGCCTACCAGCAAGAGGGAACGTTGCCCCGATTGAGGCTCGGAGAACCCATTACCCAGCGGCAACACCACATTCAGCGAATCGCCCGCCTTCAACGTGGCCAATTTGCGGGTACCGTCACCCACCAGTTGGATGAGCAACCATAACTCGTTCTTCTCCTTGTCCACGTGATGGATGGAGATCGGTCGACGGAGGAATGTCGTGGCGGAATCATCCACCCGCACCTCCGCGAATTGCCCCGGGCGCATCTCGGGAAGAGCCGCCGACGAGGTCAGTTTCATCAGGACATGCTTGTCGCCCAACTTCTCGTTGGACACTATGTCCAAGTCCAATATATGTTTCTTCATAAGCTTAATATGCTTCAATACAAATATATACAAAACGGCGGGGAGATGAAACCCATCTCCTCAAAAAATCGTCATCAGCGCACTTCCTTCACGTTGTTGATGGTCACTTTGGCGGAACGTTCCACACCGTTCGCCCTGCGGATGGCCAGTATAGCCTTCTCGTCCGTATACCTTCCTTTGACGGGTATCGTCAGGGTGTGAAGTCCGTCCCAATCACCCGTTCCCTGCACCGTGAAGGTGATTTGATAATTCTTCGTAACATCAGCGTCCGCTGTCGGAATGATGTTCTCGATCACATTCCGAATACTATCCAACAAAGCCATAATCTTTCACTTAACATAAAATCCACCACAAAGATAAATCCTTTTTGCCTGACTCCCCAAAGGTTTTGCGCAAAGTTTAATGGAGAGCGAGATGGTAGGCTTTAGCGCATTTGCAATCAATATTTACTATTTAGCTATTTACGATTTACAGTTTACTATTTTAGGGACGGAGGAGAAGCCGTGTAAAAAGCGTTTATCAATTCCACAAAAAATATATGAAGATTAGCCATGGCACATTAGGCGGGAAAAAGTATCTTTGTGAAACATTATCAACTAACGACTCTTCATTCCATTGGAAGCAATTGAATCAATCATTTCGGACGTAAGCGCACTACTATGGGGATGGCCGCTCATCCTTCTCTTGGTCGGCACACACATATTCCTAACGATCAGGCTACAATTCCCTCAACGCCACATATTCAAGGCCATTAGGCTGACCTTCTCGAAGGAGAGAGGCACCAGCGGCGATGTCAGCGCATTCAGTGCGCTCGCGACCGCCTTGGCCGCCACCATCGGTACAGGCAACCTTGTCGGTGTGGGTACCGCCATCGCATTGGGCGGACCCGGTGCGGTGTTCTGGTGCTGGATCACGGGAGTCTTAGGCATGGCGACCAAGTACAGCGAAGGATTGCTTGCGGTGAAGTTCAGGGTCAAGACCTCCAACGGGGAGATGCTCGGAGGACCGATGTACGCTCTGGAAAGAGGGTTAGGGCAAAAATGGCTGGCGGTTCTCTTCTGCCTATTCACCGCCCTCGCCTCCTTCGGCATAGGCAACATGGTGCAAGCCAACTCCGTCGCCAATCTTTTAGAGACGGACCTTAACATCGACACCACCTACACGGGTATCGTCATCGCCCTCCTCGTAGGGTTGGTCATGCTCGGAGGAGTGAAAAGCATATCGAAGGTGTGCGGGCTACTTGTCCCATTTATGGCCGCCTTCTACATTCTAGGGTGTATCTACATCCTCTGCTGCAACCACGGGCACATTCTCACCGCCATCTCAACGATTGTACGGTCCGCTTTCGACCCACAATCCGCAGGCGCAGGCTTCATAGGCGGTACCATCATCAACACCATACGGTATGGCGTCGCGAGAGGATTGTTCTCCAACGAATCCGGCATGGGTTCCGCACCCATCATCGCCGCGGCGGCAAAGACCAAGAACCCTGTGAGGCAAGCATTGGTCTCCATGACCGGTACCTTCTGGGACACCGTCATCATCTGCGCCATGACCGGCATCGTCTTGGTCAGCAGCCTTGACGCACACCCCGAGATGCAGTGCGAGGGAGGCGTCAGCATGATGCACGCCGCATTTGGCACCATACCGGTCGTCGGTCCGATCGTACTGGCAGTGGGGCTCTTCACCTTCGCGTTCTCGACCATCTTAGGGTGGTCCTACTACGGAGAAAAGGCCATAGAATATCTCGGAGGGAAAAAATTCACCATCGTCTACCGTCTCCTTTTCGTGGTCGCGACCTTTTTCGGCTCCATTTTCGCCCTCAATGCGGTATGGGACTTCGCGGACATCATGAACGGGCTGATGACCATTCCCAACCTGATTTCCCTGATACTTCTGTCCGGCATCCTCGTGAAAGAGACCCGCAAGTATCTATGGAAACCCGACGGATTGAATATGAGCCACAATAGTGAACTGGACATCAACCTATTAGCGAGGGAGAAGCATCTGAAGAAGAGTAAAAAAAGGAGAAAGGCATAAAGAACGAAAAGCGCCAGCTCGGCGGAGTTGAATAAATTAGGCTATCACACAATCCGTTTAAATTCTAATTGAAATATGCCCTTTTTGCAAACAGTGTTAAATTTACCTAAAAGAAGATATTTTTTACACAAAACAAGAACCAGATAAACTTAAAATATTTATATTTGCACAAAATATAGATTTACATACATGTGTATGATTGAATTTTCACAAGTAAATGAAGTACCTTGTAAATTAGACATTCTTATAATAGCAAATCAAATAAATTCAAAAAATAGACGAGTATGAAGAAAATTTTACAAAAACAATTAGTTCTTCCTGTGTTCCTATTATTAGGGGCGATAGGGAATCTCCTTGCGCAAGGGAGCACAAACATGATATTGGTGGCAGAGACGGATTTTTCCTGTTCGGTCCTAGATTCCACGACCAATTTCGCATCAATAGACGAGGTGGACGGATTTGGTAATTCTTTGATAGAACCACGGCTATCGACAAGTCTACCGCTGACGACAACAACACGTTCCACGGCGACAAAGTCTGATTTCCTCAGCAAAGCACAATACGCCATCACTTCTAATCCTAAAAAATTGGATGAATTAAGAATGCTTGACGAGGAGGGATGGGGTTTTGTCTCTTCCACCACGGTGGGTGGTAAGGTTATTCTCTCCTTGTCTGTCAGTGGGCTTAAGGATAATAGCAATTATAGGGTGGAGATTGAGTATTACGTGCCGTTGACTGCTGATGAGATAAAAACCTCCAGCTATAACGTGTCGCTTCGTGCGGTGGTTAACCCTACTCCTGGCAATGAAACTGGAGGTGCTTCCACTCAGGGGTCGAATCAGCTTCCTGACCATAATACACTTAGGGAGGGATACACAAATACGCTTTCTATCACTCAGGCCAGTATGAATTGCCGGCCGATAAGTGGTGGTGGCGCACTCAACTTGTATATAAGCTCGGAGAAAGGTGGCCTTGGTCAAGCCATCATGATTAAAAGCATAAAGGTATATGGCACTCCGGATGCGACGGTCTCCGGACCGAAAGAGGTCTGTGCAGGTGGTGAATCTATTCTTTTGTCCGTTGCTAGCTCATTCACTCCAGAAGTGACGTATCAATGGTATAGAAAGGAAGGGAATAGCGGTGTGAAATTGACGGGCGAGACTGGTATGAGATTGAAACATGTTTCAGGCAAAGTTGAGAACAAAACGACCACGTATTATTATATGGCTATTATTCCTGACGGAAAGGGTGGCACGGTGGAAGTTAAGTCTAATGAGTTTACCGTGAAAGATATTATGTGTTGTATGGACGAGAATGGCAATCCAATGTCTCAGAAGATAATCTGGCAGGATGATTTCGGCACCTTCACCTCCGGAACAGAGTATTGGACGTGGGACTATACAGATTTGAGCAATCCTAAGAAGGTGACGCACCAGACCTCCGGAAGCGACAAGTGGATTACCGACTTGCCGTATGATATACCTGGCGCTGTATATAATAACGAGACAAGAGGAGATATGCCTCGTCCGGAAGGATGGTACCGTGTTGTTTCCTTCCTGTCCGACCAAGGCGGGGCAGATTTGGGTTGGACGGCTGTAGCTTATGATGGCAAATATCCAAATTTTTCAAGATATGGAAAATATAGTAACGGTATCCCTTATTTCCCAGACCACACGTATGAGTATACCTCCGCAATGGGTGGGATGCTCATGTTAAACATGGGCTGCTACCAAGGTGACGTTATTTACCAACGTGTCATTAGAGGCATAAAAGAGAAAAAATTAACATTCAGATGCTATATCAATACGTTTAGCGACACTTACGTAACCCCAGTTGCCATATATGTGAGGGCAACCGAAGTGGATGATTCGGGACAACCAGTGGGCACGCCATACGTTTCAGATGTTGTTGAGAAATTGGCATCGAATGACCCTGTATCAACGGATTGGAAAGAGGTGAAAGTGGAATTCGAACTGACCCAACACTCAAATGTGTCAGTTGAGATCATCACCAACGTTGGAGATGGTATTGAGGGCATTAATAATGCTCAAGGCAACGATTTGCTGCTGGACGACATCCAACTCTTAGCATGTACAGAGATGAAGGATCCAGATCCAGATCCAACCATCATTAAATGCACCGAATCCACCCAACCTATCATCTATGCGAATGGCAAAAATGTGAAGAGCATTCATTTAAGCTCGGGCGAATCTGTGACACTGACCTCGAACAATGTGATGTCCGAGAACGAGAGCGGCAACCCATATACCAACTACACGATGTCTTGGCACAAAGGCAACGCTGAATCTAAACCAATCAGCAATGCTGTTGGTTCGGTCGCTAAACCATTGGAGGTAAAATGGGAAGATGCAGACAAGAAAGGAACCTCATTCATCCTGAAGGTTCAGGACAACATCGTGAATCCGAACGGTAGTGGAATTTTTTCGGCTAACGTGATTAACAGCACATCGTTTGAGACCGTCGATTCTTTGTGCAATCCAAATTTGTCCGATGATGAAGATGGTTGGTTCAGCGAGAATGTGGATAAAATATTAAGTGAATGTGGAACAACGCAGGAATACGCGAATAAACTTCTTCAAAATGGAATGATAGCGAAGGTCTCTTCGCCATCCAAACTTTTCGACTCCAAGTCTTGGCAAAATTGCGTGAAGTCACAAAATGGAACAGGTGCTGGCATGACCGCAATTGTTAGAAACCCGAAGTTGATTGATCCGATATTGTGGGAAGGAAATGGGACGAACATGTTAGTGAATGCGGGATCCGCCCATTGTATGGATTCGTCCATAGTTTTCCTTGCATATACATTGAGTGGGTTGCGACCTGCCTCTATTGTTAAATTAACAGCGGATTTTTATTACCTCTTGGACGAGAGGTCTATAAATGAGTATTACGAACTGAATGAATCAATCAGCAATAAATACACGTTTGGTGGCGGTTTACAAATCGATCCAGTTCAAGGCAAGGTTGCGGGAATGCCGCATGCGGTAATTCGTTGGACTACGAACCTTAATTCTGACGGAAAACCTGATTTTCTTGGTACTAATCACGAGATAAAATTAGCCCAAAAAACAGGAGCACAATCTGAGGCAATGGTAGGTTATGCGGACAGCAACGGAAATATCACGTTTTATTTTGGACGTTACGCCCCTAGCAATACACCTATCGGCATCGATAACATAGAAATCACAGGTACGGTTCAAGACAATATCGTAGATCCAACCAGCAGTGAATCTGGCGTATGCAATTCCTACGACACCATCATCGTCTATGCTGACGCTGCCCCTGAAACAGGAACCTACTGCTTAGACGAGAATGGCAATCCAATGTCTCAGAAGATAATCTGGCAGGATGACTTCGGCACCTTCACCTCCGAAACAGAGTATTGGACGTGGGACTATACAGATTTAAGCAATCCTAAGAAGGTGACGCACCAGACCTCCGGAAGCGACAAGTGGATTACCGACTTGCCGTATGAGATACCTGGTGCCGTATATAATGGCATGAAAAAGGGAGAGGCTCCTCGTCCGGAAGGATGGTACCGTGTTGTTTCCTTCTTGTCCGACCAAGGCGGGGCAGATTTGGGTTGGACGGCTGTAGCTTATGATGGAACGTATCCTAATAAATCAAAGTATGCATTAAAAAAGGATGGTGTGTCTTATTTCCCTGACCACACGTATCAGGACACTTCCGCAATGGGTGGTATGCTCCAAATCAATATGGGTTGCTATAAAGGTGAAGTTATTTACAGCCGTGTTATTAGCGGTTTGTGTGAAAAAACAATGGTTTTCAAATGCTTTATCAACACGTTTTCCGACAGCTATGGAACTCCAGTCTCTATTTATTTGAGGGCAACCGAAATAGATGATTCGGGACAACCAGTGGGCACTCCATTCGTTTCAGATCCTGTTGAAAAGCTTGCTATAAATGACCGTGAATCAGCAGGTTGGAAAGAAGTGAGAGTGGCATTCGAGTTGACACGAACCGGGAATGTGATGCTTGAGATCGTATCCAATAATGGTGATGGACCTGATGGCTATGAGAATAGTCAAGGCAACGATTTGTTGCTGGACGACATCCAACTCTTCACTTGCGGAACACCTGACGTGAACATCTATTTCGACAAAAACTTAAGCGAAAAGGAAACAGTTGCCTGTGAGGGTGAGTCTATTGGACTTTATGTCGATGAATCAGAAGCAATCAAGTCCTATTGGAATGGCAACCCATATTATGTGTACCAATACTCGACTACACCTGATAACAGCAAGTCTTGGAAGACGATCGTCATCACAGAGGACAACCATTGCTTAGTTCAGCACTCTTCGTCCGATTCTTTGGGACAAAACGAGAAAGTTTATTATCGATGTGTCACAGGAACCTTGTCCGTACTAGAGAATGAAATCTCACTCTACGGCTATTTCCGTCCGAACGATCCTTGCGGAGCTTTCTCCATCTCAACTCCAATTGAACGCACGGTGTATTGTGTGACAAGAGTAGAGACACAACCTGCAGAAAATATAGACGAAATAGTAAACGTCTATACGATCACTGGCGCACTGGTGAAATCCAACGTCAGAAGATCCAAGGCTTTGAATGGATTGAAGAAGGGTTCCTACTACATCATAGGCCACGAAAAGGTGCTGGTTGATCTATAATCCACCTCTCTAACAAAAGTTGCGGGCTGTTCCATGCTGTGGGACAGCCCGCTTTCGTATCAGAAGCGCAGGAAGGGCATTCTCGTGCGTTTAAAGGGCGTTACGAGAGGAAGGGTGACTCCTCTACCCCATCCAATAAGATCTTCCGAAAAAGCAAAAAAAGAACCCCGCAGGATAGACCAACGGTCTCGAACCTGCGGGGTGTAAAACAATCGTCCGAATAGTGGCTTAGCGGTACTCCCTCCAGCTCTTGATAGCCAACTCATCCAACTTAGTGGTACAGAAGGCGCGGATGAAGGCCGAAGCCAATCGTGAGTTGGTGATCAACGTGATGTTCAGATCCACAGCGGCGCGACGGATGATATAACCGTTCGTCAACTCTCCCGTGGACAGATCCTTCGGGATGTTAACCACCATATCGATCTTATGCTGATGCAACAAATCCAATGCCTGCGGTGTCTTCTGCTTATCGCTTGGCCAGAAGACTTCCGTGTTCGGGATGGCGTTCTCCGTCAAGTAGCGGCTGGTGCCCGGTGTTGCATAGAGCTCATATCCATGATCAACCAGCAAGCGGGCGGAATCCAGCAATGCGGCCTTGTCCCTCGCAGGTCCGGTGGAAAGAAGCACCGTCTTCTTCGGAATACGATGTCCGACGGAAAGCATGCTCTTCAGCAATGCGCAGGATGTATCGTCACCCAAGCAACCCACCTCACCGGTAGAGGTCATGTCGACGCCCAGCACAGGGTCGGCCTTCTGCAACCTGTTGAAGGAGAACTGCGAAGCCTTAATACCCACATAATCAAAGTCGAAGAACGATTTGCTCAGTTTCTCCACCGGTAAGCCCAACATCACACGGGTCGCCAAATCGATGAAGTTGACCTTCAAAATCTTACTTACGAACGGGAAGGAACGGCTGGCGCGGAGGTTACACTCGATCACCTTGATTTCGTTCTCCCTCGCCAAGTATTGGATGTTGAATGGTCCTGATATATGCAACTCCCTAGCGATTTGCGCGGAGATCTTCTTGATACGGCGCACCGTCTCCACATATAGTTTCTGCGCAGGGAACTGTATCGTGGCATCTCCTGAATGGACACCCGCATACTCGATATGCTCTGAAATAGCGTACGCCAAGATCTCGCCATCCTTCGCCACCGCATCCATCTCCACCTCCTTGGTGTTCTGCATGAACTTGGAGATGACGACCGGATGCTTCTTGGAGACATTCGCCGCCAACGTCAGGAAGCGCTCCAACTCATCCTGGTTACTGCAAACATTCATCGCCGCACCCGAAAGCACGTACGAAGGGCGCACCAGAACAGGGAAGCCCACACGCTGGATGAAAGCGTTCACATCCTCCATGGAGGTCAGGGCGCTCCACTCAGGCTGGTCCACACCGATACGGTCGAGCATGGCCGAGAATCTATCCCTATCCTCTGCATTATCGATGTAATTGGCTTGCGTACCCAAGATAGGCACCTTCTGCGCATCCAGCTTCATGGCGAGGTTGTTCGGTATCTGGCCACCCGTGCTGACAATCACGCCCTTAGGCGACTCCAGCTCGATGATATCCATCACACGCTCGAACGTCAACTCGTCGAAGTAGAGGCGGTCGCACATGTCATAATCCGTGGAGACCGTCTCAGGGTTATAATTGATCATAACGCTTCTGAAGCCCTCCTTGCGTATCGTGTTCAACGCCTGCACACCGCACCAGTCGAACTCCACGGAGGAGCCGATACGGTAGGCGCCGGAACCCAACACCATGATCGTGCGGTTGTCCCGTTCACAGACCACATCACTCTTAACGGCGGAGTACGTGAGGTACAGATAATTCGTCTGGGCAGGATACTCAGCCGCCAGCGTATCGATCTGCTTAATGAAAGGCAAGATGCCCAATTGCTTACGATGCGAACGAACGACCAGCACAGCGTCCTCGATATCCATCTTGCTACCCATATCCAATGCGCGGGCGATCTGGAAATCGGTGAAGCCATATACCTTCGCGCGCTTCAGAAGGTTGTTCGGCAACGCCTCAAGCGAAGAGACTGCCTGCAACTCCTTGTTGACCAAATGGATGTTCATCAACTTATCCAAGAACCAGCAATCGATCTTTGTAAGCTCATGGATCTGCGCCACGGAATAACCTATCTCAAAGGCTTTTTCTATGACGAATATACGTTTATCGGTTGGCGCCCTCAATGAACCATCGATGTCGGCGATCTCCAACTCCTTGTTACCCACGAATCCGTGCATACCCTGACCAATCATACGCAAGCCCTTCTGGACAGCCTCCTCGAACGTACGTCCGATGGCCATCACCTCGCCGACCGACTTCATGGAGCTACCCAGCTCACGGTCCACGCCGCGGAACTTACCCAAGTCCCAACGAGGGATCTTACATACCACATAATCCAAGGCTGGCTCAAAGAAGGCGGAAGTGGTCTTCGTCACCGAGTTCTTCAAATCGAAGAGGCCATAGCCCAAGCCCAACTTAGCCGCCACGAAGGCCAACGGATAACCCGTTGCCTTACTTGCCAAAGCGGAGGAGCGGGACAAGCGGGCATTCACCTCGATCACCCTGTAATCCTCACTCACTGGGTCGAAGGCGTATTGCACGTTGCACTCACCCACGATACCGATGTGACGGATGATCTTTATGGCAAGCGCACGCAACTTATGATATTCACTGTTCGTGAGCGTCTGTGACGGTGCGATGACGATGGACTCACCCGTATGGATACCAAGCGGGTCGAAGTTCTCCATGTTACATACCGTGATGCAATTGTCGAAGCGGTCACGCACCACCTCGTACTCGATCTCCTTCCAGCCCTTCAGCGATTTCTCCACGAGCACTTGCGGGGAGAACGCGAAGGCCTTCTCGGCCAATTTATTCAACTGCTCCTCGTTGTCGCAGAAGCCTGAGCCAAGTCCGCCCAAGGCATAGGCCGCGCGGAGGATGACCGGATAGCCCAGTTCCTTAGCCGCCTCACGAGCCTCCTGCACATTCTCACAAGCGTGTGACTTGATCGTCTTCACATTGATCTCGTCCAGCTTGTTCACGAAGAGCTCACGGTCTTCCGTATCAATGATCGCCTGCACCGGCGTACCCAGCACACGCACATTGTATTTCTTCAGTATATCGTTCTTATACAACTCGACACCGCAGTTCAGCGCCGTCTGGCCACCGAACGAGAGCAGGATTCCGTCCGGACGCTCCTTCTCGATAACACGCTCGACGAAATAAGGCGTCACAGGGAGGAAATAGACCTCATCGGCGACACCATCGGAGGTCTGCACCGTAGCGATGTTAGGGTTGATCAAAATAGTATGGATACCTTCCTCCTTCAAGGCTTTCAAGGCCTGGGAACCTGAGTAGTCGAACTCGCCCGCCTCACCGATCTTCAAGGCGCCACTACCCAACAAGAGGACTTTCTTAGGCTTCTCAAACGATTCGAACGTCTCCTGCGCCTCGGCGACCATCAACGACTTAGGGTCGCACATCGCCTTGAAGAACTGTCCGAAGATGAACTCCGTATCGGTAGGACCGCTGGCAGCCTCAGGGTGGAACTGCGCCGAGCACCAAGGCTTGGTCTTGTGACGGATACCCTCGTTCGATCCGTCGTTCATGTTGATGAACTGAGGCTCCCAATCGGCAGGGATCGTATCATTATCCACCGCATAACCATGGTTCTGGGAGGTGATGAAACAACGGTTGGTCAATTTACCATTCACAAGCAGACGAACAGGCTGATTATGTCCGCGGTGACCATACTTCAGCTTGGTCACCTTGGCACCCGCCGCAAGCGCGAGGATCTGGTTACCCATGCAGATACCATAGATAGGTTTGCTCTGTTGCATGAACTTACGGACATGCTCCACCGTCTTGGTGCAGAGGTTAGGGTCGCCCGGACCGTTCGAGATGAAGAGTCCGTCGTACTCCTCCGACGTGAAGTCATAGTCCCAAGGGACAACCGTTATGCTCACGTCGAACTTGAGCAACTCACGGATGATATTCTGTTTCACACCCATGTCCACCAAGCAGACCCGTTTGCTACCGTTTCCGAAATGTTCCACCTCCTTCGTGCTGACGAGCGCCACCTGGTTGACAAGGTTAGGATCCTCGAAAGGAATATCCTGCTGTCCCTCCGTGATGATCACACCGCTCATGCTACCATATTCACGAAGACGTTTGGTGAGCTCACGCGTATCGATTCCCGTGATACCCACCACCTTTTCTCTTTTCAACCATTCCGCCAAAGAGCCCTTAGCGTTCCAGTGGCTGTAATGGACTGAGTAGTCGCTCACCACCAACGCGCGGACATGTATCCTGTCACTCTCCATGAAGGTGGACAATCCGTTTTGCTCCGTAGATTCACTTGGCACACCATAATTTCCCACGAGAGGGAACGTCATCACAAGGATTTGCCCAGCGTAGGAAGGGTCCGTCAAACTCTCAGGATAACCCATCATGGCAGTATTAAACACCACCTCACCTGCCACGGCACCCTCATAGCCGAAACTCTCGCCATGAAACTCAGTGCCGTCGCTGAGCCGTAAAATCGCTTTCTTATTCATCTATAATCGTTTTTATAAAATCCATAAACAATGGGTGCGGATTCAGCACCGTGCTGGAGTACTCCGGATGGAACTGCGTACCGATGAACCAACGGAGGCCTGGGATCTCGACGATCTCCACCAGTCCGCTCTCCGGGTTCCTACCCACGCACTGCATCCCCTTCTCCTCGTATTCGCCCAAATACTTGTCATTGAACTCATAACGATGGCGATGGCGCTCCCGTATCAACTCCTCCCCATAGATTTGTCTCACACGTGAGCCTTCCCTCAGCTTGCAATCGTATGCGCCCAGACGCATCGTGCCGCCCTTCTGCGTGACGGTCTTCTGCTCCTCCATAATGTCTATCACATTATGCGCCGTGTTAGGGTCCATCTCCGCACTGTTGGCGTCTTTGTAGCCCAACACGTCACGGGCGAACTCGATGACCATCATCTGCATACCCAAGCAGATACCGAACGTAGGCACATTGTGTTCCCTGCAGTACTTCAAAGCATCTATTTTTCCCTCGATGCCCCTCTGTCCGAAGCCGGGGCAGATGACTACGCCACCCACTTGGCTCCAGTCGAACGTGGAGGCGTCGAGCGTCTCGCTGTTGATGAACTTCAGCTTCACCTTCACGCCGTTGTATATGCCGGCGAGCGCAAGGCTCTCACGGATGCTCTTGTAAGCATCCTGCAGGTCATATTTGCCTACCAGACCGATGTTGACCTCCTTCGTGGCGGACTTGCTCAACGCAAGGAAGCGGTGCCAAGGCTCCATCTTAGGGGTCTCACCCACAGGGATGCCGAACTTACGCAACAAAGCCGCATCCAATCCCTGCCGTTGCATGTTGACCGGCACTTCATAGATGCTTGGCAAATCCTCGCTCTGCACCACGCACTCCAGATCGACGTTGCAGAAAGAGGCCACCTTTTGGCGCACACCGTCCGACAGGTGCTTCTCCGTACGCAGGATCAGCACGTCAGGCTGGATACCCATTCCCTGCAACTCCTTGACGGAATGCTGGGTCGGTTTGGTCTTCAGCTCGTCCGCCGCCTTCAGGTAAGGCACGTAGGTAAGGTGCACGCAGACCGCGCGTTTGCCCAACTCCCAACGCAGTTGACGGATCGCCTCCATGAAAGGAGCGGACTCGATGTCTCCGATGGTGCCACCCACCTCAGTGATGACAAAGTCAGGCAAGCGGTTCTCCCCCTCCTCCGTACCGTCCGTGCGCAACATCCTGCGCTTGATCTCGTCCGTGATATGCGGCACGACCTGTATGGTTTTACCCAAATAGTCGCCACGACGTTCCCGGTCGATCACCGTCTTGTAGATGCGTCCGGTCGTGATCGAGTTCTCGCGCGTCGTATGGATACCCGTGAAACGCTCGTAATGGCCCAAGTCCAAGTCCGTCTCCATGCCATCGACCGTCACGTAGCACTCTCCGTGCTCATACGGATTCAGCGTACCCGGGTCGATGTTAATGTACGGGTCAAACTTCTGGATAGTAATACTATAGCCACGCGCTTGCAGCAGTTTACCGATACTGGAAGAGATGATTCCCTTCCCTAAGGAAGAGACCACACCACCTGTCACAAAGATATACCTTGTCATACTATTTTGTTCAATTATTATCCATTATTTTTTCCACTCTCATACCAATCCATGTACGAACGGTAAAGCATGCGTAATCCGCCCTCCGTCGGATAGTGCCCCGTGAAGTACCAATCGCCTGGATGTTTCGGGATCGCATGGTGCAGTCCCTCAATGCTTTGGAAGACCAATTTCACTGGTGTCGTCACCCCTTCTGGACAGAGGATCTCCACCATTTTCTGGTTCAGTTCATCGACGGACAAGCCCTCGTACAATTGTCTCAGGACATTCTCTCCGTTCTTCCAGCCACCGTCAGCGAGGGCAGCCGCGCACGAATCATACAATGTCTTCAGCATCGAGGCCTCTCCCCTATCCTTCCGCAGCGCCACAGCCGCCTTGAAGGCGATGAAGTCACCGATTCGGCTCATGTCGATACCGTAGAAGTCCGGGTAACGGATCTGCGGAGCGGAGCTTACGATGACGATGCACTTCGGATGGAGGCGGTCCAATATCTTGATGATGCTCTCGTGCAAGGTGGTTCCCCTCACGATGCTATCGTCAATGACAACTAAGTTATCCACACCAGGCCGCACGCTGCCATAGGTGATGTCGTAGACATGGGCGGCGAGGTCGTTTCGGCTCTTTCCCTCCGTGATGAACGTACGCAGCTTGATGTCCTTGGAGACCACCTTCTCCGCACGCACGTGGGAGAAATTCTCGCGGAAGCCCTCCACCATACCGTAGTAGGCCACCTCCGCCGTGTTAGGAATATAGGAGAAGACCGTGTTCTCCACATCACCGTCTATCGCTTTCAGGATAGCGTCCTGCAGCTGTCTGCCCAGCATCTTGCGCTCCCGGTAGATGTCTTGGTCATTTCCCCTGCTGAAATAGATACGCTCGAAGACGCAAGGGGAATAAGGCTTCGGATCGATGATGGACTTCAGGAAGAGTTTTCCGTTCTGTCCCACGATCAGCGCCTGACCCGGTTTCAGCTCCTCCACCTCGTCGCAAGACAGGTCGAAGGTGGTCTGAAGCACCGGACGCTCGCTCGCCACCGCGACAAGTTCATCGTTCCGGTAGAAGAAGGCGGGGCGGATACCCCACGGGTCACGCATGGAGAACATCTCACCGCTACCCGTCAGACCGCAGACCACATAGCCTCCGTCGAAGTGAGGCATGGTGGAGGACAACACATTGCTGATGTCCACATGCGTGTCCACATAGTCGGTGATCTCCGTATTGACCCTGCCCGACTCCTTCGCCTCACGGTAGAGGCGCTCCACCTCACGGTCCAGGCGATGGCCCATCAACTCCAGCATGATGTACGAGTCGCTGTAGATGCGCGGGTATTGGCCCTGCTCCGTCAGGAGCTGGAAGATGTGGTCGATGTTCGTCATGTTAAAGTTACCGCAGATGCAAAGGTTCTTCGCCCGCCAGTTGTTGCGGCGTAGGAACGGGTGCACGTAGCGCAAGCCCCCTTTGCCTGTGGTGCTATAACGAAGATGACCCATCAGCAACTCACCTTGAAATGGTGGTGTGCCTGATGGGTCATCCTCGCTTGGCGTGGCCAACAAGTGGCCGATGGAGGAAAAGACCTTGGTGATGGCATCCTTGCCCTCCGCCTTTTCCCTGAACATATACTCGTGCCCCGGTGTGGAATGAAGCTTCACACACGCGACACCCGCACCCTCCTGACCTCGGTTATGCTGCTTCTCCATCATTAGATAGAGCTTGCCTAAACCATAGCCGTCGGTACCATATTTCTGACGATAATAGTCCAATGGTTTCAGCAACCTAATCATAGCGATGCCGCATTCATGACGTAGCGTCTCCATAAATCCTCCTCTTGTTGACAATTAAACTACAAAACATACGCGAAGTAAATCTTTTTGCTACAAACACGCAAGTAAAAACAATAAAAAGTTTTTAAAACAAAAGAATAAGAAACTTTTTGTAAAAAATATTGTATTTTGACTTGCTATTTGAAAGATAAATAGTATTTTTGCGTGTCATTATGATTGAAAACACAAAATATTGACTACAATATGCAATGAATATACGATTTTTTAGAGCAATTAGATACTAAAAATCGGCAATAAAAGATAATTTATGTACAATATTTAATATCAGTTATTATGAAAACAAAAAAGAGATGGATTATCATGATGTCGTTCATGGCTATCGTAGCGGCATTGGGCATCTTCATCCCTGAAGAACAGGGTCTATGGGAGTTTGTGGAGACGGAAGAGTGCACGTCGAGCAATGTGGCATGGATGATCACGGCCACAATTTTCGTGTTGATGATGACTCCGGGTCTCTCCTTTTTCTACGGTGGTATGGTGGGAAAGAAAAACGTCATCAGCACCATCCTGCAATCATTCATCGCCATGGGTATCATCAGTGTCCTGTGGGTGATTTTCGGGTTCTCCCTCGCTTTCGGAAACGATTTGGGCGGACTGGGTCTGATCGGTGACCCGACACAATACTTCATGTTCCACAATGTGGGCGCCAAACCTGAACCTTACCTGACCGCCACCATACCGTTGGCGCTGTACGCTATCTTCCAGATGAAATTCGCCATCATCACTCCTTCCCTTATCACAGGGTCTTTCGCGGAGCGTGTGCGTTTCTCCGCTTACATGGTCTTCATGATGCTCTTCTGCATCTTCATCTACTGTCCGCTGGCCCACTGGACGTGGCATCCGGATGGTTTGTTGCATAAATGGCTGAACATACACGACTTCGCGGGCGGTATCGTCGTGCACGCCTCCAGCGGTGTGGCGGCGCTCGTCGGGGCGCTCTTCCTGGGCCGCAGGACGAACGTGCGGTCGGAGAACCACATCCCTGCCAACGTGCCTTTCGTCTTATTGGGTGCGGCCTTGCTGTGGCTGGGTTGGTTCGGCTTCAACGGTGGTTCGAGCTTGGCGGCGGACGGTATCGCCATCAAGGCGTTCCTCAACACGAACACGGCCGGTGCGACGGCCATGATGAGCTGGATCTTCATCGATTGCCTGCGTGGCAGGAAGCCTTCCGGCATGGGTGCGGCTGTCGGTGCGGTGGTAGGATTGGTGGCCATCACACCTTGTGCGGACGTGGTGACGACGAGCCAAAGCTTCATCATCGCATTGCTCACGACGCTCGTCTGCAACACCGCCGTGCATTGGAGGGAGAAATCAAGCATCGACGATGCGCTCGACGTGTTCCCGACCCACGGAATGGGAGGTATCTTCGCCACCATCCTCACGGGTGTCTTCTCCTACACGGGTCTGATCCATGGCAACTGGACGGAGTTCCTCAATAGCGTATTGGGCGTCGTCATTGTCGTCGCCTACACGTTCATCGTCAGCTTCGCGCTCTATTGGATCACGAACAAGATGATCCCGATGCGTGTCAGCGTCAAGTCGGAGCGCATGGGTCTGGATGTCAGCCAACATGACGAGTCCTACGCTTTCAGCGACAGTGCGGAAAGGGAAATAGCGGAGTACTTCGAGAACTACTCGGAGAAGGACCAGAGGGACATTTAGAGAATTAAGAATTAAGAATTAAGAATTAATAATTCGTTTGTAATTTTTATACTAGTTAAGGGGGCGCCGTAGGGAGGTTTCGTAAGACTTCTCTACGGCGCAATTGTATAGATGGGTGAATAGTCCCAGACATAATCTCCCAAAAACATCTCCAACAATCTCCGTTTGTCAAAAAAAAATCTATATTTGCAACCAAATGCAAAACTTGTACGTGTGTTTTTAATGTTTTGCGACACATTAATAGAACAATTTAAACAGATAAAAGCATGACCAGAAAACTCATTTCATTAATACTTGCTATAGGATTCTCCACGTTTGTCCATGCGGGGAAAACACTGATGATAAACGGAGAGAAGGCGGAACGGGACGACGTGTCAACAATAACCTTTGCCGAAGATGAACTTGAACTGAAATATTCCGACGGCAGCACATTCAAACTGGACATCGAAACGGTGGAGATCAATTTCTCCGTATCAAGTGGCACAGATGGAGTTCCGACGAACACCTTTTCTGTCAACACGCTCGTCGAAGACCACATTCTCCTGTCCGGACTCGAGAAAGGTTCCCAAGTACAAATCATACGTACAGACGGCAAAGTGCTTTTCTCGACAGTCGCCGAAGAATCGGAATTGACAATACACACAGACAAAATGTCTCCTGCGCCTTACCTGATCAAGGTGGGAAACCAATTCGTGAAAATCATTAAAAAATAGCATCCAATACCAGACTCAAATGAAAAGGCTCATTCTTTTAGCATTAGCTATCTCTTCGATTACGCTTAACGCACAGAACAGGGTTGAGGTCACCATGGAAGATGGTTCGACACAAACCTATCCGACCTCTTCCGTCGAGGCTATCCGCTTCGAACAAGGGAACAACTTCACCATCACCACCGAAGAGGGCGAGACCATAGCATTCGACGGGAACGCACGCAATATCAGGTTCAAGAAGGACCACGCCATCGACGGCACATCCGTACAAACCATCACCCAAAGTCTTGGATTAGGGTGGAATCTGGGGAACAACTTGGATGCTCAAAACAACGGATACTCGAGTGAGACAGCTTGGGGGAACCACCCCGCGACATTGAAGACATTCCAAGCGGTAAAGGCCGCCGGCTTTTCTTCCGTGCGCATCCCTATCACATGGATGGGCCACATCGGCAGCGCACCTGATTATAAGATCGAAGAGAAATACATGAACCGAGTGGCTGAGGTGGTGGGCTACGCAAAGGAGGTAGGGCTCAAAGCCATCATCAACATACACCACGACGGAGCCGACAGCAAATACTGGCTGGACATATTGGGCGCCTCAAAAAGCGCGGAACGCAACACACAAGTGAAAAACCAACTCTCCGCATTATGGAAACAGATAGCCGAAAGATTCAAATACGAAGGGGACTATCTGATCTTTGAGGCCATGAACGAAATCCACGACGGCAACTGGGGTTGGGGCGAAAACAGAACCGATGGTGGCGCACAATACCGCGTATACAACGAGTGGCTGCAACTATTTGTCGACGTAGTACGTTCCACCGGGGGTGAAAACAGATACAGGTACTTGGGTTGCCCCGGTTACGTCACCAACATAGACCTCACCATCAGTGAGCTGAAATTGCCCACAGACGTAGTTAAGAACAGATTGCTTGTCGCTGTACACTTCTACGACCCCTACACCTACGCGCTCAACAACGAGAAGACCGAATGGGGACACACCGGCAGAGACAAGGAAGAATGGGGAGACGAAGACAATGTGATCGACAACTTCAACCGTATGAAGAGAAAATTTGTCGACAACGGTGTTCCCGTTTACCTCGGCGAATTCGGCTGTGTACACCGTAGCACCGACCGTGCCGAAGCATTCCGCAAATATTACCTCGAATACGTCTGCAAGGCCGCCAAAGATTATGGATTATCCCTCTTTTTCTGGGATAACGGTTCAGCCGGCACAGGCAAAGAGCAGTCCGGACTGATCGACCATGCGACAGGAGCCTACCTCAACAACGGCAAAGAGGTGGTCGACATCATGGTGAACGCATACTACAACGAGGATCCGAATTACACGCTTCAATCGGTCTACAACAACGCGCCGAGATAAGCCACATGTTCAACGCTTAACGGCAAAACATAGGCAAGCGGGGAAGAGACCTCAATAAATCAGCTTCGTCATAAACATCGCCACAAGGGTGCTGACGGTCACGCAAATCAAGCCTGGGATCATGAAGCTATGGTTGAGCAGGTACTTGCCGATGACGGTGGTGCCTGAACGGTCGAAATTCACCGTGGCGATATCGCTTGGATAGTTAGGGATGAAGAAGTAGCCGTAGACGCTTGGCAGAACACCCAACAAGACAGGTCCAGGAATGCCCAACGAATAGGCCAACGGCAACATGGCGACGACCACCGCCCCCTGCGAATTGATCAACACAGAGACCGCAAAGAACGCGAAAGCGATACTCCACGGATATTCACTGACAATACCGGTCAAACCGCTCTTCATCACATCAAGGTAATTGGAGAAATAGGTGTCCGCCAGCCAAGCGATACCATAGATGGCGACCACCGCCACCATACCACTCTGCCACACCGGTCCAGCCACCGCCTTCTTCGGCTCAGCCTTGCAGAAGAGGATCATCAAGGCAGCCGCCGCAATCATAACAATCTGAATGATGATATTCATACCCAATGGTTTGCCATTGTACTCAGGACGGATATCATGCTCCGCAATCTGCATGACGGAGAACAACACGATGACGGCAAGCGCACCCAAGAAGATGTATACGGCGGCTTTGGCATGAGAACTGACCTCCTTGTCGAGCACGGAGGCGGTGCTGCCATACATGTACTCCTTCATTTTCGGATCCGCCAGGCGAGCCTGGAACTGAGGGTCTTTGTCAAGGTCCAAGCCTCTGTTGTAGGACCATGCGGCAGCAGCCATCAATCCGCAGATGCAGGCCGGGATAGTGATGGCGATGACACCAAGATTATTGACGTCGAACCCATTCTCGTTAGAGATGATAACGAACGAGGCCACCGCCGCCGCGATAGGCGAACAAGTGATGCCCACCTGCGAAGCGATGCTGGCCACGCCACACGGACGTTCCGGACGGATACCCTTCTTCAACGATATATCACAGATGATAGGCATCAACGTATAGACCACGTGGCCCGTACCGACCAATACGGTCAAGAAGAAGGTACAAAGAGGGGCTAAGATGGTGATGTACTTCGGATGTTTCCGCAGCAGCCTCTCCGCGATTTGAATCAGCCAATCCATTCCTCCGCTCGCCTGCATGATACCCGCACAAGTGACGGCGGCGATGATGATATAAATAACATCCGTAGGCGGATTGCCTGGTTTTAGTCCAAATCCGAACACCAAAATGGCCAAGCCGATACCACTGATGGCACCCAAAGCCAAACTACCGTAACGTGAACCCACATACAAAGCCATCAGCACCACCAACAGCTGTAAAATCATCATCGTTATCTCCATGATATTATCTCTTTAAGGTTTTTCTAACAAAAATAGGTTTTTTCTTGGCAAACACAAACCCTTAGGGGCACTATCTCACAAACTTTTTCTTAAACGTTTCATGCACACCACCGCAGTTCACACCAGGAATCCCATGATTTCACGTCCTCCACGCCGGAAGCCCCCGCCACGACAGAAGGCGCTAACACCACTCATTCAAAGGGATTTAGATTCGTCTCCGAGTCTGTGTCAATCGTTTCACCTCGAATTACTTGCATATCCCAAGCTTTTTTCCAAAATTTGCGCCGATTTTGTACATATCATGGCAATAACACTTAAGTGATTTATAAACGGGATGCAGAGAGTAGGCAACGAATACGTTTTTAATGTAAATATTCAATAAATTCAGGCAACAGCAATTCCGTCGAATGAACATCAACTACGTGAAAGGCGGATATTTATATAACGGATCATGTGAATGGAGAAGAAAAAGATTATCATCATAGGCGGAGGTGTGTCAGGTATGTCTGTGGGCATCTATGCGCAGACAAATGGTTTCGAATCCCAAATTATTGAAAAACATAGCATTGCAGGAGGTATATGCACAGCATGGTACCGCAAGAATTACAGGTTCGACTACAGCATCCAATGGTTGGTGGGCACGAAGGAAGGCGCCTTCCATAACACAATGCGCGAGACCAACATCATCAACGACCAAGTGCAGATCATCAATGCGGAGATCCACAACCGGAACATCGCCAAAGACGGATCGGACCTGATCATTTACACGGACTTAGACCGTTGGAAAGAGTATCTTTTATCGATCTCCCCAGAAGACAAGAAGGCCATCCATAAATTGGCCAGCGACATCCGTTGGGCCTCCCATCTCCAACCGTTTGACATCGCGCCCGCGCTTCGTACCGCGTTTAAATATACCAAAGCATTCTTCCACTGCTTTCCCTCCCTGTATATAGCCATTCGGCACAGGGGGAAGAACTTCACCCAATATATCGAGTCGCTCAACATCAAAAGCGACGTCTTAAAGAAAAAGCTTCTAAATATCTATGGGGAAGGCAATTACGCCTGCTACGCATTCCTTTTGATCATGGGTTGGTATTTCCGCAAGAACGCAGGTTACCCAATCGGTGGCTCTTTAGGCGTGGCGGAGCGGATGAAGAGCAAGTACGAATCATTAGGGGGAGAATTCCTCTTCAAGAAAGAGGTGGAGGAGATCATCGTGGAGAACGGTTCCGCCAAAGGGGTGAAACTGACCGATGGAACCATTCTAAGGGCCGACTACGTCGTGAGCGCCGCCGATGGCTACACCACGCTCTTCAATCTGCTGAAAGGTCAATTCAAATCTCCTAAGCTGGACCATGTCTATTCCAAATGGATATTGTTCACCTCCATGGTGCAAGTCTCTTTCGGCATCAACAAAGAGCTTCACACCGATTACAGCATACAAGTCGTACAAGCGTACGGGGAAAAGATCGGAAGCACGGAGCTCAAGCACAACTATAGGATCCTGAACTACAACTTTGATCCGACGATGGCGCCGGAAGGCAAATCTTGCATCATCATCCGATTCGACAGCCCGTATGATCTTTGGAAAAATTTAGGCAAGGAAGCCTATAACGAGGAGAAAAAGAGGATCGAAGAGGATGCCAAGAAGATATTGGAGAAACATTATCCCGGCAGTTCCCAGCACATCGAGGTGTGTGACATCGCCACCCCACTGACCACCATCCGTTACACCGGGGCATGGAGGGGGTCCTACGAAGGCTTTATACCGACACCTAAAAATGTGATCGACCAATTGGACCAGCGGATACCGGGTCTGGACCATTTCTACTTAGCCGGACAATGGCTATTCCCTGGTGGAGGCATTCCCCCGTCGGTTCAGTCCGGGAAATGGGCGATACAGCTTATTTGCCGAGATGAGAAGAGGAAGTTCGTGTCGAAACCCCAATAAGCAAATCAGGCATCCACATTGAGGCTATTTATTGTTTAATTGCATGGGGAATGCAAAGTGCTAATCAACTGACGCACAAGCACTCACAAAATGGAAGGATAAATTTACAGTTAAATTTACAAACAGTTCCCTTTTGCGTTTTTTTTAATAACTTTGCATTTTCGTAAACAAAAACGTAGAAATGAATAAGAAAGAAATAGTAAAAAACCTCGCAAAAATCACCGACCAGGAAAAATTCATGAAGACGGAGGGCGGCAAGCAACCGTCTATTCCTGTCATCGAGAAAATCATAGAGACAATCCAACAAATCATCTTCCCGGGTTATTTCGGTGCGGAGATCCGTAGCACGGAAAGCCGCCACTACCACGTGGGCGTGAGCATAGAGAACTTGGAGAAATACCTGAAGGAACAGATAAGCCTCAGTTTCAAGAGTTTCAAAGGGGAGGAAATCCAAGAGGACAAGAGCGACGAAATCGTTTTGCAGTTCATCGACACCATCCCTGAGATAAAAAGGGTTCTGTACACGGACATCGAAGCGATGGCGAAAGCTGACCCGGCCGTCACCGCCTACGGAGAGATCATCTTCTGCTACCCGATCGTACAGGTGATGCTCCACTACCGCGTGGCACACGCCCTCCTGAAACTAGGTGTGCCTGTACTGCCCCGCATCATCACGGAGTTGGCGCACTCCAAGACGGGTATCGACATCCACCCGGGCGCACAGATCGGTGAATACTTCGCCATCGACCACGGCACAGGTGTCGTCATCGGCGAGACCAGCATCATCGGCAACCACGTCACCCTCTACCAAGGTGTTACGCTCGGCGCCAAGAAATTCGCCAAGAACGAGCAGGGTGTCCTGCTCAACACGCCAAGGCACCCTATCATTGAGGATAATGTCACTATCTACTCCAACTCCTCTATCCTAGGACGCATCACCATCGGACACGACACCATCGTGGGCGGTAACATCTGGGTCACCCAGAGCGTCAGACCATACTCGAAGATCGTTCAGCAAAGGGCGGTCGAGGAGATGTTCGCCGACGGTGCAGGAATATAACCCAACGGAGAGTCCCCTCTGCCTATGAAGAGCGACACCCCTATCCTAAGCATCACCGGCTCCGACGGTTTTGGCGAGACGGGCATACAGTCCGACATCCAAACCATCTCGGAACTGGGGGGCCACCCGCTCTCCATCATCACCTCCGTATCCGTAGAAAAGGGCGATGGCTCCAGAAGGATATTCGACCTGCCCGTAGAGATCGTCACGGAACAGGCCCAATCCATCATCGAGAAGGCGAAACCCAAGGCTATCAAGATCGGGCTGATACGAGACGATCAGGCCATCCGACGGCTGAGGAATGAAGTCATCGCCTGCAAGACCATCGTCTGCGACCCTGGTATCATCTCCTCCGACGGCACCCCCCTCGTGCGCAAGGAAACCCTCGAAGCGATAAAAAAACACCTGATACCCATTTCCACCCTGCTCATCATCAAATGCGAGGAGGCCAAGCTCCTACTAGGCAAGGAGATCTTCACAGACGATGACATGGTGGCGACAGCCGAAGCCTTTTCCGACATGGGGGCGGAGGCCATCATGCTCCGTGGCGGGCACCAGACCGAGGGACGCATCACCACCCTGCTCTACCACAAGGGAAGGAAGCGTTTCTTCTCTTCCCACAACATGGACGGCTGGCAGAAGCATGGAGTCAGCGGGGCGCTCTCCTCCGCCATCGCTGTGAGGCTGGCGTTGGGCGACGATATCCCTACCGCCATCCGCAACGCGCACGACTACATCCACAGCCAAGTGGTCTACGCCGTGCCCTCCCCCGACAAAGCCTACCGGAACGCGGACCTGTACAACCAACTCATGTCACTCATCTCCGAGCATTACCGTCACGCACACGACGTGGCCTACTATGCGGACCAGCTATCCATCACCCCAAGGTACCTTTCCCAAGTGACCAATAAGGCAGTGGGCAAAACGCCTAAGCAGGTGATAGACAACTACCTGATACAAGAATCCATCCAACTATTGGAGACCTCCCGCCTCACCATCCAAGAGGTGGCGGACAAGTTAGGATTCACCTCACAAGCCATGTTCTGCAAATTCTTCCGCCACTACGAAAAAGTATCCCCTTCCCAGTTCAGGAAATCCTCCTCTTTGTATTTTTAAGTACAATATTTTACCAAATAGGAATACTTGTTTTTCCAAATAACACATTCTGTCCACCTTTGCACCCAAAATAAGAAATTCATAAAAAACAAAGGACAGATGGAAGACAGAACTATTCTTAACCGCAACCTCGCGCAGATGCTGAAGGGCGGTGTAATCATGGACGTGACAACCCCAGAACAGGCTCGTATCGCTGAAGCGGCGGGCGCATGCGCCGTCATGGCGTTGGAAAGGATCCCGGCTGACATCCGCGCGGCAGGCGGTGTATCCCGCATGAGTGACCCTAAGATGATCAAAGGCATACAAGAGGCCGTATCTATCCCGGTGATGGCTAAGTGCCGTATCGGACACTTCGCCGAGGCGCAGATCCTGGAGGCGATCGAAATCGACTACATCGACGAGAGCGAGGTGCTCTCACCAGCCGACGACGTATACCACATCGACAAACGTAAATTCAAAGTGCCTTTCGTCTGCGGTGCGAAAGACCTTGGCGAGGCATTGCGCCGTATCAACGAGGGCGCGACCATGATCCGTACCAAGGGTGAACCTGGCACGGGCGATGTGATCCAAGCCGTTAGACACATGCGCATGATGCAGAGCGAGATCAGAAGACTCGGTTCGCTCAACGACGACGAGCTCTACGAGGCGGCTAAGCAATTGCGTGTGCCTTTCGACCTCGTGAAATTCGTGCACGACAACGGCAAACTCCCAGTCGTGAACTTCGCGGCAGGTGGTGTGGCTACCCCAGCGGACGCAGCCTTGATGATGCAATTGGGCGCTGAGGGCGTCTTCGTCGGCAGCGGTATCTTCAAGAGCGGTGACCCTGTGAAACGCGCGCAGGCGATCGTGAAGGCCGTGACCAACTACAACAACCCTAAGATCTTGGCCGAGTTGAGCGAAGACCTTGGCGAGGCCATGGTCGGTATCAACGAGAGCGAAATCCAACTATTAATGGCTGAAAGAGGAAAATGAGAATAGCGATATTAGCATTACAAGGAGCATTCGAGGAACACCAACGAATGCTCCATTCTTTACATGTGGAGACATTCCTTGTAAGGAAACTGAGCGACTGGCAACAACCGAAAGACGGCGTGATCCTCCCCGGCGGAGAGAGCACCGCAATGCTCCGGATCATGAAGGACGAAGAGCTGCTCCTCCCTATCCGTCAGGACATCGCCAACGGTTTGCCCGCCTTCGGCACCTGCGCCGGCATGATCCTCTTAGCGAAGGAGGTGGAGAACGACACGAGGGAAAGAATCGCCACCATGGACATTTCCGTGTTGCGGAACGCCTACGGCAGACAACTCGGCAGTTTCTTCGTCGACGAAGAGTTCAAAGGAATAGGCAACGTGCCGATGACCTTCATCCGCGCCCCTTACATCACACAGGTACGCGAGGGCGTCGATGTGCTTTCCAGCCACGACGGGCATATCATCGCTGCCCGCCAAGGCAAACAACTCGTCACCTCGTTCCACCCTGAACTAAACGAGGACACGAGAATCCATCAGTATTTCCTGAATATGATCCAAGAATAACATTCAAGTAATTATCTTAGATATTAAGAGCCTTAACTATGTCCACCTGTTTCGTTTTTGCATAGAATATCAGTCATAGCATCTACCCTTCCCACCCCTTCATAGAATAAAAATCTACAAAAACCTATCGGTGGATTCCAATATTAGTATATCATTCCATCGTATATTTATTATACAGATAATTTATCCATAATTTTAAATATGTTTGGTGAATTAATCTACCTGCAGTAAATTTGCAATGTCAAACGATAGCAAAACGATAGCGAATACAATAACATAACGAATAGGAGGATTTGAAAATGGCAAAGATTATTGAAAGTTCATTGGAGTTGATTGGCAAGACGCCAATTTTGAAACTCAACAATTACGCAAAGAACGCAGGTGTAAAAAACGCAACGCTTTTGGCGAAGTTGGAGTACCTTAATCCTGCAGGTTCAGTCAAGGACCGTATCGCCCTTGCGATGATCGAGGATGCGGAGAAGAAAGGTGTTCTGAAAGCAGGCGCCACCATCATCGAGCCAACATCCGGCAACACGGGTATCGGATTGGCCGCAGTAGCCGCAGCTAAGGGTTACAAGGCGATCTTGACCTTGCCTGACACGATGAGCGTGGAGCGTAGAAACCTTCTCAAGGCTTACGGTGCGGAGATCGTATTGACCGAAGGCGCAAAGGGAATGAAGGGTGCCATCGCTAAGGCGGAGGAACTCAACAAGGAGATCAAAGGTTCTGTTATCTTGGGTCAATTCGTGAACCCTGCCAACCCTAAGATTCACCGCGAGACCACAGGTCCTGAGATCTGGGACCAGACAGACGGTAAGGTGGACATCTTCGTGGCTGGTGTAGGTACTGGCGGTACATTGTCAGGTGTGGGCGAATTCCTGAAATCCAAGAACCCGAACGTGAAGGTAGTAGCTGTGGAGCCTGCCACATCACCTGTCTTGTCAAAAGGAACAGCTGGTTCACACAAGATCCAAGGTATCGGTGCGGGCTTCGTTCCAGAGACGTTGAACACGAAGATTTATGACGAGGTGATCGCCATAGAGAACGAGGACGCCTTCACCGAGGGAAGGAAATTCGCGGTGAGCGAAGGTATCTTGGTGGGTATCTCCTCAGGTGCGGCGCTAAAGGCTGCCTCCATCTTGGCGGAACGTCCTGAGAACAAAGGGAAGAACATCGTGGTTCTCCTACCTGACTCTGGCGACAGATACTTGTCAACCGCCTTGTTCTCAAACAATTAATCACTGAATCTCGCATACATTCAGCGTATGCCGATGGCAAAAAAGGCCGTCGGGAAGGGGGACTACATTCCATGCCCGGCGGCCTTGCCTACAATTAGTTAACACATCGTTTCAAACATATCTTCTACATGCGTCGATGGCTGAAAAGTTGTCGAAGGGGGGATTATTATATCTAAAATTTATGACTGAGAACCAAGAGAGATTACGCAATAACCATCCATGTTTTGCCTCTAAACCGGGCAATCTGGGAAGGATTCACTTGCCTGTCAGTCCGGCATGTAACATCGGTTGCCGTTTTTGCAGCCGCGTGCTGAACGACACGGAGAACCGCCCAGGTGTTACGGCGAAGGTGATCAAACCGGAGGAGAGCATCGCCATCCTTAGAAAGGCGCTGAAGATATGTCCAGACATCAAAGTGGTAGGCATCGCTGGACCGGGCGACACGCTGGCGACCGACACAGCCTTGGAGACCTTCCGCCTAGTGGACAAAGAGTTCCCGCACCTGCTCAAGTGTATGAGCACCAACGGATTACTGCTCGACGAGAAGGCGGACCAAGTGATTGAGTCCAAGATCGATTCGCTGACGGTGACCGTGAATGCGATCGACCCTGAGATCGAGGCGAAGCTGAACAAGTTCGTCCTCTACCATGGGAAGAAATACGATGCTTACGAGGGCGCCAAAATATTGATCGAGAACCAGCTGAATGGTATCCGCAAGGTAGCGAAGAGTGGTATCACCGTAAAGGTCAACACCGTACTGGTGCCACGGATCAACAGGAGCCACATCGAGCAGATCGCCAAGACGGTTTCCTCCTTAGGCGCCTCCATCTACAACATCATCCCGCTGATACCGACCTACGAACTGAAAGACGAGAAAGCGCCTTTCTGCTTCGAGATCGAGGAGGCGAGGAAAAGCGCAGGGAAGTACATCGACGTCTTCCGCCATTGCAACCGCTGCCGTGCGGACGCGGTGGGCGTGCCAGGCGTGAGCGAGTTCTCCAAGGAGGTATATTCAGAAGATTTTGTAGTATCAGACACTTTTTCACATGGATGACAAGAAGCAGTACAACGCATTTCGAGTAGCGGCGGCCTCGACGGACGGATACACGGTCGACACGCACTTTGGCAGAGCCACGGACTTCTACATTTACCAGTTCTTCGAGGGAGAATGGGTCTACGTGGAGAGACGTACGGCACCCCCGGTTTGTCAGAACGGAGTACACTCCAAGGACGACATGGAGAAGCGGGTGGAACTCTTCTCCGACTGCCAATACGTCACCGCGTCACGCATCGGAATAGGAGCCAGCGCCCTGCTGACACAGAAGGGGATCGTGGCGATGGCCTTGCCGGGCGAGCTGACCGACGCTTTAGACAAAATTTATTCTTACAACGAAATTCAAAACTTATTTTAATTATTCACCCGCCACATTTCGTGGCATAAAACAGTATATGCACAATGGCAGAAATCAGACAAATAGCAATTTACGGGAAAGGTGGTATCGGTAAATCCACAACCACCCAGAATTTAACGGCCGGATTGGTAGAACATGGTAAGAAAGTGATGGTGGTAGGCTGTGATCCGAAGGCTGATTCCACACGTCTCCTGTTGGGCGGATTGGCCCAAAAAACAGTGTTGGACACCATTCGTGACGAGGGTGAGGACATCTCCCTGGATAGAATCATGAAAGAGGGATTCGGCGGTACGCGCTGCGTGGAGTCCGGTGGTCCGGAGCCAGGCGTGGGATGTGCGGGCCGTGGTATCATCACCTCCATCAATATGTTGGAAAACTTGGGCGCCTATACGGACGACTTGGACTATGTGTTCTATGACGTGTTGGGTGACGTGGTCTGCGGTGGATTCGCAATGCCAATCCGTGAGGGCAAGGCCAAGGAAATCTATATCGTGGCATCAGGAGAGATGATGGCCTTGTATGCGGCAAACAATATTGCAAAAGGTATCCAACGTTACGCAAAAACAGGAGGCGTACGTTTAGGCGGTATCATCTGTAACTCTCGTAACGTGGACAGAGAGTTGGACTTGCTAAGAGCGTTCGCGAAAGAATTAGGTACTCAGCTTATTCATTTCGTACCTCGTAACAATATCGTTCAGCGTGCAGAGATCAACAAAAAAACTGTTATCGAGTACAAGCCAGACTCAGATCAGGCAGACGAATACAGGAATCTTGCCAAAGCAATTATAGAAAACAAGAGCTTTGTCATCCCAACCCCAATGACTTCGGAACGTCTGGAAGAGATCCTTCTTGAATACGGTCTGATGGACAATGCGGACGACTATAGAATCTAATTAAGAGTTAAGAGTTAAGAATTAAGAGTTTAAAGGTAAAAGTTGATAGTTTATGAGGTACAAAATTGCGGTTGCCACATCTGACGGAGTGAATGTAGACCTGCATTTTGGGTCGGCTCGGAGCTTCGACATCTACACGGTCGACGATACGGACTTCCTGAAAATAGAGACCAGGGATGTCCCAACCTCAGACGATCAGGTTCTCCCGAGCACCAACAATGTCGGTGGCGAGACTGGTTGTGGCACAAATAATGGCGACGGCTGTAACTCCGGTTGTGGCACCGGCTGCGGAAGCAAGAACGGTTGCGACAACGGAGGAAAGTCGGAAGCCGTGGAGTCGCTTTCCGATTGCCGATGTGTGATCTGCAAAAAGATCGGGCGCAACATCCTGAAACAGTTCGAGCGCAAGGCGATATCGGTTTTCGACATCGAAATGCCTATCAAAGAGGCCTTGGAGAAGATCGTCGCCTACTACTACAAAATCGACGAGAGGAAGCTGAAGTTTAAAAATCAAGAAGAATAAAATTCATTATGGCGAATAGAATCAATTTAAATATGACCACCGTCGAGAACCGCGAGTTGCGGCTCGGCACGATCATCGGGTGGGACGGCTCGGCCAAGCAGCTGATCGAACAGTCTGCCTACGACGAGCGAAGCGTAAAGAAGCACGGAGGCTGCAAGGGCGCCGGACAAGGCTGTAGGCTTTGCGAGTTGCAGAGCCCGCTGAACCAAGAGACGATGTGTTCCAATGCCATCGTACAGTGTCAGATCGGTAACCTTACCGATTGTGTCTTGATTGACCATGCGCCTATCGGATGTAGTAGTGAATGTGCGAAGTTCAACCTCTCCATGCACAAGGGATTGGAACGTCGTGGCAAGCCTCAGCAGAACACACTTAACATGAGTACCAACCTCCAAGAGAAAGACATGGTGTTCGGTGGTAGCGCCAAACTTCGTCAGGCTATTCGTATCGCCAAAGAGCGTTACAATCCGAAGGCTATCTTCATCGCCATGGCCTGCGCGACGGCCATCACGGGCGAGGATATCGACAGCGTGGCGGAGGAGTTGGAGCCAGAGGTGGGTGTGCCTATCATCCCACTGCACTGCGAGGGCTTCCGAAGCAAACACTGGAGTACCGGTTTCGACGTGGCTTTCCATGGTGTTTTGAGACAGATTGTTGAAAGACATCCGAAAAAGAAACAGAAAGATTTAATCAATATCATCGCCTTGTGGGGTACGGACTGGTTCACCGACTTGTTGAAACCGCTTGGCTTGCGGGTGAACTACCTTTTGGACTGTGCTTCGTTCGAGGAGATCCGTCAGGCTTCGGAGGCCGTGGCGACAACAACTTTCTGTGAAACCCTTGGTGGTTACATGGGAGCTGCGTTGGAAGACCAATTTGGAGTCCCTCAAATCGACGCCCCACAACCTTACGGAATCAAAGGAACGGACGCTTGGTTGCGTGCTATCGCGAAAGTGGTAGGCAAAGAGAAAGAGGCAGAAGCGTTCATTGAAAGCGAACATAAGCGTATCGCTCCTAAGTTGGAGGAGTACCGCGAATACTTCAAAGGCAAGTACGGAATGGTGCTCACCGGTTCCGCCTACGCCCACGGCTTGATCAGCGTGTTGGCTGAGTTGGGCATCAAGAACGAGGCCGCCCTAGTATTCCACCACGACCCAGTCTACGACGGTGCGGGTAAGAACCAAGACACCTTGAAGGAGTTGGTCGAGACCTACGGTGATATTCCTCACTACACGGTCAGCAAGACACGTGCCTTCCAGTTGCCTCAACTCTTGAAACGTGTGAAGACGGACTTCCTGATCATCCGTCACCCAGGTCTCGCCTCAGTGGCCGGACACCTTGGTGTGCCAACCTTCGCCTTAGGCGACGAGCACATCCCTGTGGGTTACGACGGAATCCTGCGTGTGGGTGAGATCCTGAAGGGTGTGTTGGCCCGCACGAAGTTCAACAAGACACTGCAGCGCCACGTACGCTTGCCTTACAACGATTGGTGGTTCAGCCAGACCGATCCGTTCAAGCTCACCAACGACAAGGAGGTCTTCAAGGAGATCGAAGAGCGATTGGGCGAATAATTCCTCTAAGTTTTTAACATCAAAAGAATCAATCAAATGAGCGAAATACAAAAGAAGAAACCTTCGGTAATATCCGATGTCCGATATGCTTGCGCGGTGGGTGCGACCAACACCGTAGTGGCCATCAAAGGTGCAGTGCCAATCGCCAATTGTAGCCCTGGCTGTCAGCTGAAGACTACCGCCATGTTGACCTTCGAGAACGGTTTTCAAGGTAGTATCGCGGCTGGAGGCGGAAACATGCCAAGCTCCAACGCTACAGAGAATGATGTGGTCTTCGGTGGTATAAAGACCCTCGACAATCTTATCAAATCAACGCTGAAGATCTACGACGGAGACCTCTTCGTGGTCCTGACGGGTTGTACGGGTGAGCTGATCGGCGACAACGTGCCTGACCTCGTGGGCAAGTACCAGAAGGCGGGCTACCCTATCGTCTACGCCAACACGGCCGGTTTCAAGGGCAATAATATCTTCGGTCACGAAACGGTGGTGGATGCCATCATCGACCAATACGTAGGGAACTACGAAGGAGAGAAGAAGAAAGGACTCGTCAACCTCTGGTTTGAAGTGCCATACTACAACCAGAACTGGCGAGGAGACTACCAGGAGCTCGCACGTATCTTGCGTGGCGCAGGCTTGGAAGTGAACGTGTTGTTCGGTCCTGAGAACCCAGGCGTGGAGGCTTGGAAACGCATTCCTCAGGCGCAATTCAACCTGGTGGTTTCACCATGGGTGGGCGTCAAGAACGCGGAGCATCTCCAGAAGAAGTACAACCAACCCTACCTGCACATCCCTGAGATCCCTGTCGGCGAGGAGGCTACGGCTAAGTTCATCCGTCAGGTGGTGGAGTTCGCAGGCATCGACAAGAAGCAGTCCGAGGAGTTCATCAAGCAAGAGGCGGATATCTATTACTACTACCTCGAACACTTCTCCGAGTTCTTCGCGGAATATTGGTACGGTATGCCAAGCGAGTTTGTCGTGACGGCGGACGCATCCTACGCATTGGCCTACTCGAAGTTCCTGGCGGACCAGATCGGCCTGATCCCGAAACAGGTGATCATCACCGACAAGACACCAGAGAAGTTCCGCCCCGCCATTTCGGAGTACTTCAAGAACAATATCTCCGAGGGAGTGAGCATCGATGTCGTCTTCGAAGAGGATGGCTATGAGGTGGAGAAACTGATCGAGAGCGTCGAGTTCACGTCAGGCAAGCCATTGATTCTCGGCACCTCTTGGGAACTCACCCTCGCCAACAAGAAGAACGCCTTGTTCTTTGAGATCTCGACGCCTTCGTCCGAGACGCTCATCGTCAACCGTTCCCACATCGGCTATAAGGGTGCGCTGCAATTCCTCGAAAGGATCTATAGCGCATCTGTTGGAGGAAAATAATCAAACCCTCATATTCGGAAAGTGTCGTCTGGACTTTGTTCAGGCGGCATTTTTGTTATGGATAAATGATATTTGAATGGGTTCATGTTTAGAGAATTAATGCGACAGATTTACATTTTTCATGATGAGTTCGAAAAATTTATCCTTTGATGGTGTAATGTCAAACAATCCTATTAAACCTCTCTTATCAAGGGAATGACGACCTAAAGCCCAACGCCCTTCAGTACGTCCTTTTTCCAAGGTGAAATAGGAAACCTCACTTTTCTCATGGTCTATCACAATCGCTCCATATAAGGCTTCTGGCTGATTCTGTGGTTCAGGGAATTTATAGACGATGGCAAGGTGTTTTTCATCAAGGTGCTCTACAGTAATATCGAATTCATTCCACGAAAATCCTTCGATGGACATATTCATCTTATCTGCCACCTTCATAAAGAACTCCTTGTCTGCCATAGGTGCAATACCGATGTTTTCATTGTTCAATATGGATACCATCAACTGTGGTACGAAGTCGTACGCTAACGTATACCTCGTTAATTTATTTTCTGCACTCTGTTCCATAACCAAAATTATTAAAAATCACATCATTAACCAATATTCTTCCATTTCAGTTTGGCTGTCATTCTGACAAATATACAACACGTCAAACAAATCTTCCGCAACTAGCGGAACAATTTGCAGTTTGAAACTATCCACAGGTTGCAGACAATTCTCAAAATCCATGAAGCAAATATATGTTTTTTTTTATTTTATGAACTCCCTCATAGACAATTTTCTCGACACAAACTTCCTTCTGTAGAAAAATATTCTACCACGTAGCTTACGCCTATCATCTTATCGGAAAACCACACTAAAAACAAATACCATTATGGATAAGTATTCCAATTTTTCTCTATTTCTTGCAACAAACATTCCACTATACTACATTTGCAATATCAAAACGAAAGGCAAAGAAATGGACAAGAGAATAAACATAGATATTACCGCAGCCCAAATGCCAGGGATGAATCTTCCCGAGGTTGCCGGAGGTCTATTCCTTTCCGAATCACATTCTATCTATTTATCAGTATCTACAAGAATTTCTTGTCAGGCACAACTGCGATGTTCCATATGCGAGTGTTGTTGCCGATGTTGCATGCCGATGTGCTAAATTCCTACAATCGGACAATCACAGATCTTTAAGGTTATCCCTTTAGGGGGCAATCCACCATCATTATTTTTTCAAGTCTCGGATTCCTTTTTGTCCGATTCGACAAGTTACAATTAAATAACTTATTGTATACCATATAATTATAAAAATAATCAAACATAAATAATACCAAAATGGCAGTTTATAGTAACATATTGGAAACGATTGGCAACACACCGATTGTCCAACTCTCAAGATTGAACACAGGTAAGAGTTCCCTATTCTTAAAATTGGAGAATCAGAACCCTGGGGGTAGCATCAAGGACCGCACCGGACTGAACATGATCGTCCAGGCGGAGAAGCGCGGAACGATCCGTCCGGGGCAACTCATCGTGGAGGCGACAGCAGGCAACACTGGGTTAGGCCTTGCGTTGGCCAGCCGATTGAAAGGTTACAAGCTATTGCTGGTGATCCCTGACAAGATGAGCACCGAGAAGATCAACCACCTCCGCGCACTGGGTGTGGAGACCGTCATCACCCGAAGCGATGTGGGCAAGGGCCACCCAGAGTATTACCAAGACTTGGCCGCACGGATCGCGCAGGAGCGGGGCGGTTATTACATCAACCAATTCGAGAACCAAGACAACCCCGACACGCACTTCCTAACCACAGGCCCTGAAATCTGGGAGCAGTTGGAGCACAAGGTGGACGCTGTCGTCGTGGGCGTCGGCTCAGCGGGTACATTAACCGGCTTGACAAAATTCTTCAAGACCGTCAGTCCTCAGACTGAGTTCATCCTCGCCGACCCGAAAGGCTCCGTCCTTGCGGACTACATCAACCTGAAGAAACTGCGCAACGATGCGGGTTCATGGTTCGTCGAGGGCATCGGAGAGGATTACATCCCTAAGCTGGCGGACTTCGATTTGGTGACGAAGGCCTATGAAGTGACCGACGAGGAGAGCTTCACCGCCGCCCGTCTTTTGCTGAGGGAAGAAGGCATCCTGGCAGGATCCTCCACCGGCACGCTCCTAAGCGCCGCCCTACGTTACGCACAGGAACAGACCACCCCGAAACGGATCGTCACCCTAGCTTGCGACAGCGGTAACAAATACCTCTCCAAGATGTTCAACGACGAATGGTTGAAGGAGAAAAACCTAAACGTCAAACTATAATAAATTGACTACGTCGAACTAACGTTTCACAATTCACAATTCTTAATTCTTAATTATCATGGCATACGGATTTTCAACAAGGGCGATCCACAACGGAGAAGAGCCCGATTTCAGAGAAGGAGCAAGCGGCGACGTCGCAGTTCCTATACATTTGGCCACCACCTTCGCAAGAGAGAAAGCCAGTCATCCAACAGCAGGCTACGAATACACCCGCAGCCTCAACCCAACACGCAAAGCGTTGGAGGAGAAGTTAGCCGCATTGGACGGCGCGAAACACGGTCTCGCCTTTTCGTCAGGCTTAGCCGCCGCCTCGACACTGATCATATCACTGCTGAAGACCGGCGACAACGTGATCGGTTTCGACGACCTCTACGGTGGCACCAGACGACTGCTCAGCAACGTGTTCGTGAACTTCGGCATCACAACCACTTACGTCGACGCGACCGTTCCCGAGAACATCGAGCAGGCAATCAAGCCTGAGACGAGACTGATCTGGATAGAATCACCCACCAACCCATTGCTAAAAATCGCCGACATAAAAGCTATCGCACAAATAGCCAAGAAACACGGGCTCATCCTTGTGGTGGACAACACCTTCCTATCACCCTACTTCCAAAAACCACTTGAGTTAGGGGCGGACGTGGTGGTCTACAGCACAACCAAATACATCGGAGGCCACAGCGACGCGTTAGGCGGATCCATCGTCCTGAACAACGATGAATTCTACCAGAAGATCGCCTACAACCAGAACGCTGTCGGTGCGGTGCTCTCACCATTCGACAGTTACCTGACCCTGCGCGGGGCCAAGACGCTCGCCGTGCGCATGGAGCAACACCAGAGGAACGCACAGGCGTTGGCCGAGTTCCTGCAACAATCGCCGAAAGTCAAGCGCGTACTCTATCCCGGTCTGAAAGATCACCCGCACCACGACATCGCGGCGGCGCAGACCACAGGCTTCGGTGGCGTCCTCTCGTTCGAACTGGAGGGAACACTCACGGACGCCGAAAACTTCCTGTCGAAGCTGAAACTCTTCTCGACCGCAGAGAGTTTGGGTGGCGTGGAAAGCTTGGCGGAGATACCAGCCATCATGACACACGCCTCCGTGCCGAAGGAGGTGCGCGAGAAGAACGGAATCTCCGACACGCTGATCCGCATCTCGGCAGGCATAGAAAACACGGAAGATCTAATCAACGATTTCCGCCAAGCATTGAAATGATACACTAAATAATTATTTATTAATCTGCAAAAAAGAAAAATTATGGGCAAGATCAGACCCGAATTTCAGGAGAACGTTTCAGAAACGCTCTTGATTCCTCTCTTCATGAGGGCTAAAGAATCCAAGGAAAAAGATCCTATCATCACGGACAAGACGTCGGAAGATATCCTTTCGATGGTAGATTATGACTTTAGCAAATTTTCTGCAGATGAACGATGTCAACTATGTGTGTCATTTAGAACTAAATATTTCGATAACGTATTGAAGAACTTTGTGAACAAATACGACGATGCGGTGGTGGTGCTCGTCGCATGCGGACTGGACCCGCGCATTGAGCGTGTCGCCATCAGCAAGAAGTACCAAGCCTACGAGTTGGACTTCCTGGACGTGATCAATCTGAGGCGGCAGTTCCTGCCAGAATCGTCCGACAACAAATATCTCACAGGCAATATCACAACCGACGGGTGGATCAAATCCATCAAGGAGGAGCACCCCAACGGGCACTTCCTGTTCATCCTAGAGGGGGTGGCGATGTACCTGACAGAGGAAGAGGTGAAGCGGGTTTTCCACAACATCGACGCGAACTTCGAAAACGCGGAAGTGTACATGGAGCGCATGAACAAGTACTTGAGCGAGCGTACCAACCTCCACGAATCCGTCAAGAACACCAAAGCCTCTTTCCGCTGGGGGTGCGACAATCCGAGGCAAATCGAGCAATGGGTCAAATCCTTTAAGCTGACGGACGAGTATTACTACTACTCGGACGAGTTCAAGAAAATACGGAAGCGTATAGGCTTAAAGGCTCTACCGCTCAAATTCCTTCCCAAGCAAAGCCGTTCACTCGGCATCTGGGGATATGTGAAAAGTTGAAACATCAGCTAAAATTAGAGAGAATTGTTTAATAACTGGACTAAATTTGTGTTCGCAATGGATTAAGAAAAATTCTTTATAACTAACTAAGAGTGAACTATGTTTGATTTTAGCGAAGAGGAAATCAATCGATACTCCCGCCACATTCTCTTGAAGGAGGTGGGTGTGGAAGGTCAGGAAAAGATCCGGAACGCCAAGGTTCTGGTTGTCGGGGCGGGAGGACTCGGTTCGCCAGTCATCCTATACCTGGCGGCCGCCGGCGTCGGAACAATAGGCATCATCGACGGTGATGCGGTAGACCTAAGCAACCTGCAGCGTCAGATCATCCACACAACCCCCGACGTGGGCTACTCGAAGGCCCTATCCGCCAAGGAGAAGGTCAATGCGCTCAACCCGCACGTCAATGCGATCGCCTACCAAGAGTTTCTAAAGGCGGACAATGCGCTGGATCTGTTCAAGGGGTATGATTTCATCGTGGACGCGACGGATAACTTCCCCGTAAAATACCTAATCAACGACGCTTGCGTCCTGACGGGCAAACCATTCAGCCACGGGGGTATCTTCCAGTTCGAGGGACAGACGTTCACCCATGTCCCGGGCAGCAACTGCTACCGATGCCTCTTCGACGCGCCACCAGAATCCGCACCCTCCTGTGCACAAGCGGGAGTACTCGGAGCCATCGCTGGAATGCTGGGAACGATACAGTCCGCCGAGGTGCTCAAATACATCACGGGCGTGGGGGAACTGCTGACGGACCAACTCCTCACCTTCGACGCGAGAAACATGGATTTCAGGAAGATGTCCATCCCCAAACGAGACGACTGTCCCGTGTGCGGCAAGCAACCCACCATCAAGCAACTCATTGAATACAAGCAGGTAAGCTGCGAACTAAAACAACACTAGAATCATGGCGGACAATCAACAAAAAAAACTCTCAATCATCGCCTTTTCGGGCGAATTCGACAGACTCACCGCCGCCTTCACCCTCGCGACAGGGGCTGCGGCGGTAGGATATGAGGTGAACATATTCTTTACATTCTGGGGCCTTGACGCCATCAAGCGGAAGACCGGCAGAAGCCTCGTGGGTGGTACGTTTCTAACTAAGATCTTCGGTTTTTTGATGGGCGGACTGAAGAGCACACCCACCAGCCGATTCAACTTTTTCGGCGCAGGTCCCCGAATTTTTAGATTCCTGATGAGAAAGAACAACGTCGCGACACTGGAGGAACTGGTGGAAGCCGCCATCGCCCTCGGCATCAACCTCTACGCCTGCGAAATGGCGATGCACGTTCTCGGTCTCAAGCAATCGGACTTCATCCACGAAGTGAAGGACACGCTCGGAGTCGCATCCTTCCTGGAAATCTCTGAAGGTGGACGGACCCTATTCATCTAACCTTTAGATTTTCACGTACAGCTATTCTTTCTTAACACTCAACTCTTAATCATAAACTCAAATGGCAACTCATACATTAGACATAACGAAGGAGCATTGCCCGATGACCTTCGTCAAGACGAAACTCAAATTAGCTCAAATCGCCCAAGGAGACATACTCGAAGTGCTTCTGCTTGAGGGTGAGCCCCTTAATAACGTGCCCAAATCCGCAGCCGAACAAGGCTATCACGTGATAGGGATCTCCCACGTGGAAGGCAATGTGCATAAAGTAATCATCAAGAAATAATATTTACGTTCACGCTTCCCAGAAGGAAATCTCACATAAACATCGTCCGGCGCAACCGTTTTTTCCCCGATTTTCATACTTATTAATCCGTATGTGGGAAGGAATCAGCCAAGATTTCAAGCGACACTTTTTCACCACGAGTTCCCTTCACAGACAATTATTTTACTACATTATACGAAATATTATTTTATTGGAATATTTTACTACAATAACATATACATATAGGTAAATACTCTAAAATTTTCATTTTTCTTGTAACAAACATACATTTGCACTATCTTTGCAATATCAAAAATGAGAGGTAAAAATGAATAGGACAATTAACATACATACTACTTCGAACTCAATGCTTGGGAAGAACCTTCCCAAGATTGACGAGCGCCTATTCCATGCCTCAAACTATTCAGAATCTATAAAAATTTCTCGGCGGACACAGATGCGATGTTCCATGCACTGTTGTTGTTGCCGATGTTGTATGCCGATCTGCTAACATTCCACATTCGGACAATCACAAAACGTTAAGGTTAACCCATTAGGGTGCGATCTTCAAGCTCTATTTTTCCAAAAATACGGGTTTATCTTGTCCATATTTTAATCAAAAGCGAAATAATACATTGTATATAAAGTAATTGCAATTACATAGCCCATAAAAAAACTTAGGTTGAACAGAAAAAAACGATATCGATTATGGAAATATGTTGTAACAATAAGAAAGGGTAAGCAAGAGGAAATCATGCGACGGGTTCGGAGGAGGGACCTCCCATAAGCTTCGGGGATTTAACCCACATTTCATGAGAGTCTCCCCAAAACTTCTCTCACAGAAAGTTAAGAAGAAATAAAAGTCAAAAACGATTAAAGACAGAACACAATGAAAAGAAATATATTTTACAAGGCATTAACATTATTCTTACTGTACACGGCTACAGTGAATGCGCAAGAGGTCCAATCGGAAGCCATCAAGAACCAAGAAGCGACGGAGGCAGTCGTAAGTGCGGAAAGCGCCTCCTCGAAGGATACCAAGAGGCAAGAACCCATTGAGACGATCAACAAAGATATCACTTCAGAGACCGCCAAGGATCTGATACCAACAGTAAGGTTCGGGGACGAAATAAAAGTAAAATTCGGAGGTTTCCTTAGAGCCGAATATTACGTGGACAGTCGCGAAATCGTAGGAGGCGGAGACGACCTCTTCGGATTCTTCCCTGAGGACAAAGTCTATGACAAAAACGGTGAAGACCTAAACGCAGTGGTAAGACAGAACTTCACCACAGAGGCCACACGATTCACAGCAACCGTAGATGGACCAAAACTAGGCAGGGCAAGTTCCAAAGCCTACGTCGAATTTGACTTTTCAGGTGGCAACACCGTGAATCTCAGGTTACGACAGGCGTGGGCGAAATTCGTCTGGCAGAAGGGCGAACTGCTTTTCGGAAAGGCATGGAGTCCATTCTCCGACATTCCATTCCCTTACGTAGCCGCATTGCACATTGGAGTGCCCTACCGTCCATTCAACAGAGGCGAGCAGTTGCGATATACATTTAAACCGACGGAACGACACAGCTTCGTAGTGGCAGGTGTCTACCAAACCGAACACAAATCGGTGTTGGAGGAATCATCCAATAGTGACATCCGTCAGAATCCTACGCCAGAGTTCCACTTGCAATGGCGTTATACCTCACCTTCGTTCAGTACAGGACTGCTCAGTGAATTTAAGAGCGTGCGTCCTGCCACGAAGGTCACCAACGATGCCGGCGACATATTCAAAACAGACGAAAAGGTGAATTCCTTCGGTTTAGGCTATTACATTCAGGTTATATCAGGACGTTTTGGCCTCAAGACAGGTGGTGTATACGGACAGAATCTAAGCGAATACTTCCAACAAGGCGGATACGCCGTGAAATCAATCGACGAACGCACAGGCAAACGCACATACTCCACGTCGAAGGTCACCTCCTACTGGATCAATCTTTCGTACGGGAAGACTTGGGCGCCGAGTGTGTTCGTGGGTTACTCGAAGAATCTGGGATTCGACGACGACATTTTAGAAGGAGGCAGATTCTTCGGAAGATGGCAGAACGTGGACCATCTTGTCAGAGTTGCCCCATCAATAAAGTTCTCGCATAAACAATGGTTGTTACAAGCCGAACTAGACTACAACATAGCCGCTTACGGAACTGTGGACTATGCGGATCGCGGGAAGGTGAAGGACACCCATAACATATCAGGAGTCAGAGGTCTGTTAGCTGCCACATTCTTCTTCTAAATCCAATCATCATAAAAACTCATTGTCTAACATTTAAAAAATTTGAATCGTATGAAAAAGACTAAATTGATCACAATCGCATTGCTTATAGTATACTCATTCATCTCTTCATCATGCGGCAATGCATCCAAGGAATCCAGTGCAGACAGAAAAGATATCTCCGTAGGCTTCTCGCCTGGTCCTTATTCAGACCTCTTCAAAGCGGCCATCCAACCTGCCCTTGAGAAGAAAGGCTACAACGTGAAGGTGGTGGAATTCACAGACTGGGTGACTCCGAACCTCGCTTTGGCGAACAATGAAATAGACGCCAACATTTACCAGAACACCCTGTACAGGCAGAATTTCTGCGACACGAAGGGCGTTGACCTGACGGCCACCTTCTCCGTGCCTACAGCGGCTCTCGGATTATATTCCGACAAGTACAAGGCGCAGAATGTTGACGAACTGAAGGCGCAACTGCAGCCGGGCGGAATCGTCTCCGTGCCTAATGATGCGGTCAACCTGGCCCGCGCGTTACGCTTCCTCCGCTCGATCGGCTTGCTCACGATAAAATCCACGGTCGACGACAAAACGGCGACGGAGAACGACATCGACGAGAACCCGTTCGAACTCAAGATCGTTCCATTGGAAGCCGCCCAGTTGCCTCGTTCCCTGGATGGTAGCACGCTCGCGGTGATCCCAGGCAACTACGCCATCTCTTCCGGGCTGAAGCTCTCCTCCTCCATTGTCGGCGAGGCTTTGCCTTCAGAACTACTCATCTGGTTTGTCGTCAACACGAAAGATGCAAATGCCCAATTCGTGAAGGATGTGCAGGAGGCTTACGAATCCGAGGATTTCAAGAACTATTTCGAGGATCCAGCACATGAATATGACAGATTCCAGCGCCCGCAGTGGTATGTGGATAAGTGGAATATACAAAACAGATAAAACACAATTGTTTTTCATAGATGCTTGATCGATACGGGTCAAGCATCTATTCACCCATCAAAAAGAGTTTAGAGATGATAAAATTCGACAAAGTAAGTGTATCATTTTCAGACAAGAAGGACCATACGGTGAATGCGGTCAGGAACGTCTCCTTCGAGATAGGAAAGGGAGAGATATGGGGAATCGTAGGCACGAGTGGCGCAGGCAAGAGCACGCTTCTCCGCACGGTCAACCAGCTGCAACTCCCCACTGGAGGTCGAACGATAGTGGATGGTGTGGACATAAGTAGCCTATCTGGGAAAGAATTGGCGAAGTTCCGCCACTCCATCGGTATGATTTTCCAGCAGTTCAACCTTGTCAGCACCAAGACAGTGGCACAGAACGTGGCTTTCGCCATGGAGATAGCGGGGCGAAGCCAAGAGGAAATTAAACAACGAGTGCCCGAACTGTTGGAGCTTGTCGGCTTGGCTGATCGCGCGGATGTATATCCGAACACTTTAAGTGGCGGACAGAAACAGCGCGTGGGAATCGCCCGCGCCGTGGCCAACAACCCCAAGATTCTGCTCTGCGACGAGGCCACTTCGGCATTGGACCCGGAAACCACCAACGACGTGTTGGAACTCCTAAAAAAGATCAACGTCAAGTTCGGCATCACGATAGTGCTTATCACCCACGAACTGGATGTGGTCAAGAAGATTTGCCAACGAGTGGCTGTGATGAACAAAGGCGAGGTGGTGGAGTTAGGCGAAGTGTTTGATGTCTTCACGAAACCACAGCACGAATTCACGAAGACGCTCCTGTCGCACACCTTCGACCTCGATCTCCCTGAGCGCCTGACGCAAGACCACACGAAGCCTTTGGTGAGGATCGTATACAATGGCGAAAAGGCGGAGGATTCAATCGTTTCCAACGTGGTGAAGCATTACGCGATAGACGTGAATATCCTGCACGGCAAGATTGAATATATCAACGACAAACCTTTCGGCATACTGATTGTCCAATTGATCGGTGCGCAAGACGAGTTGGCCCAAGGATTAGATTATTTGAGTAAGAACACTTATAGAACGGAGGTGATAAATGAACGAAACTAACTATTCCGAACTGGCAAGCAACTTGTTGCCAGCGTTCGGGGAAACATTGGAAATGTGCGGAATAGCACTATTATTGGCAATCATATTGGGCATTCCATTAGGCGTGTTGTCTTACATCACGAGCAAGTGCAGCATCTGTCAAAACAGGTTCGTCAACTTATTGGTCAGCTTCATCCTGAACGTCATCATGTCCACTCCGTTCGTCATCCTGCTCGTGCTGCTGTTGCCATTCACGAAGTTTGTGGTCGGCACCTCCATAGGACCCGAGGCCGCATCGGTACCGTTGGGTATCGTAGCCATCGCCTTCTACGCACGTTTGGTGGAGGGCAATCTGCATGGCGTGGACAAAGGCGTGATAGAGGCTTCTGTGGCCATGGGAGCCACATGGTTCAAGATCGTCACCAACGTCTTGTTGCCAGGCGCTTTCAGTGGCATGATCCGTGGACTAACCGTCTTGGCCGTCACGCTGGTGGGCTATTCGGCCATGGCCGGCATAGTGGGCGGCGGTGGCGTCGGCGACCTTGCCATACGGTTCGGCTACTATCGCTACCAAACAGATGTCATGATCATTACGGTGCTCTTACTGATCGGGTTGGTACAAATCATCCAGACAATCGGGGAAAAGGCTTCCCAAAAAGCACAAAAATAGGGCGACTATAAACACACATAAGAAACCATAGTATTTTGTAACGAAAGACATTGCTCCGCGACGGATGTTCGGGCAATGTCTTTTTGTGCCTTACTCATTCCCCGCATAAACCATCCTCTATATCCAAATAATCGTTATATTTGCAAAAGGAGGAACAATATAAAGCAAACGATGAAATACCCGATCGGCATACAGACATTTGAGAAAATCATAGCGGGTGGTTACACCTATGTGGACAAGACGGAGTTGGTTTATAAACTGGTTTCGTCAGGCGAGTACTATTTCCTTAGTCGCCCGCGTCGTTTCGGCAAGAGTTTGCTCACCACCACATTAGAGGCCTATTTCCAAGGCAAGAAAGAGCTTTTCAAAAGTCTTGCCATGGAACGGTTGGAACAAAATTGGGTGAAATACCCAGTATTCCATCTGGATTTTTCCGGAGAAGTCTATGATTCTACACAATCGGTTAAAGAACAGATAGTTACCCATTTCGAAAAGTGGGAGGTGCTGTATGGCAAGGACGAAACTGGGAAAAGAATAGGTACTCGTTTTGCTAATTTGCTGCAACGTGCCTACGAACGGACAGGACAAAAAGCCGTCATCTTGATAGACGAGTACGACAAGCCTTTGACAGACACCATCGGACAGCAGAAAATACAAGACAAAAACAGGGAAATACTGCAAAGCCTCTATGGCGTTTTGAAAAAAGCAGACAAGTACATTCAATTCGCCTTCCTGACAGGTGTGACTCGCTACGGCAAGTTGGGGATCTTCAGTGCGGCAAACAACCCCAAAGACCTTTCCATGAGCGATGAATATGCGACCATCTGCGGCATCACGGAGAGTGAACTGCACACCTATTTCGATGACGAGGTGCAGTTGTTTGCTGATAAGCTTTCTGTCAGCAAATCGGACATGTATGCTATGTTGAAACGAAAGTTTGACGGCTACCATTTCAGTGAACGGTCGGAGGATGTCTATAATCCGTTCAGTTTGCTTAATGCATTGTCTGACAAAAAAATATTGAATTATTGGTATGCCACGGGCACGCCTACTTATTTGGTTAAGATTCTTGGGAAAAACGACATCGATATTCCTTCTTTTGATGACAAATTATTGACCACGGGCGAAATGCTCGCCACTTTCGGTAATGGGGAGAACAATGTTATAGCGGCGCTCTACCAAAGTGGCTATCTTACCATAAAGGGCTATCAAGACGAATGTTATTTGTTAGGATTCCCCAATGAAGAGGTCTCAGAAGGTTTCACACGTGTTTTAATACCCAATTACACAAAATCCGACACCAGTGACAGGAAAGACCTTGACCTTGTCAAACTACGTCAATTTGTTAATGCTGACGATGTGGATGCCTTCATGACCCAAATTCAGCTCATCATGAGCCAAGTGCCTTTTGAGAGCACCGAACCGAAATTGATAGAGGCGAACTTCCGCAATATGCTCTACCTGATGATCCGCTCCACAGGGCATAAAGTGAGTGTGGAACACCCTGTGTTGGGTGGCAGGATCGATGTGTTCTTCGAGACGGAGAAATACGTCTACATCATTGAGTGCAAGCGTGATCAGTCCGCTAAAGAAGCCTTGTCACAGATTGATGAGAAGAAATATGCGAAGAAAATCTCCTCCGCCGACAAACACATTGTGAAGGTTGGTGTTAACTTCAGCACGGAGGAGCGGAATATGACGGAGTGGGTAGTGGAATGAGTATATCGTTTAAGACATTTCCCGCAGTAGTTCCACACCTTGCCCACAACTATAAGAACACATAGCGTTAATCGCAACGAAAGACATTGCTCCGCGACGGATGTTCGGGCAATGTCTTTTTTTACAAGATATGATTCTCAGACACTTACCAATCATCCATTGACGGTGAACAATTAGGAATCACCCAATCCAAAACAATCCACCCGTTAGACTAAAAGAATCGTCCATCTATAAATCCTAAACCAGAAAGGAGGAATCCATTTGGAACATATTTCCCCAAAGTGATTTATTCTACCAAACAGGTTTCACCAACATAATAAACAATACAAACATTCCACAAAAACACAAAACATTAGAATTGTTATCCATACTTTATGCCAATATTTGGACAAAATACACCACCAATATACCTTTGTAGAGTAAAAAGAATAAATCAACTAAAAAAAACAGAAAAGACATGGCAAACATTCATCAATCAATAGCGGAGTTAGTGGGTAAGACCCCTCTTCTCCAACTTAATGGGTATAACAAAGCAAAAAACCTCAAGGCTAACATTATCGCTAAATTAGAGTACTTCAACCCGAACCAGTCCGTCAAGGACCGCATCGCCCTCGCCATGGTGGAGACGGCCGAGCGGGAAGGAAAGCTCAAGAAGGGTGACACCATCATCGAGCTCACCAGCGGCAACACGGGTGTGGGTTTGGCTGCCATCGCGGCCGCTAAGGGTTACCCTTTCCGTGTTTATATCCAAGACCAAGTGTCGAAAGAGCGTTTCCAAGTGATCCACGCCTTGGGTGGAAAGACGGTGAAACTGTCGGAAGTGCCTGAGATCGTTGAGTCCTTAGAGAAAAACGGTCCCGACTTCATCGAGTGCGTAAAAGCGTTGGAGCGTCACGTCGCAGGCGAGAAGAACCTATGGTTCGCCGACCAGACCCGCAACCCTGCCAACCCGAACATCCACTTCCAGACCACCGGTCCTGAGATCTGGAACGACACCGACGGAAAGGTGGATGTCTTCGTCGCCTGCGTGGGTACGGGCGGAACCCTTTCGGGTGTGGGCAACTTCCTGAAATCGAAGAATCCGAACGTGAAGATTTTCGGCGTGCAGCCAACAGAGGATTCCTTCCAGTCACCGGAGCGTCCAGACCAAGAGGAGATCACGGGTGTCCATCCGTTCGAGAACACCAAGGAGGAGTATATCCCTGCCAACTTGGACCGCAAAGTATACGATGGCTATTTCGAGATCCACACCAACCAAGCCTACGAAGCCGCGCGCCTCTTGGCGAAGAGTGATGGTGTATTAGTGGGTGCATCATCTGGAGCAGCCCTCTACGCCGCCACCCAATTGGCCCAGCGGGAAGAGTTCAAGGGCAAAAACATAGTTGCTCTTCTGCCTGACACGGGGTTGAGATATTTGACAACCCACCTGTTTCAAGCAGAATAAAATATATTTTACTACCTAAAGGCTCTCAGTCTTTAGGTAGTTGTAATTATTATATAATTGAAGAGAAAAATGAACTTTGTTTTTATCTCACCAAATTTTCCATATACCTATTGGAACTTTTGCGACAGACTTAAAAGAAATGGAGCTAATGTATTAGGCATTGGCGACGCTCCTTATGATACCCTGAACATAAATCTGAAGAATTCACTGACCGAATACTACAAAGTGGATTCCTTGCAGGACTATGACCAGGTGTTTAAGGCCGTGGCGTTTTTCTCGTTCAAATATGGCAAGATTGATTGGGTAGAATCCAACAACGAGTTTTGGTTAGAGCAAGACGCTCGCCTTCGCACTGATTTTAACATAAACACAGGCATTAAATCAGATAAGATATCCAACTACAAGAGCAAATATCTGATGAAGGAATTCTTCCGGAAAGCGAAAGTTCCCGTAGCACGTATCCAACAAGCTACTACGATAGAAAAAGCTTTGGAGTTTGCCGAACTAACAGATTATCCACTTTTTGCGAAGCCTGAAGTAGGGGTCGGCGCCACGGACACTTTTAAAATTACGGATGAGGAAGAGTTGAGAGATTTCTTTTCAAACAAACCACCATTCCCGTATGTATTGGAGGAATTTGTAACAGGGGATATTTGCTCGTACGATGCTATCATAAATGCGGAGGGAGAGCCTCTCTTCGAAAGCATGACGGTCTGGCCTCCTTCTGTAGCGGACATTGTCAAGTATCAATTGGATCTGATGTACTATACAGTTGCGGAGATGCCTGATGAGCTTAGAAAACTGGGTAGGGCTGCAGTGAAAGCATTTGAAGTGCAAAGCAGATTTGTCCATTTGGAATTTTTCCGCCTTTCAGCGGCGAAAAAGGGATTGGGTAAAAAGGGCAGTTTCGTCGGATTGGAAGTAAACATGCGACCTGCCGGAGGTTACACTCCGGACATGATGAATTGGGCTCATAGCACAGATGTTTATCAAATATGGGCGGACATGGTAACTTACAACAGGCTGCTTCAACCCAATAGCGACAAGCACCAATATTGTGTCTTCGCTTCCAGACGGGACATTCATAGCTACGTCCACTCCCACGAGGAGATATTGGAGAAGTATGGAGACCGAATGCTAATGTGCGAGCGAATGCCTGATATGATGGTGCCTCAAATGGGGAACCAAATGTACACGGTCTTCGTGGAAGATTTGGAGAGTACTATGGATTATATTAATTTTGTTCAGAAACAGCAAGGATAGAATGGAGATTAACTATCACAAGGAATATAGCAACTATCTCGGTAGAGATATGGAATTTAAAACATACGGAAGACCGGGAGGTAAGTTGGCCTTTGCTTTTGCTCCGCAAAACGGTAGGTTTTTTGATTTTGAGAACTTCGGTATGGTGAATGAATTGGAGGCATGGATTAATTCAGGGAAAATTATGCTTGTGACTCCAGATAGCATTGACACAGAGACGTGGAGCGACGAAGGAGGAAATCCTCGATATAGAATAGAGCTACAAGAACGTTGGTTCAAATACATCACAGAAGAGCTTTTCGCTCGTGCCGTTCAGCTAAACAACTCATTTGGATACAAAGCTCTGATAACAGGTTGTAGCATGGGTGGCGTGCATAGCGGTAATTTTTTCTTCCGTCGCCCCGACTTGTTCGACGTGATGATCTCGCTTAGCGGACTCTTCAATGCGCAATATTTCTTCCATGACTATTTCGATGAACTTGTTTACAATAATTCACCAGTGCATTTTTTGAGGAATCTTCCACCTGACCATTTTTACAACCAACTTTATCGCGACAGTCGTATCATATGTTGCGTTGGCCAAGGTGCTTGGGAAGAGGATTTGCTGGCAGGCACGCGTGAACTTGACACGGTCTTAGCGGAGAAGGGGATTCCGGCATGGTTTGACTATTGGGGAACTGATGTTAGCCATGATTGGGAATGGTGGAAAAAGCAAATCGTATATTATTTTAATAATGTTTTGCCCCTGTAAATAAGGTTTAAACTTTACACAACAAGTATAATATTTAATAAAATGTCCATCAACTTAAACAACTCCAATGTGGCGGTCCGAGAGAACCGTATCGGTTCCATCACCGGCTACATCGGATCATTAAAAGACTTAGCGGAGAAGTCGGAATGCGGCACGCTGAAAGGGTGCGCACGATGTTTCTCCCAATCCAGCACCTGCCTTTCGCTCTGTGGCTTGAGCCAATTGGCGGGTATCCGTGACGTGGCGATCATCCACCACGGGCCTTCGGGCTGTTCGGTCACCAGTTCCATCAGTTATTACATGTCCAAGGTGATGGCCAAGAAACGTGGCGTCACCTCCGACACGGTCTATGTCGGCACAGATATGAACGAGAAGGATACGATCTTCGGATCCACCGAAAGCCTTCGGAAGATTATTCTGGAGACCAACCGTCGCTACCATCCGAAAGCGATCTTCGTCTCCAGCTCTTGCGCCACCGGTATCATCGGTGAGGACATCGACAGCATCGTGGACGATGTGAAGGGTGAGATCGAGGTGCCTGTCGTGGCGGTTCACTGCGAGGGCTTCAAGTCAAAGATCTGGGCGACGGGCTTTGACATCTCCGACCACGCCGTCCTGCAATCCATCGTGCAGAAGCCTCGTCCAGGGGTGAAGACGAACAAAATCAACTTCAAGAACTTCTTCGAGTCGGCTCGTCCTGAGATCATCGAGATGTTCAAGCAGTTCGACCTCGACCCGGTCTTCCTATACTGCAACTCAACGGTAGAGGAGCTTTCGCACCTGTCGGAGAGCCTGGCCACCACCTGTATCTGCGGAACGTTGGGCAACTACCTTGGCAACGCCTTGGAAGAGAAGTACGGCGTGCCTTACGTGCGCAGCATCAACCAGTGCGGCATCACGGGCTTCGAGACGTGGCTGCGTGAGATCGGGAAGGTGACCCACCGGGAGGATAAGATAGAGAAGTATATCCAGGGGCAACGCGCCATCTACCTCCCTAAGATCGAGGAGGTGAAGAAGGAACTGAACGGACTGACTGCCGTGCTGGGCATGGGTCCGGGCTACACCTTCGAGGTCTCCAGAGTGCTGAACGAGCTGGGCATCAAGGTGGTTTGGGCATTGGCTTGGCACTACGACAAGAAGTACGAGAACGGAGACGTTCCACCGTCTATGAAGTATCTGTTAGACAACAACATAGACTTCGAGACATCGGTGGCCGACCAACAGAACTACGAGGTGATGAACATCCTCAACAAGTACAAGCCAGACATGTACCTTTCCCGCCACCCGGGTTCCACCGTTTGGGCGATAAAGAACGGAACGCCAGCCATTTACGTGGCGGACGAGTACATGATCTTCGGTTATAAGCACACGTTGGAGTTCGCGAACACGGTGCTCGACACGGTGCGGAACCGTAGCTTCGAGGCCAATTTGGCGAAGCGTTCCAAACTGCCTTACACGCAATGGTGGTACGAACAAAAGGTTGATAAATTTTTCGAGGAGGCAAAATAATGGCAAAGATACTAGACAAACAACGATATAAATGCGCTTTGGCGGCGATGCAGACCGTCCAAGCAATAGACCGCGCTTGCCCCGTGCTCCATTCGGGTCCGGGCTGTGCGCAGAAGCTTTCCGACACAACGGGTAGTTCGGGTTATCTCTCCCCGCAGATCTTCCCATGTACGTCCATCAACGAGAAGGACGTGGTCTTCGGTGGTGTGAAGAAACTGGAGACCACCATCGCCAATGCGTTGAAGGTGATCGATGCGGACCTCTATGTGGTCTTGACAGGCTGTATCCCAGAGATCGTAGGTGACGATGCCGCCGAGGTGGTGTCTAAATTTTCAGACGCTGACAAACCAGTGGTTTTCGCTCCTACGGCAGGTTTCAAGGGCAACAACTACAAGGGACACGAGCAGGTGGTGGAGGCGATTGTGACGCAATACCTCAAGAAGTCCGACAAGAAGCAGAAGGGGCTGGTGAACCTCTGGGCGGACGTGCCCTACCAAGACCTCTTCTGGCTCGGCAACATACGTGAGTTGGAGAACCTCTTGAGGGAGATCGGCTTGACCCCCAACACTATCTTCGGCTACCAGCGAGGCATCGAGAACATCAACAAGATACCTGAGGCGGAGTTCAACCTGCTGGTTTCCCCATGGGTGGGTCTGAAGAACATGAAGACCATGGAGAAGCGGTTGGGCATTCCATACCTGCACTACCCCGTCCTACCGATCGGCGCCACCGAGACAGGCAAGTTCCTGCGTGAGGTGGGGAAATTCGCCCATGTCGACGAAGCGAAGGTGGAGGAGGTCATCAAGAAGCACGAGGATTACTTCTACTATCTGATTTCCCGCTACGCCGACCTCTTCTTGGAGAACCGTGTGATCAACAAGCAGTTCACGGTGGTGGCGGACGCCCAATACGCATTAGGCATCACAAAGTTCCTGGTGAACGATTTGGGACTGGTCCCAGCCAAGCAATTCATCACCGACGACACGCCCAAGGAGCATCAGGAGTTGATCGCGGCGGAGTTCCAGAACCTCAACTACGGCATAAAGGCCGATGTCGCCTTCGAGACCGATGGATTCAAGATCCACGAGGAAATCAAGAGCCACGACTACCACGGCTATCCGTTGGTCTTGGGAGGTTACTACGAGAAGGAGGTGACGGAGAAGCTCAAGGGCAACTTCCTGAACATCTCATGGCCCGTGATGGACAAGGTGGTCTTCGACGATTTCTACGTAGGCTACACGGGAGGCATCCGTCTGATCGAGGACATCTACACCGTAGCGGTGCAGCGTTTCAACTAGGATTCATTTATTCCACATATAATCTTCGGTTTGCAGGAAACGACGCGGATTTCGCGTCGTTTTTTTGTGCATATTTGTCGCGAAATTTGCGACGTTATATCACGGGGCACGTGTAGAGACGCACGGCCGTGCGTCTCTACATGGCCGTACGTCACACCACCCACAATTTCAACACAACAAAAAATCAACATTCGTGAAATCAAAATATTATTTGTAATTTTACATTCGATAAACGTCTATCTTTTTTTTTGCGGCATCATTATGTCCAATAAGGTGGTCAATGAGAGAAATAATCAATATTTTAATTTGCATCCCTAAAAATAAGTACATATGAAAAAAGAAAATCCGTCTTTGCAAATGCAGCAACTGGATACACTATATAGTGATATCCGCCAGATCATAGAGTCATCACGCAATAATGCGGTGCGTAGTGTTGATTTCTGTCGTGTACAGATGTATTGGCACCTAGGACAACGAATATTCGAGGAAGAGCAGCAGGGGAAGGAACGCGCTGACTATGGAGCATACCTTATCAAGACTCTTGCCAATCGACTTGAACCTGAGTTCGGAAGCGGATTTGGGGTGAGACAATTGGAGCGTGCAAGACAATTCTATAGGATATATCCAATTGCGACCACACTGCGGTCGCAATTGAACTGGAGCCAGTATCGTATGTTAATTCAGATTCCTGACCCCGACAAAAGAGAGTACTACGAATTGGAATCTGTCAACAATGCATGGACTGCTCGCGAAACCGAGCGACAAATCAATTCAATGCTCTATGAGCGCCTGTTGATGAGCAACGACAAAGAGAGTGTACTTGCTGTGGCTCGTAAGGAACGCATTCCCGAAAGCCCCGCGGAAATCATTAAAGATCCAATGGTGCTTGAATTCCTTGGGCTTCATAGGGAGAGCTGCTATTACGAGAAAGATTTGGAGTCCACAATCATTACTCACCTGACAGAATTTCTACTTGAAATGGGTAAAGGTTTCTCTTTCGTAGCACGTCAGAAGCGTATTCTGATCGAGGACGATGAGTTTTTTGCAGATTTAGTTTTCTTTAACCGCTTGTTGCGTTGTCATGTTGTCATTGAGATTAAAGCGGGTAAACTGACACATCAAGACTTAGGACAACTTCAGATGTACGTTAACTATTATGACCGCAACGTAAAGCTGCCCGATGAAAACCGAACCATCGGAATACTTCTTTGTACTGAGAAAAACGACACGGTTGTTCAGATGACCTTACCAGAAGACAGTCAAAACATTTTAGCCAGCGAGTATAAATTGTATCTTCCATCGTCTGAGCAACTTATTGAAGAAATTAACGAGGTGAAGAAGATGGCGCAAAAGATAACAAAATAGAAATGAATATTTTGCGTCGTTTTTAATGTTCATTTGTCGCAAAATGTGCGACGTTATATCGTAGAGACGCACGGCCGTGCGTCTCTACATGGCCGTGCGTCTCCACAGCGGCACAGCCCCCCCCTTCAAAAAATGCACAAACAGATTTTTTCTAAACAGGCACGAAAAATTTAGAAGAAAAATAAATACTTTTGTAAATGCATCAGTCCATGAGGCTACGATGTCGTCTGAGGATGACGGAGCTGAGGGGACGGGGCACTACATTGCGGAATAAGCGACACTGTACGCTTTGTTTTTGGTGACTTGAACTACCACAATCAATGACCTATCAAAGACATTAGCAGAGGTGACGCCTACGGATGTGTATGTCATGCGCAGCCGGGGTGTGCCGGGGGCTAATAAGCCCTCACGCACACTTTGGGGGTGTATTGTATATACTTCTGAGGGTATCAAATCTGTTCGTTCTATAGGTTAGGCTGTGGTAGGCCGAAGTCACGGGACGAACAGCAGGAGATACCCTCGTTCTTTTCTGTATTGTGGTCGAAGCATGCGATTACTAACATTCTGGCATCGGGTATCAGTCAGAGCATTTGCTGCAGATTGATGGCAAACAAACTGCAACAGGCTTTAGACCTGTGTAACAAGAATGAATTCGACAAGGCACTTCCTTTATTGGAAGAGACTATCAAAGAAAATCCCCAGAATTCTGAGGCATGGCGTGTGTTGGCGCAAGTACACTGGTACCATCAGGGACAACCAGACAAGGCATATGACGAGTTGATAGAAGCCCTGCGTTGTGAGCCTAAAAACATATGGGCACTCGTGTTGATGGGCAATCTCCTGACGAAGGAGAAAAATGACGTGGAACATGCTAAGCAATATTATGACAAAGTCTTGGAATACCACCCTGACAACGCTATCGCATTGAATAATATTGGCGCAACTTACATGGAACGCCAGGACTTTGAAGGTGCTTTGCCCTTTATGGAGAAAGCGATGTCCATCGATGAAACATATGCCAATTCCTACTATGGATTAGGTCTTTGCTATTACAAACTCGGCAGAACAGAAGAGGCGTTTGAAACATGCCACAAAGGTGCGCTGAAATCGTCAGACCGCCCTGAGAATCCTGCAGTTCGTGAGGAATTGGTTAAGTTGTACGTCACAGTCGCCAAGGATTATATAGACAAGACAAACTACATCAATGTATGGAAAGGAATCAAGGATGAACTGGAGTCTGTAGACCATGTTGACATCCGTATCGTAGAGGATAAAAACCTGAATGTTCATGCCAAGTTGGAGTATGCGCCTCTGCATGCGGCAAAGGAACATGTGATTAGATATAATCCTGAAAAAGATTTTGTAGAGCATCTTTTCATTCACGAGATGATGCACCTGAAGATGGGTCAACAGGCAACAAAAACCAATAGAGCGAAAGCCATCGTCAGCTCCGAGTCTACAAGAGCCACATTCAAGAAGCGCTATCTTAGCTTCATGCAGAAGAAACATAGCCATATTCCACCCCAAGAATTGGACAAAGTGATGGATGGTCTTGCGGATGGCTTGGGACTGCAACTCATGAACTGTCCGCTTGACCTATTTGTGGAGCATAAAATATTTACGGACTATCCTGTTGCACGTCCCATCCAATTGTTGTCGCTCTTCCATATGGAACAGGACAACATCAATGCTGTCAAACAGGCTGCATCCAACGGATTCTTCCCCAAAGAGATTGTCTATGCCAACAAGGTCATGAATATAGTCACCAGCATGCACTTCAAGGACATGTACGGCATCAACTTGATAGGGCAATACCTTCCCACCAAGCAGGAATTAGAGCATGCGAAAGACCTCTATGAAGAGTTCAAGGCTTATATGGACAGCTACAAAGCTGGCGATGAATATGAAATGCTGGAATACTTCGTCCAGTCCTTTAACATGGAAAATCTCGTGGAAATCATCGATGAAAGGCAGGTGACCGCTGGCATGAAAGCAGACCTCTCGATGAAAGGTGACCTGAAAGATTTGTCAGAAGATGCTTTACCAAAGGACGAAGCGGACGCTGCCAATGCACAATTCGCAAAGAATCACCAAGACGGGGCAGACCCGGCAGAAACAATGATGATGTCGATGTATATGCTAGGGGCAATGGAATACTTCGACACGCTCGAACCACAAGATGTTCATCGCATAGCTATTGAAATCGCAATGGTGGGTGTAACAGGCATTAACCCCAAGAAGGAATACACCATCAAATCAATTCCTGACAAGGTGTTCGGTGGTTATCAACTCTTGGCATACTACTATGTGAGTTGGGCAAGGGCTATTCCCGAAAAGCTTGAGCACTTAGGCCTACCCTTCTCGAAAGCATATGAATCCGCAATGAAAATGTATAACGAAAAACATGATAGGCAATGAATGATTTGGAAGAACTCAGGCAAGCAATAGTTAAGTTCACGCAAGAACGTGATTGGGACCAATTCCACAACGGGAAGGATCTGGCTCTGGCATTGTCCATAGAAGCCGCAGAACTCAATGAGACATTTCTTTGGAAAGATGCTTCCAAAGTGAATGTGGACAAAGTGAAAGAGGAACTGGCTGACGTTTTTAATTATGCCATACTAATAGCAGACAAATACGGTCTTGACATCAAGCAGATTGTATTGGATAAGATTAGGCGGAATGCGGAAAAATATCCTGTAGAGAAAGCCTACGGAAGCGCAAAAAAATATAACGAGCTATGATTATCTATAGAGCCTCCAAGAAACAATTTGTTGATGATGTGTTCAACAACACGATAGCTGACAATATCGACAACGCTTTTGTGGAGCACTTGGGACGTCACACATCGCCTAACGAAGTACGTTCCTGGGAAAATTCCATGCAGTTTATGTACAAAGTGGTCAACACCCCTGAATTGTCTGATGAGGCCGGTGTCGCAATAGAATACCAGATTCCATTGACTGCCAAACGTATCGATTTTATCATTTCCGGCCTGAACGCCCAAAAGAAGGAGCAGATGGTCATCGTTGAACTTAAGCAATGGGAGGTGGCAGAGCCCACACAGAAACCTGGCATTGTGGCGACACGCTTCCAACACGGAATGGCAGAAGTGGCCCACCCTTCTTATCAGGCTTGGTCGTACGCATACATGCTCTCGAATTACAATCTCACCATTCAGGAAGAAGGAATAAAGATTTGGCCATGCGCTTATCTACACAATTACGCACCTGATGGAATGATTGATGGTCAACTATATCAGGACGATGTGGCAAAGGCGCCTGTGTTCCTGAAGAACGATGCTGCCCGCTTACGAGAATATATTTTGAAGCATGTCAAATATTGCTCACACGAGGACATCATTTGGAAGATTGACAAAGGCAAGTTGCGACCTTCCAAACAGTTGGCCGATTCACTGACCTCCATGCTGAAAGGCAACAGTGAGTTCGTGATGATTGACGACCAAAAGGTGGTATATGAGACCGCTGTACATCTGGCTAATAAAGCACAACACGGCAAGAAACAAGTGCTAATAGTGGAGGGCGGACCAGGCACAGGTAAAAGTGTGTTGGCGGTGAATCTGCTAGTTAACCTGACATCAGAGGGTATAGCCTCACAATATGTAACAAAGAACAGCGCACCGCGAGACGTTTACAGTGTAAAGCTATCGGGCAGCTATAAAAAAACATACATCAACAACCTGTTTGTAGGTAGCGGAAGCTTTATCGACACAACACCTGACACATTAGGAGCCCTAATAGTGGATGAGGCCCATCGCCTAAACATGAAAAGTGGAATGTTCTCCAATTTAGGAGAGAACCAAATCAAAGAAATCATTAAGACAGCCCGTTTCTCAGTATTCTTCGTTGACGACAACCAGCGCATCCACATGAGGGATGTTGGCAGTGTGCAATATATTAAGCAATGCGCGGAAGAGATGGGAGCAGATGTTCACCTAGAGCACCTCAGTTCTCAATTCAGATGCAATGGCTCTGACGGTTATCTGAGTTGGCTCGACAATGCTCTTCAAATACGTGAAACAGCTAATATCCGTCTGACGGAGGAGGATTATGACTTCCGTGTTTTTGATTCTCCCACAGAGATGTTCGAAGCGATAAAGCACAAGAATGAGGTGAACAACAAGAGCCGAGTGGTGGCAGGTTACTGTTGGGATTGGAAGAGCAAGACAGACAAAAATGCTTATGATATAGAGATTCCACAATTCTTTTTCCGTAAGCAATGGAATTTCAACGGCAAAGAGCCTTGGTTGATAGGGGAAAACACTATCGATCAAATCGGATGTATCCACACATGCCAAGGTCTGGAACTCGATTATGTGGGCGTAATCATTGGCCCTGACATGGTTTACAAAGACAATCGTGTGGTGACAGACGGGTTCAAACGTTCCTCCAACGACCAATCACTGAAAGGATTCAAGTCTATGATGAAGCAAACACCCAAAGAAGCCAAACAAGAAGCAGACTCTATCATCAAGAACACCTATCGCACACTGATGACTCGTGGCATGAAAGGGTGTTATGTCTATTGTTGCGACCCCGCTTTATCAGAATATTTTCGAGGGCTGATGGCAGAGAAACCTGCTGAGGCTGAAATCATCAGAATAGAGCCAATAGTAAATGACGACGTGAAGTACATTGATTTCCTTCCTGTCTATTCCATCAAGGCCGCTTGTGGTTACTTTGGCGAAGGTGACATTGTAAGCGAATTAGGCTGGATACAAGTGGAGGGAATAGGCAAATTGAACAGGAACATGTTCGTCGTTCAGGCATCTGGTCACTCCATGGAACCTAGGATAAAGGATGGCGATTTCTGTGTTTTCCGCGCCAATCCAGCAGGCAGTCGACAAGGAAAAATTGTTTTGGTACAACATCGTAACTATTATGATTCGGACTATACAGGTGCATATTCCATTAAAGAATATAGCAGTGTCAAAAACTATGATGAGTTCGGTAATTGGCAACATGAGAAGATTGAATTGTTACCTTTAAACAAAGATTATAATCCAATTGTAATCAATGCGGGAGAAGCAGAGGATTTCAGGATAATAGGTGAATTTGTCGGCATTGTACAAAACCAAATGTAAAACCTATTCTAACGGAATGCGTAAATACGCGTTTCGTTAGAATAAACTCCTCTCTAGTCACTACAATTTGAGGATGGAGGAAACAAAAGTCACCCGAAAAAGTGTGCACTAATTGATAAAAGTCGCCCGAAAAAGTGTGAAGACATGATGAAAAGTCACCCGAAAAAGTGTAAATTTGCATCGTAACAAATTTGCATATACATGTATAACAGAAAGATAGACAGTTTTTTTGCACAATGGAAAAATTCATCAGAAAGGAATCCATTGGTTATCAAAGGGTGTCGTCAATGTGGGAAGACGAGCTCGGTACTGTCGTTTGCTCGTAAAAATTATAAGAATGTAGTCTATATTGATTTCCATGAGCAGAAGGATTTGTGTGAGTTGTTCAAGGGGTCTTTACAGGTTGATTATTTGACCGTTGCGATTTCAGCCGCTGTTCCGACTGCTCGTTTTGAAGCGAAAAAGACATGTCTGGTGTTGGACGAGATACAAGACTGTCCGCAAGCTCGAGCTGCACTGAAATTTTTCAAGTTGGATGGCAGATACGATGTTATATGTACCGGCTCATTGCTTGGTGTGAGCGGCTATCGGTCATCCGATTCGGAAACGTCAATCCCGGTCGGGTTTGAGACGATTGTGGATATGTATCCGATGGATTTTGAGGAGTGGCTTTGGGCAAATGGTTTGCAGGAATCCGTTTTCGACTTGTTGAAAAAGTTGCTGGCAGAGGAGACACCTGTACCGCAGGCGATCCACAATCGAATGAGGCAGTTGCTGTTGGAGTATATTGTGGTCGGAGGAATGCCGGCGGCTGTTCATGCTTTCCTAAACACACGGGACATCAATCAAGTCATAGCAGTTCAGCGGAGTATTGTGGATGAGTACAAGTCCGACATGGTGAAGTATGCCAACCCTGCGGATAAAAACAGAATTCGTGAATGTTTCGAATCGATACCTCGTCAGTTGAGCAAGGATAACAAAAAGTTCTCGTTCTCCACGGTTCGGAAGGGAGGACGAAGCAAAGAATATATTGGTTGTCTGCAATGGATTGAGGATGCAGGAATCATTCAGCGTTGCTATAATTTGACGACAACAGAGTTGCCGTTGAGTGGCAATGCGATACATGACTCGTTCAAGGTGTATATGACCGACACAGGCTTGTTTGTCAGCATGTTAGATACGGGGACACAATCAGACATTTTACAGGGGAATCTGCTCAGTTACAAGGGAGCCATCTACGAGAATATAATGGCTGACTTTCTTTGCAAAATGGGACGCAAATTATATTATTACCAAAAAACCGATGGAATAGAAATCGATTTTGTGATTCGGTACAAAGGAAAGTGTGTGCCTGTGGAGTGCAAGGCTCGGACAGGCAATGCAAAGTCCATGTCCACGCTACTGAAACACCCCGAGAAGTATCATGTGTATGATGCCCTAAAATTAGGTGATTACAATATCGGAAGGGATGGCGCATTGTTGACCTTGCCGTTCTATATGGGATTCCTTTTGACGGAGTTGTAGCTGTTTATTGTGTAGATTCCGCCATTTCCAAACTTTCGAATATTTTGCGTAAATACGTGTTCCGTTCGAATGTTCCTCTCTTTGCCACAACAATTTGAGGATGGAGGAAACAAAAGTCGCCCGAAAAAGTGTGCACTAATTGATAAAAGTCGACCGAAAAAGTGTGAAGACATGACAAAAAGTCGCCCGAAAAAGTGTATAAAATTTATTTAATAGACTAAAAATCAGTATATTTAAAACAACGGAACACTATGACTCTTAGAGGAGAGGATCACATGTCTACCAAAAGCAAAGGAAAAACCACATCTAAATAATTAATTGCCTAACTACTTTCGAATATTTTGCGTAAATACGCGTTTCGTTCGAAAGTGGATTTGGTAGGGTAGAAATTACATTGCCTGAGTACTCGATGATATCCATCAACCGTCCCTTATCCCTAGCTTTTTCTCTCATAAATCAGTATCTTATCACGATTAGCTATTTCCGCGGCATATGGACGTAGTGAGCCTTCCTCCACCAAATCGACATCACGTCCTAATAATTCCCGCAAGTCCATCAACATGCCTCCATGAGTGAAGAGCGTGAAAGGCTTGCCCGAACGGTCAGGGACAAAAAGAATATCCACATCACTCTTCGGCGTCTCCTCTCCTCGGGCGAAAGAGCCGAAAAGCCATGCCTTCAAAACGGGCTGCGTCTTGAAATAATCGGCTATCACCTGTTGCATCACTTGGGTATTCATAATCGCATAGCTTTAAATCTACTACAATAATACAAAATTACAAAATTTTGGGGAATTTGATGGTGCCGCATCATTTTTGTAATTTTGTGCCAAATCAATCCTCCCATTAGGGCTTGCTTATGAATGAAGAAATCATCACCATAAATGAAACCTACGAGAGCAAATATTATGGCTCTATTTTTGAGTATTTCAACTATGGTCACGTCAAATACAGAATCACCCAAGAGTGCATTTATGCGGAAGGCCCCGAAAACAAGAAGGGCAGGACCTCTTCCTACACGATTCCTCTCGCTTTCCGCGTGAACGACAGGATATTAATGGTGAAAGAAGTGATGGGTTTCAAAAATTGCGTAAACATCCAGGAAATAACCATCAGCGAGGGAATAGAGGAAATCGGCTGGAATTGCTTCGAGAATTGCACCAAGCTACGGAATGTCACATTACACAAGGGATTAAAGAAGATTGACATCCACGCATTCGCTGGATGCATAAGATTGAAGGAGATAACCATCCCGGACGGTATTCAAACGTTGACGACCTCTCTTTTTGAAGATTGCAAGAGCTTGAGCACAGTGATTCTACCCAACTCCATCAGAAAAGTGTACAGGATGGCTTTCAAGGGATGCACCTCTCTTCGCAAGATCAGTTTCAACGAGCCACTGCTATTATTGGGCGACAATGCGTTCACTGATTGCCATAACCTTATGGAGATTAACATTCCACACATCGACAAAATAGAGGGCAATCCATTCCGAAACTGCGACATGTTGCAGATAATCAACGGACAGATAACGATTGTCAACCGCCTAGTAATTCACCAAAACACCCTCATCGCCGCATTAGACACCTCCCGAGAACTAACCATTCCTTACGGAGTTACGGCCATTGGTGAATGTGCCTTCCTATCCAATAAATGCACAGAAGTGGTAACCTGTCCATCCACACTCAAGCAGATTAAAAGGAAAGCGTTTTGGGAAAGCAATCTGCAAAGAATCCATTTCACCGGCACCCTCGAAGGAATCGAGCCCTACGCCTTCGACTGGTCCCAGTTGACCGAAATCACACTTCCCGACGGACTGACGACCATAGAGGAGGGAACGTTCGAAAGTTGCAAGAACTTAGAGTCGGTGACTTTCTCCTCCAGCATTAAGTGGATTGACAAGTATGCTTTCCTTAACTGCGAATCCATCAAGTCCATCAAACTGCCGGATTCTGTGGAACAGATTAGAGAAAGCGTATTCAAGAACTGCTTCTCACTTTCGAAAGTAAAATTAGGGAAAGGAATGACGCATATCGGGGATTTTTGCTTTCAAAATTGCACATCACTTTCTCACATTAATTTGTCCGCACTTGTGGAGATCGGGTTCGGCGTTTTCTTCAGAACGCCACTGGAAGACAAATACAGCAAGAACGATTTCCGCATGTACCGCAGCGAAAATTGTGTCCCCTACGACATATATATGGGTACCCCCGTCGACGTGCGCTTTAATGCGTATGGACCAGGACAACTCCTTTTCGAGAACTGCCAGACCATTTTATCAGCTTGCGGCAACAACCCACGGATCAAAACCATTTACGAGGCTGCATTCCTCAACTGCATCAACCTCCACACCGCCAATTTTCCCTCAGTGGAGATAGTAAAAGAAGACGCCTTCAGAGGTTGTACGTCTCTCACAAAGGTCGTATTGTCCGACCATCTGAAGGAGATAGGTCCACGCGCCTTTGCGGGATGCTCTTCTCTCAGCCGCAGTTCCATCACCATTCCTGAGGGAGCGAAGGTCGACCTTACCGCTTTCGAGGGCTGCAAGGATTAGTTTCCTTCGCACTAAAAAAGCCACTCACCCACACCTCATTCGAAAAATTAAATGTAACTTCGAAGAAGAATTAATTCGCTAACAAACTTATGGAATACGATTTCGACACAATAATCGACCGAACGGGCTCCCACGACGTGAAGCATGAACTTCTGGGAAGACGTTTCGGACGGGAGGACCTGCTACCTCTCTGGGTGGCCGACATGGATTTCGCCACACCTCCCTTCATCATCGACGCGATAAGGAAACGGCTGGAACACCCTATCCTTGGCTATACCCTCCCACCCGACCAATGGGAGACATCGATCCGGAAATGGATCGCGGACCATCATCAATGGACCGTCAAAAGCCATTGGCTCACCTACGTGCCTGGCGTCGTGAAAGGCATCGGAATCGTCGTCAACGCAATGCTCAAGCCGGAGGAGCGCGTCATCATCCAACCGCCCGTGTACCACCCGTTCCGCATCACACCGGAGGGGAACCGGCACGAGGTCGTCAACAACCCGCTCAAGGAGGTCCGAGGAAATGACGGTCTCCTAAAGGGGTACGAGATGGACTTCGAAGGATTGGAGCGTCTGGCAGCGGACCCCCTGAACCGCCTGCTGATACTGTGTAACCCGCACAACCCCGGCGGCATCGTCTGGAGCAGGGAGACGCTCGAACGGGTCGCTAAGATCTGCGCCACCAACAACGTCCTCGTCCTCAGCGACGAGATCCACTGCGACCTGGCGCTGTTCGGCCACAAACACATCCCTTTCGCCTCGGTATCGACGGAGGCGGAGAGGTGCAGCATCACCTTGGGCGCACCCTCCAAGACATTCAACATGGCAGGTGTCGTCAGCTCATACGTCATCGTGCCCAACGAGGAGATCCGCCGCCCGCTGTTCAGGTGGATGGCCTCCAACGAGTTCAACGAGGCGCACATCTTCGCCCCGATAGCCACCATAGCCGCCTTCGAGGAGGGTGAGGAGTGGAGACAGCAGATGCTCGCCTACATCGAGAAGAACATCACCTTCGTGGAGGATTTCCTTTCGGACAATATCCCAGCCATCAAGCCCCTACGTCCGCAAGCCTCCTTCTTGGTGTGGCTCGACTGCCGAGGGTTGGGACTCACACACGCCGGTCTGATAGACCTGTTCGTCAACCAGGCACACCTGGCGCTCAACGACGGCGCCATGTTCGGTCCGGGCGGGGAGGGCTTCATGCGCCTTAACGTGGCCTCCCCTAAAAGCGTGTTGGAGAAGGCTTTACAGGAACTTAAAAAGGCAATAAAATAAGGGGCAACAAGATTGGATGATCCGTCAAATATCCCTACATTTGTAAGAAAAGAAGAGCTTAAAAAAGAAACATAAATCACAAAACATATGGCTAAGATTATCGAAAGCGCATTGGAGTTGATTGGCAAGACGCCACTGATGAGACTCAACAATTATGCGAAGAAAACAGGCGTGACAAACGCGACGCTTTTAGCGAAGTTGGAATACCTCAACCCTGCAGGTTCCGTGAAGGACCGTGTAGCCCTCGCCATGATCGAGGATGCGGAGAAGAAGGGGCTCCTGAAACCAGGCGCCACCATCATCGAGCCAACCTCCGGCAACACGGGCATCGGTCTCGCCGCCGTAGCTGCCGCTAAGGGTTACAAGGCGATCTTGACCTTGCCGGACACCATGAGCATGGAGCGCCGCAACCTACTGAAGGCCTACGGTGCGGAGATCGTACTGACCGAAGGTGCGAAGGGTATGAAGGGCGCCATCGCCAAGGCGGAGGAGCTCAACAAGGAGATCCAAGGCTCCATCATCCTTGGACAGTTCGTCAACCCAGCCAACCCGAAGGCGCACAAGGAGACCACCGGTCCTGAGATCTGGGACCAGACAGACGGCAAGGTGGACATCTTCGTGGCGGGTGTGGGAACAGGCGGTACCTTATCCGGCGTAGGAGAATTCCTGAAGTCCAAGAACCCGAACGTGAAGATAGTAGCGGTGGAGCCCGCCACTTCGCCTGTCCTGTCGAAAGGCACGGCGGGAGCGCACAAGATCCAAGGCATCGGCGCGGGTTTCGTCCCTGACACGTTGAACACGAAGATCTACGACGAGGTGATCGCCATCGAGAACGAGGACGCATTCACGGAAGGCAAGAACTTCGCGGTCAGCGAGGGCATCCTGGTGGGCATCTCCTCCGGCGCAGCCCTGAAGGCGGCCTCGATATTGGCGGCCCGCCCCGAGAACAAAGGGAAGAACATCGTGGTCTTGCTTCCTGACTCAGGAGACAGATACCTATCAACACCTTTGTTCTCAAATAATTAGAAACAAAATCATCCATTCAAAAAGAAACCGGCAAGGAAAAAACTTGTCGGTTTTTTTATGTTAAGCGGAGAATAGATTCGCCAAATTTTGCTAATTTCGCGCATCAAGAATAGAGTTTCCGAACATATTTTTACGTCATATGATAATAGATTTCCACGCGCACATATATCCCGCCAAGATAGCGGACAAAGCAAGTAACACGATAGGCGAGTTCTACCACATCCAGATGAAATACAACGGTAGCCCGGAGAATTTATTGGCGAGCGGGCGACGCATCGGCGTCAACTACTACATCGTGCACTCCACGGCAACAGCGCCCCACCAAGTGGAATCTATCAACAACTATATCATCGGAGAGGTATCCGAACACCCTGAGTTCATCGGCTTCGGCACCATCCACCCAGAGTACGAGAACTACGAGAACGAGCTCATCCGCATCTACTCCGCAGGACTGAAGGGCATCAAGCTACACCCGGACTTCCAGAAGTTCCCGATCGACGAGCGTGAGATGGACGACATCTATGAAGTCATCGCCGGACTGGGCATGCCGGTACTTGTGCATGCGGGCGACTTCAGATATGACTACTCAGGACCGAAGCGCATCGCCCACGTGCTGGAGAAGCACCCTACCCTAAAGGTGGTGGCGGCCCACTTCGGAGGATACACCCAATGGGACGAGTCTGAGAAGTATCTCGTAGGGAAAAACGTATGGTTCGACACCTCCAGCTCACTGTGGAAATTAGAGCCTGCCTATGCGGAGAAACTCATCCACGACCACGGCGTCGAGAAGATGTTGTTCGGTGTGGATTACCCGATGTGGGACCATCAAGAGGAGCTGGAACGCTTCAACAAGCTCAATCTGACCCAAGAGGAAAGGGACGCGATCTTGTACAAGAACGCATTGAAGCTTCTGGGTATGGAAAATACTGAGAAGTAAAACATTCCTTGCATACGCATAGAGTGCTCACGAAGGCACGGAGTATCATTGTGTTTTCCATGCTTTAAAAGGGGCATACTTATGTTTATACTATTGCGAACAAAAGGGGAAGAACTACATTGCACTTTTTATTACCTCAATAATTTCTTTATCCGTCATAGTTGATCTTTCGCTTTTGTCATATATGGCAATAAGAACCAATTCATCATTCAATACTCTCTCAAAAAGGTTTACGTATATAACTCTTGCGCCTCCACTCTTTCCTCTTTTCTTGCAGGTAATATTCATCCTAATCTTATATACGTTTTCAAACAATAAAACACCCGCATGAGGATTTTCAGACAATACATCAACCAATTCAGAAAGATCTTTTTTGAAAGACGGATATTTCTTCGCAAGAGCCTTCGCCTGCTTATCGAATTTTGGTATCGTTTTTATATTGTACTTCATAATTCACCAAGTAGTTGGTCTACTGAACGAGTCTCTATCGTCCCTTTTTTTATTGAAGAAAAAATTTCGGACAACTCTTCCTTCTCTTTATCCTTTTCGTTCTCTATATTCTCCAAAATTCCCAACTCGTATAGTACTTTCTTTATTTTCCTTCCATCACTTGTTCTTTCGTCTATATCAGCCACATTAGGCACCTCCTTGTTTACATAGTTCATGCCGACAAGGAAGTTAAACATGTTTTTACCAAACAATGTTCTTTTATCCAATGATATTGAGTATGTTGCCATATACTTGTTATTTTTATTGTCAAACATTCACACTCCACAAATATATAAATTCACACACAAATAACCAAAACAGCAACAAGGCACATGTCACAGATATTTGATCCTGTAATTCTTCATCATCACCACTGTATAGGCGTCAATCCCTTCGACGCCAAGTATTGGTTCGCCTGACTGAAATGGCCGCAACCGATGAATCCGCGATAGGCGGAGAGCGGTGACGGATGGACCGCCTTGAGCACGAGGTGCCTTTTCGTGTCGATGACCGCCCCCTTGCGTTGCGCATAGGAGCCCCAAAGCATAAAGACCACGTTGTTCTTCTTGTCGGAGATCTCCTTGATCACACGATCGGTGAACTCCTCCCACCCTTTGTTCTGGTGCGAACCCGCCTGCCCTTCCCGCACGCTCAGCGTGGCATTGAGCAAGAAGACGCCTTGGTTGGCCCATCGGGTAAGGTTGCCGGACTGCGGGAAAGGGATATGAAGGTCCCGCTCAATCTCCTTGAAGATATTGACGAGCGAAGGAGGAAACTGCACCCCGTCATTCACGGAGAAACAGAGCCCGTGCGCCTGTCCGTACCCATGGTAAGGGTCCTGACCGATGATGACCACCTTCACCTTGTCGAAAGGGCATTGGTTGAAAGCGTTGAAAATCAGCGGAGCAGGAGGATAACACGTCGTGCTCTGGTACTCCTTCCGCACGAAACTCGTCAGTAGCGAGAAATAAGGCTTCTCGAACTCATCCGCCAACACCGCCTTCCAAGAGGGTTCTATCTTAACGTCCATACGAATCTAAATATAATATTCTCAACTAATATCAAATCACATATTCCAACCATCAAACATACGTGGGCACAAGACCTTCCGCAAGCCTCCATCACTTTCTGAGCAACGTGAAATGACCAACATATACTCGGTCAATCTCGTGGACATCAATCAGATACCAATAGTCAGTCGAAGGCATATCATACCCCAGGTACGTGCCATCCCACCCTGTCGCATCATTGTAATCATTGATTTCAAATAATTTTTTGCCCCAACGATCATAGATGGACACCACAGCCTGAGGGTATAGTTCGATGTTCTCCACATGCCAACGATTATCGGAACCATCACCACGGACAAGAAGTTCCGATGGTATCACCTCCACGAAATGGAAGGTGTCAGGATCAACATCCTCCAGTTTGACTACAACGGATATATCTTCACAATATTCACTCGTTCGACTAAACTGGTGATATTCACCCGCTTCCGTATACCTCTTTCCCCTATAGGAGACTGACTCTCCTTGCTTCACGACAAACTCCTCGACAGATTGCCGCAAAGGAAGCGTATTCAGGAGAAGCGTGACCACACTATCACAACCATAAGCCGGCAGGAAAGAGATGGAATGGGACGATTCACCCGTCTCCTGCCCGAGGAGAGAGAACCCATTCTCCTCATAAGTTTCATTCTCGCAGACCGTATCACGAATTGTCTTATTATAGATAGGCAATTCTTTCAAAATCAGAACAATAACACTATCGCATCCCTGCACACTCTTCATTTCATTAAGGTAAGTTCCTCCCCCACTCACATCGAAACCGTACTGAGTGTACGAATCGCCCGCACATATCTCCGCAACAATCGTGTCACGATAGATAGGGAGCATCTCCAGCACGAGCGTCACAAGGCTATCCGCACCCGAAGCATTCTTCAGCCGTTGCGTGTAGGTGCCCGCAGCGCTTTCGTCAAAACCATTCTCCTGGTAGAAGGCGCCAAAGCAGATGGAGGCGCGGATGGTATCGGATGAACCATTCAGCACGGTAAGGTTCAGCGTGACGATACTATCGCAACCCGAAACCGTCTGCAGGCGGGTGGTATAGAGTCCCTCCGTGTCATACGTGTTGCCCACGAAGGTGTAGGTGTCTCCTTGGATGATGGTCTGCGAAACTGTGTCGTTGTAGGTCGGAAGCACTACCAACACGAGCGTCACAAGGCTATCCGCACCCGAAGCACTCTTCAGCTGTTGCGTGTAGGTGCCCGCGACGCTTTCGTCAAAACCATTCTCCTGATAAGAAGCGCCTGAACAGATGGAAGCACGGATGGTATCGGACGAACCGCTGAGCACAGTAAGGTCCAGCGTGACGATACTATCGCAACCCGAAACCGTCTGCAAGTGGGTTGTATAGAGACCTTCCGTATCATACGTGTTGCCCGCGAAGGTGTAAGATTCTCCTTGGACAATGGTCTGCGAAACTGTGTCGTTGTAGGTCGGAAGCACAGCTAATACAAGCGTCACAAGGCTATCCGCACCCGAAGCACTCTTCAGCCGTTGCGTGTAGGTGCCCGCGGCGCTTTCGTCAAAACCATTCTCCTGGTAGGAGGCGCCTGAACAGATGGAGGCGCGGATGGTGTCGGACGAACCGCTCAAAACGGTAAGGTCCAGCGTGACGATACTATCACAGCCCGAAACCGTCTGCAGATGGATGGTATAGAGACCTTCCGTATCATACGTGTTGCCTGCGAAGGTGTAGGAATCTCCTTGGATGATGGTTTGCGAAACAGTGTCGTTGTAGATTGGAAGCACCTCCAGCACAAGCGTCACAAGGCTATCCGCACCCAAAGCATTTTTCAGCTGTTGCGTGTAAGTGCCCGCGGCGCTTTCGTCAAAACCATTCTCCTGTTAGGAGGCGCGTGAACAGTTGGAGGCGCGGATGGTGTCGGACGAACCGCTCAAAACGGTAAGGTCCAGCGTGACGATACTATCACAGCCCGACACCGTCTGCAGATGGATGGTA
>JAGCWA010000013.1 GCA_017962085.1 Paludibacteraceae bacterium
CTCGAACTGCCGAATCGATCCAATCAAATAATCCTCCATGTTCGACAAAATAATCGCCAAACCAGGGTTATCCACCTCTTCTCCCAACATACCTTCGCCCACATACGCCAAAATCGGGCACCCCACACGGTCGTCCGCACAAATAATTGCAAATCCAGAACTGTCGGCAAAGTTACAAACATAGGCCAACGTGTCTGGGACATGCACCTCTTCGCCAGAGCCCGACCGCAAGGTGGTCTCCTCCGAATGAAGCACACGGACGTCGCAAATCTGCCGCATCCTTCCCGACCTAAGGCCATTGCCATCCCTCGAGAACAAAGATGACGCATCCAACGCCAACTCCTTCGCCTCGTCCACACCAATTTTGTGATCAGTGGAAAACAACGCTCTATAATTAAGACTTGACTCTTCCTTCTTTTCCTGCGAAGAATCCGAATCCATCTCCTTCATCACATCGTCCTTCTCGCACGACGCAAACAAAACCATTGAAAGCATTCCAAAGGAACACAATACCTTACGCAAACGCAACTCACTCCTTGAAAAATCCATAATCACTATTTTTAAGTTTTTAAAGCAGACAAATTATCAATCATATTATTTAAATATCCCGAGTTACTTATATGTATTTTTAAATATACAACGCAAATATATATTATTTTTTAATTACAAACAAAAATTATTGGAAATTTTACACAAATAATACAGAAACCATTCATACAAGACTGATTTTCAACAGGAAGAGTATAAAAAAAGAGGGTGCATCAAGCTGACACACCCTCCCCTATGATATTTTTCTTAATTACCTAAAATAGAACGACAACGTGCCCATAAGAACATAATTTTTAGAAATCATGCTTTCAGCACCATCATGTTTCCTAAAGTCGTCAAGGATACCGTGATCAATCGCAATGGTGAAACGAGTGCGCTCCGAAATTCCCAAACTGAGTCCATAACGGATACCAAAATCAAAGCGTTTGGCGCCATCATCTCCAAAGAAATCACGCTCTGAACTTGTGCTAACCCCCGTCTCTCCATCCGTTTCAAACTCTATGTCCATACCGGCTTCGGAGAACGAATCTCCCAACGCATTCAAGAAATCAGCAGCGTCTGCTTTTTGCTCGACTTTCACCTTGCCACCTACACCATAAGCGAAATAGACACCTGCCATGATTCCGAGATCAACTTTTCCTGACGGTAACGGGAGGACTGGATTAGCCGTGAGAGGCAACTCCATATAGTAAGCGTTGAATGTTTCGGTTTCGCTATAACCGAGCATGCTAAGTTCCCGCTTAAATCCCTTCTTTTGGAACAGCAAGTCAAATTCGTAGAAGAAGTACTCACTAGCCAAATAGGCGAAGGAAACACCTCCATGCACATTGGCGACTGGATCAAAATCAAGAAATGGAATAGCGGATGAGACACCACCACCGGCCGAAACGCCAATGTTAATCTCGCCTATCTCCACTGAGGTTTGAGCATTGGACGTCATGCCGAACGCCAATAGACAAATTAGAGTGAATAAAGTTTTTTTCATACCATAAATAAAATTAAGTTCGTAAATATACTCTAATCAAAATTAACATTTTTTTTAATATCCAAGCAAAAAAATCTATATTTTTAAGAATAATTTGTGTATTTATGATTTATTATTCACCAATTTGCATTTACTATTTATCTATTTACTATTTACTATTTTATAAATGCAGGAGGGCTTCAGACCTTGCCTCTGCTACTCAAAAAAAAGACTCTCCACAACGCTGCGGAGAGTCCCTGTCAAAAATGTTTTCTATCATTACTTAACGTAGAAAGTCAGTGTGCCGAAAAGGACACCATTCCTGTTCTTGAAATTGCTGTTGTCGCCTCTGACGATATCCACGAGACCGAGGTCATAGCCGAAAGCCAATTTCACCTTCTCCGTGAAGGCCAAGCCAAGGCCGAAGCGCAATCCGTAGTCCAGCTTGTCCGCCGCACCATCGCCGAAGGAATCACCTTCCGTCTCCTCCGTTTTCTGATTCAAGCTACTTGCATCCGTGTAAACCTTCACAGACGGGTCATAGTCCGAGAGCTCTCCGGTGAGATCACCCAACACATTCGTCGCCTCGTCAAAATTATACTCCGTTGTGGATTTTGTCTTGCCTCCCACACCGTATGCAACGTATGCGCCGGCCTGAGGAATCAGACCCAAATCTCCGACAGGAATGCGGAAATTGAGCGTCAGAGGAAGCTCCATATAATACAAATTGGTGGTAACGGTTGATTTATAACTCTTTGTTTCAATCTCTTGCTTACCACCCTTCCTTTGGAACGTCAATCCAGCCTCCGCAAAGAAGCCGTTCACGAACGTAATATCGAAAACGAGACCTCCCTGGATGTTGGCGATAGGCTTCCGCTCACTCGTGAAACCCGGATAGGTAGGGTCATCCGCATTGATCTTCGCCAAACCACCACCGACGGTAATACCGATGTTGAAATCTCCTGCGTTGGCATCCTGCGCAAACGAAGACACGCTAACCATAAATAGGCTTAATACTGAGAATAAAATCTTCTTCATGTAATAAAAATTATGTTTGTAATTAAATCTGAATCGAAATTAGCAACTATTTCACTATGCGGCAAATGCTGAAAAACATTTTTATTAACATATGTTTCCGAACAATATTTATATACCTGATGCTCAGAGCAGAACACGAAATTTTTCATAAAACACCGCATCAGCACAAATACAAATAGTAAATAATAAATTGTTAAATAGTAAATACCATATGTCCGCCATGCGACACAAAAAGTCCATTTGGATAAATACATTTTTTTACGCATCTTTGCCGTATGAAAAAACAGAACTTGTCTTTAGAGCAAAATCAGGCGCAGGATGACTTAGTATCATTATTGAAGGACCTTCAGGGGAATCTTCCCATGAGGGTACGCTACGTGCGCCTAGGCAGGATGCTCCAACGCACGGTATCCGAGTTGAGCAGCCACCTGCATGTGGTCTATTCCAACCAAGCCTCCTACATCGACGCGATATGCAAGGAGCGCAATTACCCGCAAAGGAAATCGTTGCAGGTGCTTCGCCGGCACATCAGCAACACCCTACACAACCAGTTCTCTCCCACGGAGGAGGATTACCTCTTCGACGTGAAGGCGATGGCGGAGGCCCTATCGTTCTTCTTCCGTGTCCCGATACCGATCAGACTGACAGAGGCCTTGCCCGAGTCGTGGCGTAACCTGGAATTCACCCCAGACACCCGCCACATGGTCAAGTACGCGCGCCTCCGCATGACGGTCAGCCGCTGGACGGAGAGTCTGTTGTACGGAGAGGTGGAGAACGTAGGAGAGGAATCATTCGACGGAGAATGCACCGCCGCCTATACGCAACTGAGCGGTGACGAACCGATGGCACAAGCCACCCGACACCTAGGCGACACCTTCGCCAAACTGAACGACTCGCTTTTCGAAGGGGCGCAAATCAACTTATTGGACGTCTCCGTGGAGACCCGCGAGGATGGCACCCCGTTGTTCGTGCCTGAGCTGGTCGTGTTCGAGCCAGACTTCCTCGTGGACATCACCGCCATCACAGGCTGCATCCGCCCCTATGGAAGCCATGCGCTGAACCACCTGCTGCACAAGGTGGAACCGCCGTCCCAGTCGGCCGCCATCACGATCGGTAACGTGGCGAACCAATTCCTCGACGACTGCGTGAACCAGACGAAGGAGGAGCCCGCCACCTACGAGGATTCCATGAAGAAGGCCTTCAACATGGACCCAATCCCCTTCTGCACGATGGAGGAGATCAATGCGGAATTCTTCCAAACGACAAAAATACAATTCAATAACATCCAGCACACGGTAGCCAAGAGTTTCGACGAGGTGGGCATCCACCTGCGGGAAGGCGTGGTGCTGGAGCCCTCGTTCATCTGCGAGGCGTTAGGCATGCAAGGACGTATGGACTTGCTGTCGGCGGATTACCATAAGATCGTGGAGTTGAAGTCCGGCAAGGCGGACGAATGGAACAAGACGGAGCCTGAGGTGCGCGACGAACACCTGCTGCAGCTGACGCTCTACTATGAGTTCCTCCACTACAACCTAGGACTGGACTATGCCGAGGTGAGCAGTTTCCTGCTCTACTCCCGCTACCCGAGGATGAAGGACTGCCGCGCCTCCCGCAGAATGGTGAGGGAAGCGTTGCAACTCCGCAACGACATCGTGGCGAGCGAATGGAACCTGCTCAGGGGAGGTTCACGCGACCTCTACACCACCCTTACCCCCGAGACATTGAACCAAAAGAACCTGTGCAGCAAACTGTGGTCGGTCTACATCGAGCCATCGCTCTCCGACACGCTGAAGCCCCTGCACACCGCCGATGCGCTGGAACTCGCCTACTTCCACACCTTCTTCACCTTCGTGGAGCGGGAGATGTTCTTGGCGAAGATCGGATGCTCCTCCACCGACAGAAACGGAGGGTACTCCGACGCATGGAACCTGCCTGCGGAGGAGAAACTGCGCAGCGGCAACATCATCATGGACCTGACCATCGACCAATTCAACGTGACGGACGGACTGGACGTTTCCGACCAATCGGAGGCGATACGCAACATCCGTTTCCATTGGGTGCAGGACGATGAGAACCTAGCCAATTTCAGGGTGGGCGACCTGGTGATGGTCTACGAGCGCAACAACGCGCAGGACAATGTGACCAACAAACAACTCTTCCGTTGCTCGATCGAATCGTTCGATGCGGACAACGTGGTGGTACGCCTCACCTACAAACAACGCAACCGGGCCGTCTTCAACCTGAGCAGCCATTATGCGATGGAGCATGATATGATGACCTCCTCGTTCAATGCCATGACACGCTCGTTGCGGACGTTCCTCACCGCTCCGAAAGAGCGGAGGGAGCTCCTGTTGGGACGGCGAGACTTCCGCTTCTCCCCGAAACAACCCATTCCACGGCCGTCGGCGGAAAGCGCACAGGTGAACGATATCGTAGGGGATGCCCTATGCGCCGAGGACTTCTACCTCTTGGTGGGACCTCCCGGAACAGGCAAGACCAACCTGGCGATGCGCACCATGGTGGACAACTTTCTGGCGAACCCCGAGCACCGCATCCTGCTCATGGCTTACACCAACAGGGCGGTGGACGAGATATGCAGGATGTTGCACCGCTACGACCCCGAATTGGACTATATCCGCATAGGCAATGAACTGAATTGCGACCCAGCCTTCCGCCAGCACCTGCTCAAGTACCAGATTGAGGGATGCACCAACCGTTCGGCGGTGAAAAGTAGGCTATTCCAGCCCCGCATCTATGTGGCGACGGTAGCCTCCATGGATGGCAAGACCTCGCTGTTCGACCTCTTCCACTTCGACGTGGCCATTGTGGACGAGGCATCGCAGATATTAGAGCCTCAACTATTAGGATTACTGTGCGCCACGACGAAAGGAGGGCAACCAGCCATCCGCAAGTTCGTCATGATAGGCGACCACAAGCAATTGCCTGCCGTCGTGCAACAGCCTAGAAGCGAGTCGGAGGTGACAGACCCCGAGCTGCGCGCGTTCGGGTTGGAGAACTGTGCGGACTCCCTATTCGAGCGGTTACACCGTCACATGTTGGCGCACAGCGAAGTGAAGCCAGGCATGCTCGACACGCAATGGCGCATGCACCCGACCATCAGTGAGTTCGTCAGCCGTGAGTTCTACCACAACGCCCTGCGGGTGGGTAAGAACCGGCACCAGACAATAGTTGACCTCCCCTTCTCAGGCGAAGGAGAGACCCGTCAACTAGCCTGTTTCCCGAAGAATATGGAGCTGAGCGAAAAGAATATCCATGAGTTCGTGCGCACCGTGCGGATGGGCTTCGTGGACGTGCGCAAGGTCAGCAGGATGGACAATAGCAAAATCAATGCGGAGGAGGCGGAGGTCGTGGCGCAGATGGTGCGCTCCATCGCCCGACTGAACGCATCCGACCCGAGTTTCAAGCTCTCCGAGCACGTGGGCATCATCGTGCCATTCCGCAATCAGATAGCCGTCATCCTCAAGCAGTTACGCAACTTAGGCGTCGAGGGGGCGGAGCAGATTGTGATCGACACGGTGGAGCGGTTGCAAGGCGGGCAGAAAGACTACATCATCTTCTCCACCACCATCAGCCAATATTACCAGTTAGGTGTTTTGAGTGAACCCGTCGAGGTGGAAGGTCAGGAGGTGGACCGCAAGTTGAACGTGGCGATCACCCGGGCCAGGATGCAGTTATTTGTGGTAGGCAACGAACCATTGTTGCGGATGTCAGACATTTATGGAAGGTTGATTGAGTATTGTCGGGGGGAATGAACGGGAGGAACGTAGTTCAGTCCAACATCATTCCAGTGAAATTATAAAAATATTTTCTTCATGAATAATATTTTCGGGTGTCGCCCCTTCGGGGCTCTCCTGATCACTACACCTTTCGTACAGGGGTGTAAACCCCTGTGTGACAGATCCATTGCGCACCATGACCCCCCAACGGGGGTGACACATTACATCCGTCGCATTGAACCATATCATCCTTGTTTTCCGGGGTGTCGCCCCTTCGGGGCTCTCTTCACGCCTCGTCTATGCCGTACAGGGGTTTACACCCCTGCCTGGAGGGTGTCGTCCTTTCAGGACTGGGGAATCACACATCCGCAGATATCACACAATTAACTCCATCGAACTAACGTATCATAATTCTAAATTCAAAATTCATGATTCTTAATTCGCCAATCCCCTGCCTGGGGGATGCCGTCCTTTCAGGACTAGGAAATGTCACATGACGGATATGTAGCTCACAAGCTGTCATTGCATCAGAACTATTGATACTTGATTCACAACGACATACAACAAATACTCCTGAACATCACACATCCAAACCCCGAAGGGGTGATATCCTCCAGGCAGGGGCGTCAGCCCCTGTGTGACAGATTCGTTGCGTTCCATGAACCCCCAACGGGGGTGACACATTACATCCGTCAATCCACAGAAATAAAATCGGGATTACATTCCACATTATAAACCCTCAAAAATTCCATGTATTCATCCTTAAACAATACCTTTTTGTGATGTTCGGCCTGATTATTTATATACCGAATCGTCTTATCAATTATAGACGGACTGACGCTGAATGCGCCATAACCTGCCTGCCACTCAAAATTCCTATAATACCCGTCTAATGATTTAATCCATTTACTAGAATTCGATTTAATGGTTCGCACGAAGTCCGAAATAGACATTGATTTGGGCAGAGAACATAGTATGTGCACATGGTCATTGACGCCACCTGTACAGATCGGAACTGTTTGTAGGTTTTTCACTATTCCATCTATGTATTTATGAATGAGGGGGATGTCATTCTCCCGCAAACATACACTAGTAGTTTTTGTGTGAAAAATTAGATGGACATTAATTTTCACTAATGATGTTGCCATAGTTTTGGATATTAATATTATGATTAAACGATATTTTTTTGTCATTATTATATTTTCTTCATGAATAATATTTTCGAGTGTCGCCCCTTTCGGGGCTCTCCTGGTCACCGCACCTTTCGTACAGGGGTTTACACCCCTGCCTGGGGGATGCCGTCCTTTCAGGACTGGGGAATCACACATCCGCAGATATCACACAATTAACTCCATCGAACTAACGTATCATAATTCTTAATTCAAAATTCTTAATTCAAAATTCATAATTCATAATTCATATTGCTATCTTTGCATAAACAAAACACAACCTATTACGTTTCAATAGATTAAATGAAAAGATACTTTTTATTCATATTGCTCGCCCTGTTCGTATGCGCACAGAGCCAGGCCGGAAGAAGATCCAAAAGGAGACACAAAGCCACGATCGAAACCGTGGTCGACACATTGGCTAACAAACAAGAGAACCAGCCCGTGGTGGCAATCGACACGCTACGAGCCGATTCGTTAGCGCAGGGAACGGACACCCTCATGGTCGTCGAACCGACCGACAAGCACGACACGATCACCATCACAGCGGTGGGGGACGTCATGATAGGCAGTATCCTACCCAACACCTCCTACTTGCCTCCGAAAGAAGAGGAGGATAAGTTCTTCGACGAAGTGAAGCCTTACTTCCAAAACTCCGACATCGTATTCTGCAACGTGGAAGGCACCTTCACCGATACCGAGGTGGGCGCCAAGAACTGCAACGACCCTAAGACCTGCTTCAAGTTCGGTATGCCTTGCCGTTTCGCCCAATACTACAAAGATGCGGGCTTCAACGTGGTGAGCGTGGCGAACAACCATAGCGGAGACTTCGGCGAGAAGGGCAAGGAGAACGCCAAGAGACTATTCGACAGCCTGCAAATCAATTGGGCGGGCTTCACGGAGAAACCTACCGCGGAGTTCGTCGAGAACGGTGTCAAGTACGGTTTCTGCGCCTTCGCACCTAACCGGGGCACCGTGCAAATCACCGACTACGAAGGACTGGACTCGCTGGTAAAGCAACTACGTCAGACGTGCGACATCGTGATCGTATCCTTCCACGGAGGCGCTGAAGGCAGCAAATACCAGCACGTTCCGAGAAACTACGAAAACTTCCTCGGTCAGAACAGAGGGAATGTCTATGAATTCGCACACAGAGCCATCGACGCCGGAGCGGACATCGTGCTGGGACATGGTCCTCACGTGACCCGCGCCGTGGAGATCTACAAGAACAAGTTCATCGCCTACAGCATGGGCAACTTCGCCACCTACAGCAACGTGAACATCAAGGGAGTGAACGGTCTGGCCCCTATCTTCAGGGTGAAGATGGAGCAACAGACGGGCAACTTCATCAGTGCGGAAGTCATCTCCACCTACCAAATCAAACCACCGAACAAGGGTCCTCACATCGACCCCGACAAACGTGTGCTGAAGGTGATTCAAGCCTTGACAAAAGAGGATATACACGACAATCTGCCACAGATATCCGACGAGGGAATCATTACGGCGACGAAGGAAACAAATAACGAATAACAATTTTGAAACGTTAGTTCGATGTAATCAATATTGAATTAACATGTGGGAAATATTTTTAAAATTTTTATTGCGTATATTCTACATTATATAAAATTATTTTATACATTCGCGGACGGTAACCTCACGAAGCGTGCGGTTGGAAATACTTGTTAGGTTTGCAATCGGAACGCCTATAGGTTTGAAACTGTTATTGTTTGTAATAAAATAAAATATGCATTTAAAAGCTTTTCTATCTGCGATGCTAATTGTTTGTTGTTCAATAGGCAACATTCACGGAAGTGTACTTATCAGTGGCATAATGGCAGACCCGGCCAGCTACGACAACGTCTATGAGTACGTACAATTCATGACCTCCGAACGCATTGATTTCTCGGAGACACCCTACACGGTGATCATCTGCAATAACGGCACGATCCTCCACCCGAGCGGTTGGCTTACGGGAAGCACGCTGACCTACGCGATACAACTCGATTCGGGCGTGGTAGAGATGGGTGAGACGTTCTACATAGGCGGTCCAACGCCCAAGCTGAACGGTCCGAACAGCGATGACATCACACCGAAGAATTGGTTTTCCGTGGATTGCACCGCCCAAGAGGGAGCGGGAGGGATAGGACTGAAGCAACAATGGAGAATCGGCATGGTAGGCAACGGAGGGCCCTCAGCGGACGGAATAGCCGTCTTTGCAGGCAAGGCGGAAGAACTGACGGAGGAGAGCGTTCCCCTAGACTGTGTCTTCTACGGCGATGCAGTGGGAGATGCGGCCGCCTACCAATACCGACAGACTGACGGTTCGTTATTGAATGATTCGTCCGACATCTACCCCTCCCCCGGCAAGGAGTGCCTGATGAAGTTCGAAGGGGTCTATAACTACCTGGAAGACAAATGGGTGGTGGAGCGTACAAGCTTTTCCGTCCCATCCTTCACCGAGGAGGATTTCAAGCCAGCGATCAAGCTGATCCCCTACGTTTTCGACGTGGAGGTCTCCTCCACCCCATGTGAGGAGTGCGTCACATGGAAGAGCATCCTGCCCGACACCACACGTTTCGCCGTGCTTTGGCAAGAGGATTCCAGCGCCGCAGGATGTTCCGCCTGCCCCGCCACAATCTGCGGCATGCCCGATTCACTGCCCGACGGGCTCCATCTGATGGAGTTCTCCACCGAGAAGAACCTTTGCACAGCGAACGCACCCATGGCGCAACATCTGGTAGCCATCTATCCAATAGAGAACGATTGCATAGACACCTTAGGTTGCGGGTTAGGGCTCCACACAACGCAAGCAGCCGCACGAGAGCCTATAATCCCCCAATTACAGGGATGCTTGGGCGACACGACGCTCTACCTAAAAGAAGGGGAAGACAGTGTTTGGGTAGACCTGCCATCGCCCCTATTCGACAACCCCTGCGACCGTTTCCACCTGACCAGCACCTTCCAGCCAGACTCCTTCGCACCAGGGACGTACACATTCGATTTTGCCTTGCGGAACGACTCTGCGCAGGTGGTGGATCAATGCGCCACGCTTGTCCACGTGATAGATACCACACCACCCGTCACACCCGACACTACGCCTACAATTGTGGATACCATACCGCCTGTTGTGCCTGATACCACGCCTACAATTGTGGATACCATACCGCCTATCGTGCCGGACACCACGCCTGCGATTGTGGATACCATTCCACCTATCGTACCAGACACTACGCCTACGATTGTAGATACCATACCGCCTGTCGTGCCTGATACTACGCTTACGATTGTGGATACCATACCGCCTGTCACACCTGATACCACGCCTACGATTGTGGATACGATACCGCCTGTCATTCCAGACACTACGCCTACAATTGTAGACACCATACCACCTATTGTGCCTGATACCACGCCTACAATTGTGGATACCATACCGCCTATTGTACCAGACACTACGCCTACGATTGCGGATACCATTCCACCTATCGTACCAGACACTACGCCTACGATTGTGGATACAGTTCCACCTATCGTGCCTGATACTACGCCTGCCGTTGTGGATACGATACCGCTTGTTGTGCCAGATACTACGCCTACAATTGTGGACACCATACCGCCTATTGTGCCGGACACCACACCTATGGTTGTGGATACCATACCGCATATCATTCCTGACACTACGCCTATGGTTGTGGATACGATACCGCCTATTGTGTCTGACACTACGCCTACGGTTGTGGATACGATACCGCCCGTCACACCCGATACTACGCCTACGATTGCGGACACTATTCCGCCTATTGTGCCAGACACTACGCCTACGATTGTGGATACAATACCACCTATCGTGCAGGATTCCACGCCTACGGTTGTGGATACGATACCGTCTATCGTGCAGGATACCACGCCTACAATTGTGGATACAATACCACCTATCGTACCTGATACTACGCCTACGATTGTGGATACCATACCGCCTATCGTGCCGGACACCACGCCTGCGGTTGTGGATACCATACCACCTATCGTGCCGGACACTACGCCTGCCGTTGTGGATACGATACCGTCTATTGTGCCTGACACTACGCCTACGGTTGTGGATACGATACCGCCTATTGTGCCGGACACTACGCCTGCGATTGTGGATACGATACCGCCTATCGTGCATGATACTACGCCTGCGATTGTAGATACCATACCGCCTATTGGGCCTGATACTACGCCTGCGATTATAGATACCATACCGCCAATCGTGCCTGATACCACACCTACGATTGTGGATACGATACCGCCTATCGCACCTGATACCACGCCTGCGATTGTGGATACGATACCGCCTATCGTGCCTGATACTACGCCTACCATCGTGGACACCATACCGCCTATCGTACCTGACACTACACCTACGATTGTGGATACGATACCGCCTATCGCACCTGATACCACGCCTACAATTGTAGATACGATACCGCCTGTAGTGCCTGATACTACGCCTGCGATTGTGGATACCATACCGTCTGTCGTGTCTGATACTACGCCTACCATTGCGGATACGATACCGCCTATCGTGCCGGACACCACGCCTGCGATTGTGGATACGATACCGACTGTCGTGCCGGACACTACGCCAACGATTGTGGACACCATACCGCCTATCGTGCCTGATACCACGCCTACCGTTGTGGATACCATCCCCGAGTTGGTGGAAGATGAACCGTTTTTGCCTACAGACACGATATCGGAAGAACAAGGGAGCGGAAAGACGAAGGAGTTCTCTTATAACCTGTTACTGACCCCTAACGGAGATGGTATAAACGATAGACTTGAGATCGAATCATTGTCGCAATACCCTGACAATGAAATCTATATCTACAACAAATGGGGCATACAAGTCTTCCACATGAAGCACTACGACAACCATTGGGGAGGCGACAACCACAACGGATTCAGCCTAGGCGGGAGGAAACTATTGCCCGTCGGGACATACTATTACCTGCTCCTCTCCAAAGGGTCGAAAGCACTATCTGGTTTTATTGAATTATCATATTGAGTCATGAAACATTTACTACTGATCCTATTCATCATGGCAGGCTGGGTGGCCAAAGCCCAGCAGGAAGAGCGTCCATCGTTATACATGGCGAACCCATATCTCTACAACTCAGCGAGTTCGGGATTCACCAGCGGACTGAACGTGGCGATTCAATACACCAACCAATGGATGGGGATAGCGGGTAGTCCGAGCGAAATATCCGCCACCGTCCATAAATTATTGCGGGAAACGAACTACTCCATGGGAGGCGTTGTCTTGTGCGAGAAGGCAGGCATTTCCAAGCTATTGGAGGTGGAGATGTCCGGTACCTACCGTTTCCTGGTCTCCGACTGGACCTGGCTCTCCCTGAACGTGGGCGGAGGAGCCCGATGCATCGGGAAGGACTTCTCCCTCCTCAGGCAAGACGAAGACCCATACTTCGAGCGGCAGGAAAAAACGGAGGTGGTGGTCCGCTTCCGCATGGGGGCATGGCTACGGTTCGAAGGGGAGGACTTCCTCGCTTTCAGCGTGCGGGGTGTAGGGAACGGACACCTACGGGCCTTCGGGCACAAACAGGCGACCCACTTCTACCTCTCCGGCGGAAAAAGGTTCCGCACGAGCGCAGACAGGCATCTGGCGTTAAACGGAATGCTCTACGTGGCGAAATACTCACCCTTCGGAGCGGTGGTCTCCCCCAGCCTACAACTGAGGAAGAAGTGGGAGCTCGGGCTCAGCTACCAGACAGGGAGGATGGTCTCCCCTTGGGCAAGGCTGAACCACAAAGAGAACCTCTTCCTCACCTGCATGTACACCTTCCCGATGAGTCGTCTCTGCCAAGCCGGCAACGCCTCCACCTTCTCCCTGATGATCGGCTTCCGATGCGTGTCGAGCGAAAAAGAAAAGGAGCGATCCTACCGGAACGCTCCCCTATGATCATTTGAATGAAAAGTGACAAGACTATTCGACCTGTCCGCTGATTTCCACCTCCTGCTTTTTCAGCTTGTTCTTATTCAGCTCCGCATATTGGATTCTGTTCTTGTAGATATCGCAGGCGAGGTAAAGCGCATTACGGAAGGACTCCTCGGAAGCCTCACCGACACCCACCTTGTCGTACGACACGTCATGCACAGGAGAGGTACGGATGATAGGCAAGTTGGCCGTGAAGTTCACGCCACTCTCCATAGCGATGCATTTGAACGGAGCCAAACCCTGGTCATGGTACATGGCCAACACCGCATCGAAGCGCTTGAAGTTACCGCTACCGAACAATGAATCGGCAGGGTAAGGTCCGAAGCAGGTGATACCCATATCCGCGGCTTTCTTGATGGCAGGGATGATAATCTCCTCCTCTTCGGAGCCCAACACACCATTGTCGCCCGCATGAGGGTTAAGTCCCAACACCGCAATGCGAGGACGTACCACGGAGAAATCACAGATAAGCGTCTTATTCAAATCGCTCAACTTAGAGACAATCTTTTCAACCGAAAGATAAGAAGAGACCGCCTTGATAGGCACGTGTCCCGTAGCCACGGCAACCTTCAGCACATCGCTCACCATCAGCATCAGGCCCTTCTCGCCGTAGCCGAACTTATCCTGCAAGTATTCGGAATGTCCTGGGAAGTGGAACTTCTCGGACTGGATATTCTTCTTGTTAATAGGCGCCGTCACCAGCACATCGATCAAGCCATCACGCAAGTCGGACGTGGCACGCTCCAAGGCCAAGAAAGCAGCATGGCCAGCCTCCTCCGTGGATTTAGCCAACTCCACCTTTATCTCCTCATCGACACAATTGATGATATTGGAGCGCTTCGGATTCGCCTCCGTAGCGTTGGAGATGACATTCAGATTGAAGTTCTCGATATTCAACGACTTACGATGATAGGCAGCCGCCTTCGAGGAACCATACACGATCGGAATGCAGAACTCATTCACGCGCATATCGGCCAACGTCTTGATAATCACCTCATAACCAATTCCATTGATATCACCTTGCGTAATGCCGACTTTTATTTTATCTTCTTCCATGTCTTTTATAATCAGAATTATCTACTTTCTTTTTCACAAAAGTAAAAAAAATTATTCAATTTCCAACGAATGGAGGGCCGCCTCCACCTGTCTGATCTTATTTCTCTTTTTATGCTGCGGAGCATAGACGAAAGCCTCCACGGTCACCGCTTCCTGATGCAATGTGTCGACAAAGGTACGGCTGACGAACGGACCGCCCATGAACTCGTTCTCCGTGCGCCAGAGGCCACGCACCTCAGTGCATTTTTTCCCCTTGTAGAGGATTCGACGCTCCACCGGAGGAATGACCTCTCGCTCCACACACATATAGGAGCCCTCGGAAGGGCCAGGGATATAAATCTTCGTGAGGGAATCCCTCTTCTCCAATATACGCTCAATGCCCATATCCTTCGGTCCTTGGAAAGGAGTACGATAAGCGAGGATGTCCAGACGGGCATCAACGCTACCGTTAGAGAGCCAAATGAATTTGTCTCCAACCTTGCTTTTGTCTATGTAATTAGGCAATGAGAGCCTAATACCCAACTTGTCATGCAGCAGTTTTTCCCCATCCAAATTCGGATACCTATCGAAGAAGAGGAGGCTACGCTCGCACTCCTTATCGACGAAGAAATCGACGATAGACCTTCCTTTCTCCTTCACGATACGCTCCATCTCTTCTTGGTTAGGTGCGGTAATCTTCACAATGGCTTGCGTTTTAGCCCAACGATCCACGGAGAAGGAGACCTTTCCTTGTGTGTATTGCGTGCTATCCACATCGTAAAAGACAAGGCTACGCATAGGTTTCACAATATCCGTAAAATCCTGTGTGTTAAGGAATAAGATATTGAACATAGGCTCCGCTTGCGGAAGTCCCGGCATATCTTCATCCAAGACGTCGAACAAGGCGCGACCCGCATTCCCCTTCCAGATGTCAGGGTCACCCACGACCATCACATCGTAGGCGTTTCCGCCCACCGTGACCGTAAACAAACCACTGTCCTTTTTCGAACACGAAGTGAGCGCGACGAGCGCCATAAAGGCACAACACGCTATGAACGCAACTCTTTTTTTCATGAAATCTACCATTATCGTGGATACTATAAATTGCTTTTTTCGGAAATCTTTTGGGTTGACAACAATCCACACGCCGCAAGGATATCCTCTCCCCTCGACTTCCTGATGGTTGTAGTGACGCCCTTTCTGTTAAGCTGGTCGCGGAACCACTCCATCCGTTGCATGGAGGCGCCCTTGTAAGGGGTGTCCGGCACCGTATGGAAACGGATAAGGTTGACCCTGCACTCCAGGCCGGAAAGAAGCCGCACAAGCGCATCGACGTGGCGTTGCTGGTCATTCACCCCTTCGAACATCGTATATTCGAAGGAGACCCTCCTCTGGCCTGTGAAATCGAACCGTTTTATCTCCTCGAGAACCCGTGCGATAGGGAAGGCTTTCTGCGCCGGCATCATCTCCAAGCGCTCCTCCGCTATCGGATTATGCAGGCTGACCGCCAAGTGGCACTGGCTCTCCGTCAGGAAGCGAAGCATCCCCGGAATCAGTCCCACGGTGGAGACAGTGACCCGTTTCGGGCTCCAGGCATAACCAGTCTCCGCAGTGAGCACATTCAACACCCGCAGCACATTGTCCGTATTGTCGAACGGTTCGCCCATGCCCATGAAGACGATATTGGTCAGTTCCTGGGACTCCGGAATGGATTGGATTTGATTCAGTATATCCGTGGCGGTAAGTTGGCCATGGAAGCCCTGCTTACCCGTCGCGCAAAACCTGCAGCCCATCTTACAGCCCACTTGAGTGGAGACGCACAAGGTGCAACGCTCCCCGTCAGGGATCATCACGCTCTCGACAAAGCCGCCATTGACCTCGAAGAGATACTTCTTCGTACCATCCTTCGAGAGGGTCGTCTGGATAGGCTTGTAGCACCCCACCTCATACACCTCGCCCAGTTTGGTACGGTTCGCCAGGGAGAGGTTAGTCATCTCGGCAATGGAAGTCACCCGTTTCTTATAGAGCCAATCAGCGATCTGCTTAGCGGTGAAAGAAGGCATGGACATCTCCTGGACAATCTGTTTCAGTTCGTCCAACGACAATGCCAATAAAGGTTTCCTTTGCTTATCCATTGTAGAGTCGAGATTACAATTCGATAGGATGCCAATCCTCAAATAATATAACTAAAAAAGGCGCGAGGAAAATACAAGTTAACCTCGCGCCTGTTATGTCAATTCAGTTCAAATCAATAGAAAGTGGAGCGATTGTCAACGATGTCAGTCTTGTCGATCAAGACACCCATGGATTGTCTGAACATCATCTCCAATTCCCTACGTTGGTTGGACGTAACAGGACCCTCAGCAGGCTTCTTGTCGAGCACCTTCACCTTATAGACACCGCTCAATCCCTTGATAGGAGCGGAAGTCTCGCCCACGCCCAACGAATAGATGCTGGCGAGAACAGCAGGGTCTTGGATGTTCACGTCGAAGCGAGCGTCCTTTACTGTATCGATTCTGTCAGAGCAAGCGGCAAGATCCTTGTCTTTCCACTCCTCGATAGTAGCTTGCGCCTTCTTCTCCTCCATCACCTTCCTCTTGGAATAATCATTAGCGTAGCTGTAAGAGTAAGGGAGGAATCCCTTCTCCACAATACCCGTCAAAGCGGCGATCACGCATTGGTTAGAGAACTCGAACGGTTGGGAAGTGATATCACCCACCTCGTGGTTGAATGCCCAGCTTACCACCTTACGAGCGTTCTCGATGTTGCTGTTCCTGATTTGATAATCGTTCTCGAAGATTGGAGAATATTCGTAAGCGATCAAACCTTGTGCGGAAGCGTTGTTGGAGAAGTCTTCCAACGTGTGGTTCTCGCTAAGGTACTTGCTAGCCTTCTCGTAGTATTTGCGGTAAGTATCCGAACTAGCCTCCACCTTGATAGCCACCTCGGCGATCTTCACCTTCTTGATTGGAGCTGTCATGGAGTCAATCTTCACGATGATTTGGTCATCCTTATCCGCCAATTGGAATACTTGGCCAACCTTGCCGTTGAAGGCAATATCGTCGAAATCCTTGAATCTGCCGAACATACCCTCTCTCAACCATCCGAACTCACCCTTGTTCCTTTGGGAGTTGTCCATGGAGAATTTCTCAGCCATGTCGGCGAACGAAGCACCCTGCATGATGGCACCGAAGATGCTATCAGCCTTCTTCTTCGTGTCATCCTCTTTCTTAGTCTTCGCCAAGTAGATCAAGGAGATCTTCACAGAGTCTGGGTGAGAGACAACATCGGAAAGCACCTTAGCCGTCTTGTAGAAAAGACCGTCGGCGAAAGTAGGGATAACAGAATCCTTTTTCGCAGCGAAGGCGAACTCCCTCAGAGCGTAATCGATATCATCAGATTTCATGTATACATTTCTGGAGATGAAGTTAGGATCGCTCTCCTGAGAAGCCAAGAGATAAGCCTCGTCGAGATCGTTGATCTTCTTGAATTCAGCCTCGTTGTCAAGAGCTCTGTCCCTCGCATCAGCGGAGTCAGCCGCATCTGGTCTCACGTCGAACACGATAGCCTTGATGGAGCGGAACTTATCCGTCTTGAAAGTGTTTTTAATCTTCTCATATTCCGCGCGACCCTCCTCATCCGTCACTACGAAAGCGGAGTCCGGCATCATGAAATAAGGCTTGAACGCGCAAGCGAAATCAACTTGCTCGCCAGCATATTTAGCGATAAGGTCTTTCTCAGCCTTAGGAGCTCTCGATGCGGATGCTGTCAAAGTGACAAGTTTCTCATAAGCCAAGGAGTTGACCAACTTATTCTCCACGCACAACCAACCGTTGTATATATCTTTGATGTACTCGTTGTTCGCATTCTCCTCGGAATCCTCCTCGAACTGTTTGAATGTACGGAGCAAGTTCTCCAAGCGTTGTGGACTGAAATTACCGTTCTCGTCCTTCAATATCTGTAGATTTCTCAACTCTCTGTGAGGGTTCACCTTGGTCATATACTCCAACTCATCTGGGGAGATGGACATGCCGATCTTGTTCATTCTGTCCTCCAACATGTTGGTGATGATGAACGTCTGCCATGCCTCGTTTCTCACTTCGGCGTCACCCACGTTGTTACCCTCAATTTTGTTGAAGCTGGTGAATGCGCTGATGCTCTTCTGAAATTCCGCGGAGGTCATCTTCTTTCCGCACACCGTTCCGATCTGATCACGGCTCGAATTGATAATCGCGCTTGAATTACTCAAAAAGTCACCAACGACGAAGGCGAGCAATGCCACGAACACAATACCCAGCACAATCTTACCCTGCTTTCTAATTTTCTCTAATGCTGCCATTTGTTTGTTTATTAATTATTTTATTTTCTTTACATTTTTTAGCGCACGAAATTAGTAAAATTACATTCAACGTGAAACTTTTTTTCTGATTTTTATTCCCTAATCGGGAAAATTCCCTCCGGATTTTTAATTGTATATTTCGTCAACGTCTGGTTGGAGTCGAAACCCTTCCCATAGATGACCCTATCCTTCTGGGTAATTTTGATTTTTCCGTTGGAGTAAACACGCTCCGCCTTCTCGTCCCAGAAGAGCTGGTCGCACTCGAACTGCTCCCCCTCCAGGTTGACCGCCTTCACGCTGTCACGCAGGTCCCAGAGCTTAGGCTCCGTCTTGTAGATGGCGTATTTGCTCCGTATCTCGGCATCGACCTTCATCTGGGGGTCGAAACGTTCGAGATGAAGCCCCACGGGGAAGTCCCAATAGGGATCCTCCGCCTTGTCATAGACGAACCACTCCTTCGTGTTGACACGATAGCGCACCACACCCGAGTCGGAGACGAGCGTCTGCACGTCCAACGCATGCAACGAAGGACGTTTGGAGCGATCCATAGACGGCACATAATCCTTATCGTCGCTACAGGATAATAAACATATAGCAGCCACGAAACCCGCAGCCGCTATACGTATAAACCCGTTATGGAAAATATTCCGTTTCACAGATACCATCAGAATATCATCTTACCGTTGTCTTCTCGTTGATCCAACCAGGCACCGTGAAGTCCTGTCCCTTGGTGATGTTCCTCATGAAGAGTTGGTCAGCCGCAGGGAAGTATGGTTTGTATTTGTTAATCAATCTGTTAGCATCCGCAGCAGAAGAAGGGTCGGCTTGCTTAGCCTTCTCCCATTGATCTACAGCCACCCAATAAGCGGTTTGGCGGATAATCGCATCGTCGCTGATGTCACCGTTGAAAGAGACATACAAGTTACCGATCAAGATATATGCCTTTCCGTTTGTCCTATCGAAGGAGATGGCCTTCTGAGCAGCCGTACGGGCAGCGGAAGGATTCTTCATATCCCTGTAAATCGTTGCGACGATGTACTGGAGCTTAGACTTCTCGCTGTTCTTCGTCTCCAAATTGATCGCATCGTTCAGATAGGTCAAAGCCTTGCTGTAGTCCTTGTTCTTGATAGACTGGGAAGCGAGACCTCTCGCCGAGTTGGCTGAAGGGTCGATCTTATGCTTGTAAGCGGCCGCCTTGAAATATACTTGGGACTCCTCGCAACCTGCCAACGCATAGAGGGAAAGCACCATATTCAAGAAATCCTTGTCGCTCTTATTCGCATCGATCTTGCTGCTGTACACGCCATCCAACGTCTTGCAGTCAGCCGCGCCGGAGCTAGCGAACTTCTGGTCGATATCAGCCTTAGCGCCCTGATAATTAGGCAAATCAGGATCATCCGCAGCCAATGCGGCCATCTTCTCGCTGATGTAGCCGGAAACCGTCAAATAATCAGACAAGAACTTGTCCCTGAAACCATCTTTGTTGCTTTGATACAAGCCAGCGGACAAATAGAAACGCTGTTGGAGCACCGAAGCAGAAGTGGCTTCCTTCTTGGCATCGATAACCTCGCCCAACCAGTTGTAGGCAACCTCCTTGTTAGGGTCTTTCTTGCTCTCAGGCACATAACGGATGTAATCCGAAGCCTTCTTGCCCAGGATATAGTACTTATCATACTTCTTATCACGCCCGAAATATTTGATACGATCATCATACAGCTTCATCATTCTATCAAATATCTTCTCCTTCTTAGCTGCATCCGTCTCCTTGGACAACTGATCCGCCAAGATATCCACACCATTAGTATAGACGTTCTTCGAGCACTTAGGGCACTCAGCGTACACGATCTCGAAACATGGAGCAGCGCTTGCGTAATCTTTCTGTTTGGTGTACTGAACCATCATGCTAAGGTTGGAAATACACCTGATACTATCTTCGCCATGTCCATACTTGGATCCGTCACTTGTTCCTTTCTGTGCGAATGTCATTGACGGTAAGGCCAATAACACCACGCCTAAAAAAATTGAATTCGTTTTCATATCATTAAATTTAATCGTTTTTTACTCTAATTTCCGTTTCACGAACCAACGCTCGTTAAGCGTCACGTTGATCGTTCCCTTCAAATACTGCTCTTTGACAAGCCCGTTGTCGTTGTTGCCTCTCTTGCCATACTCAAGCCCCACATTGATCACCGTCGGATTCATTCCTTTCTTCAGAGGGAATCCGAAACCCGCATCAACCGCCATCTGATTAATCCCCTCACCATTCACCTTGTAGTATGACTTGCTCACATTCAATCCACAACGATAGTACATCCGCTGGAAATACCGCCTTGCGCTCTTGCCTGGCTGATATTGCACTCCCCATGCGAACCTGTTCACATCCTCAAAAGGTTTCTCACCAAAGAACCTGACGTCTGACCAAGCCGTCCGCTTGTAGTCAAATCCGGCAAGCACCTTGCTATTAAAGTGAAATACAAATCCCATGCCAAAACTGGAGGGTGTATCGAAATTATTATCATAATTTAACACTATGGTATCCGACGTGATGATGGTCCTGTCAGCCTCCGATTTCAACACGGATTTGAACTGATACGTGGCACCGATGGTCAAGAACTGCTCCTTGCTGAACTTGAAGGATCCTTGCAGACCCACATTCGCGCAAAAATCCCGCACGTGGATCTTCTGCGTCTGGGTGGTCGGATAGATGTAGGCGTCATCGAACGTCGCCGCACTGTTATGCTCAATCGTACCGAAATGGTACAACAGGTTACCACCGACAGAGAGGTTCTTGAACGGACGGAAACCCACTCCAAAATAGAGTTGGTTGATACCACCCTCCCCTTCATAGGTGTAACTGCTCTTCAACGTGTCTTGCGTCAGATCAGTGGACTCGGTCACATGGCGGGAATTCTTATACCCCACCAATGAATAGGGACGGATTCCGATACTGACCGCCATCCATCTCTTGACAGGGAATTGCATGGCAAGATACTCGAAGTTACCCGACATGCATCTCTGGCTCTTCGTCGCGTCCGAATACTTTTCCGAGGAAAAGCTCAACCCCGCCTCAATCCTGAAATTGAGGGAATCGATGGCCGTATAAGATGCCGGATTGGATGGATTGGTGAAATACGCAGAGCGCAGACCTGCCATCAGTCCTCCCATCTGAGTGCTTTGTCCATAGCCACCCTCGACTATCGACCCGTAGCCATAACGCGTGTACGGTGAACTTATATTGTTTTGCGCCAAGGTGTTGGTGAAAACACCCGCTACCATTATTCCTATGAATGCAACTCTCTTAATCATCTAAACATTAGAATTCGGTTTAACCCGAGTGATAATAAATTTGGGACTACAAAGTTGCAGTATTTTATCCTTTTTTCAAAATATTTTGCGTTTCCACCTGTTAAAAACACTAAAAGTTTCGGATAAATCGATCGAAAAGCATCGATGAAACCATCTATTTCATAGGTCATACCGTTCAAAACACCCGAGGCGATCGCCTCCCGCGTGGTTCCTCCGGTCAAGGGGGATTCCTCCTCCTTCGTCACAAGGGGAAGCTTGCTGGTGAAGGCGTTCAGGGCCTTGAAACGCATGTCCACCCCCATCGAGATGTTCCCGCCCACATAGTTGTTCTCCGAATTGACCACATCGTACGTGATGGCGGTGCCGGCGTCTATCACCAACAGATTACGGTCGGGGCTCAAATAGTTGGCTCCGACACATACCGCAATACGGTCTTTCCCTAATGTTTTGGGGGTCTTGTATAGATTTCCTATGGGCAACGGGGTGTTTTCGTCCAACTGCATGAACTTCCGCGAATTCTCCGTCAGCCATCGCACCAGCTCCGGGTCCGTCTCCACAACGGACGAGATGATGGAATTCTCCCAACCGAACTCCCGCTGGATCTTTCGGAGGGTCTCCACGCAAAGTGTATCATAACGTTCCGAACAGGTCATCACACCGTCGTCGTAAAGGCTCACCTTGCTGGAGGAATTTCCTTGGTCTATGATTAAATTTTTCATGTTTATCTTTTTTCACACAGAGTTTTACACCCCTGCCTATGTTATACCGTTCCTCGAGGTTTACGGATCGATCATTCCTCTTAATTCATAATTCAAAATTATCCCCTATTCTCGCTCAATGACCTGCGACGGTTTCGTGCCGAAGTACTCCCTGAACCGGCGGCTGAAGTAGGCAGGGTCACTGAAGCCGACATTATAGGCCACATCGCTGATCTGCGTTTCGCTATCGGCGTTCTTCAACTGCCTCATCGCCTCGTTCAGCCTGAACTCGTTGAGGATCTCAAGCGGGGTCTTGCCGATGATGGAGTTGGTGCGACGCGTCAGGGTGGACTTGCTAAGGAACATATCCTGCGCAAGGTCTTCTATGGTGATATCGCTCTCCGTGTAACGCTTCTCGATGACCTCGAGGAATTGTTTCACGAACGGATTGACCTTCTTCGGCCTCTTCTCCTCCTCGGATTGTTCCTCCTCCACAGTCTGTCCCCTTCTCTCCTCCATTATCTGATTGAGGATGTACTGCTGTTGCTTCTGCCTCATTTTGAGGATATTGCACACTTTGAGCAACAACTCTTCCGGTCTGAATGGCTTCGGAATATAATCCACCGCCCCACTCTTCAGTCCGATGAGACGGTCGGAGTCCTCGTTCCTTGCGGAGAGGAAAAGCAACGGTATATGCTCCGTCTCCACCGATTGCTCGATGATCCGGCTCATCTCGATACCGTTCATGACTGGCATCTCCACGTCGCTGAGGATGATGTCCGGCTTCTTCTGCTCGATGATCTCCAGCGCCTCTTTACCGTTGCTGGCGGTGAGGACATTCAGGTAAGAGGAGAGCAACGTCTTCACGTTCTCGCAGATGAGCGGGTTGTCGTCTATGACGATGGCCGTGTTGCCCGTGAGGATGGAGTAATCCTCGACGGACTTAGGTTCATCCATCTTATATGCCTCCTTGATCTCCACCTTCCGCTCCGACGCAGGGAGGGTGATGGTGATGATGGTTCCCAAACCTTGCTTGCTCTCCACATCCATGGATCCGTTGTTACGCAGGATATAATTGCGGCAGATACGGTATCCCAAACCGTTTCCCTCCTCGCTGTTCGTGCCCTGCGTGGAGACGGTGGACTCGCCCGCCTGCAACCGTTTCACCTGCTCGTCGGACATTCCGACACCATTGTCCTTCACGGCTATCTTGACGGTCTTATTGTCCATCCACGACAAGATGGATATGCTGCCTCCCTCTGGCGTGAACTTGATCGCATTGCCCAACAGATTACGGATAACAGCCTCCAGCATACGTGGGTCGGCGAAGGCGAAATGGGTCAGGCGGATATCGGTCGTGAGCAATATGCGTTTCTTCCCCATGACATTGGAGAGGAGAAGCGTCACATTACGAATAACGGACTGCACATCCACATCCGACGGATGGCAGGTGATGTCTTCCTTCTTGGACTGCGCCCAATCAAGAATCTTCAGCATCTCGTTCTGCAATGCCTTGGCGGAGTCATACGTGCTATTGGTGATGCGCTGGCGATCCTGCTCATTAAGCGTACCCGCATCGCTGGAAAGGTTCTCCAATGCGCCGACGATGGCGAACATAGGGTTCTTCAGGTCGTGGGCCACAACAGAGATCAATCGGTCTTTGTCCGCAAGTGCCTCCTTCAATTCGGAGGTACGCTCGTTCACCTTCTGCTCCAACTCCTTCTTCGCATGCATCAATCTTTTGATACGCAGGAGGATAATGCTTCCGACGATAAGGGTGATGACAAGGGCGGACAACGCCTTGAACCACCAAGTCTCCCACCAAGGAGGCAAAACTTTTATGGAGAGCGTGATCTGTCTCGGCTGGCACTCCTTGTTGTTTCGGAACGCCTCTATGGTCAGTGTATAGTCGCCCACCGGCAAGTGGGAGAACTGCACAAATTTGTCTCCCGAGATCTCGCTCCACTCCTCCTTTAGGTTGCTGAGCCTATACCTGTATTGTATAGGGTCGAACTCCGAATAGTCGATGGCGTCGAAGTGGATGGTGATGTCCGTTTGGTCATACTCAAGCGACAGATGCCCGTCCCACAGGTTGCACTCCTTCAGCGGGCCACTCCCACGTTTCACCTTGTTGTTGCTAATATACAAGTCTGAAAACGCCAGGTACGGGATGCTCGTATCCACTGCGAGGTGGGCAGGGTCAAACGTGACAAAACCATCATTGGTGCCGAAATGGATCCGTCCTCTGCTATCCTTAAATCCGCTGCGGAAGATAAAGTAGTGCAAGGCTATGTTATTACGGCTATCGGTCAGCAAACGGAAACTTTTCTTCTTGACATCAACCCGTGCGATACCATTGTCTCCCGCCAGCCAGAAAAAACCGTTATCATCCCTTTGTATGCTGTGATAACTACAGGCCGGGACAAAGTCGGACAGTTCACACTCATCCTTTCCAGCCTCCACCACGAAGAATCCCTTGTTCGAGGTGACATAGAGATTGCCCTCGTCATCGCAGGCGCCATCCGCCAGACTGAGGGTAGAGAGTTTATCGCCCTCCAATCCTTTGATTGGAATGAGGTCGCAACGTCCATTCCGCAAGCGCCACAATGCGGTCGACGTCAACGCCCATGTGGTGTTATCGGGCGCATCGATAGCTTTGAAGGCCCACCTGTCCACCTCCGTGGTGTCATTCTTGAGGATGATCTTCTGCCAATCCTTGTCACCCTCCTTCTTGTAGAGTCCATCACCCGCCGAACACGCATAGAGGGTTTGGCCATACCGGCAAGCCCCGAAATAGCAACGGCTGGGTAGATGCATGCCGGAGAAGTCCTCCTTGCTGATGGCCCTCGTTTTCGCGTCAATGTTAAACGTTCCCCCACCCCAGGTAGGCACGATCACGTCTCCGTTCTCCTTCACGACAGCGGAGCAGACGTTGTTGTTTTCCAGCTCGACGAGCTCAATATTTCTGAAATCGGGCGAGACGTAATAGACACCGCTACCATCCGAACCAACTACCAAATTGCCTTGCTTATCCTCCGAAATACCCGTGCAGGCAACCGCGGGGAAGCCATAATTGCGGGAGAAGGAGATGTTGGTCAGGTCATTTCCACGGTAACACCAGATACCGGAGTTTCTCGTGCCCAACCACACATTACCGGCAGAATCCAACGTCATGCAGTAGATCTTCCTGATTTCCAAACCCTGGGAATTATACGGGACAACGGAGTGGAACCTGGCTTTCTCCGAGATCTCATCATCGGTATACCAGAGACCGAAGCCATCCGTGGCGAACCAATAACGATTGTTCTTATCCCTCAGCACCTTGACGGTGTTCCCGAACGGCACATTCAGCACGGTTGGTTTTCCGATCGTGTCTTGGATGTCGAAGATCCACATCTCGTGCGTCTGCGTGGTGACCAGCAGTTTATCGTCACCGATCGGCAACAGGTTCCATATAAAGCCGCAAGCGTCTATCGGAGGGTCGCACTCCACGATCAACTCGCCCGAAGAATCATAGACGTAATATTTGTCAAGGGAGCCCACCCAGTATCTGCCATATTTATCCACATACATCGACTTGATGTAAGTCTCCTTCGTGCCCTCGTAGATCTTCGTGTCGCTACGGAACGCGTGCGTCTCCGGGTCATAAAGGAATATGCCCTTGGTGGTCATCGCGAAACGACGTCCATCGTCCGCCACATAGAAGCCCTCCGTCTCCTCCGGTTTGCCCGTCACGAAGACGTCGGGGATATGGTCTATCAAGGTATCCCGCTCCTGGTCGTACTCTTCCAGCAGGCCATGATAGCCTCCGAGGAAAAGATTGTTATTATCCCCCAAATGACAAATGAGGACATCCTCCCTACGCAGCGTCGGGTAATCTTTTTTCTGATGATGCTTGAACGTTTTTCCGTCAAAGCGGTCGAAGCCGAAATCCGTGGCGAGCCATAGGAAGCCGTTCTGGTCGAACGTGATATTGTATACCCTATCCGATATCAACCCATCCTCCGTACCGAAATGGTCAAACCGGCCATATTCCTGCGCATTCGCGAGGAATGTGGCGAATAGGATTACCGGAAGAATCACCTTCATTTTAAAACCTATAACAATCGATCGGTTGTCTGCCCTGCGGTCCATAGTATCAGATAAGTACAATGCAAATATATAAAAACGTTGTGATTCCATCATGATTTATTTGTTTTTGATGAACAACTACCCAAGATTTCTACGTTTATTCCTCCTCCGACAACGCCTCATACCCCTCCGCTCACCAAAGATGGGGAAGGTACTCGCTTATTTCATCATTTATCGTTATTCCACGGATGGACGGGAAGGGGTAGATTTGCAATGAGTTAAGAGTTAAGAATTAAAAATACTAAAGCGTATGAAGGTTGGAATCTTTTATGGAAGTAGTACTGGGACCACGGAGGATGTCGCAGGAAGAATCGCCAAGGCGTTGAACGTGGACTCTGCGGATGTCCACAATGTGACGGATGCTGACTCCGCCATGATCGAGGGCTATGATGTCCTGGTGTTGGGTAGTTCCACATGGGGCGTGGGAGAGTTGCAGGACGATTGGTACGATGGTATCAAGAAGTTCAAGGCGGCGAACCTGCAGGGAAAGAAGGTTGCGTTGTTCGGATTGGGCGACAGCGGGTCGTTCAGCGACACCTTCTGCGATGCCATGGGGATCATCAAGGGCGAGTTGGCTGGTGCCGGCGTGACATTCATCGGAGAGGTTCCATCGGATGACTATTCCTTTGATTCGTCTGTCTCCGTGGAGAACGGATGTTTCGTGGGACTGGCCTTGGACGAGGTGAACGAGGACTATAAGACCGACGAGCGTATCAGCCGCTGGGCGTCGTCCTTGCCACTATAAGAGAGTCTTATATACATGATGTGAAATAAAATTAAAGGAGGTAGGTTATGCAAATGATGATGCCTACGGGCGAATTTAAGGTTTTGTCGAACTACATCTATGAGTTCAAGAAAGGGGTGCGCAACTTGGTGCTTTACACGATGGATGTGCGCCATAAGGAGATGGCTTGCCGTCGATTGGAGGGCGCTGGTATCAATTACCTCATGCAGCGGGTCAACGACCGGAACGTGAACTTCTATTTCGGGGAGCCAGAATGCCTAAATGTTGTCCGCTCGTTCCTGGATCGTCCGTTGAATAAACTGACGCCCGAAGAGGATTTCATATTAGGAACACTCTTGGGGTATGACCTCCGTAAACAATGCTCCCGTTATTGCGAGCGGAAGGGACGTATGTCGTTTGCCCCATCCATCGCATCGACGGTTATGTAAAATTGCCTCCCCCTCTCCATGGGGGGATTGTATACTGTTGCTATCGTTCCCAAAAGGGAAAGGTTAATCTGTTTTTTGTGTTGTGTAAAGAAAGGGAGGGAATCCAATCGGAAACCCTCCCTTTTGACATTTCATGAACTGGAACTATTATTTGTTGTTCAATTGAGCATCAATTACAGCAATGGTCGTCATGTTGACGATATCGCGTACGGAAGCCTCCACATCCAACACGTGAACTGGCTTCTTCAGACCCATTTGAACAGGACCTACGCTCTCCGCCATACCCATCTGCATCAACATACGGTAAGCGATGTTGGCTGAGTTCAAGCAAGGGAATACCATGGTGTTCACATCCATGCCGTCGATCTTGCTGAATGGGAACTTCTCGTGACGAAGCTTCTTGTCAAGGGCGAAGTTCACCTGCATCTCACCATCCACCAAAATCTCAGGGTGGTTCTTATGCAAGTTCTCCACAGCGTCGTGTACCAAGCAAGGGTTTCCTGTGGAATCCGCGCCGAAGTTAGAGTAGGACAACATAGCCATCACTGGGTGCTCGTTGAACAACTTCACCGTCTCGTTGGTCAATACCGCGATCTCAGCCAACACGTCAGCTGATGGAGAATCGTTCACCAAAGTATCCGCCAAGAAGTAAACGCCCTTGGAAGTGTTCAGGATGTTGAGCGCCGCGATGTTCGTGACACCATCACGCATTCCGATGATATCCATAGCAGGCTTGATGGCCTCCATGTAGCGGGTATATGAACCGGTGATCATAGCGTCCGCCTCACCCATCTCCACCATCATGGCGCCGAAGTAGTTGCGGTCGTACATCTTCTCGTTCGCCTCAGAGTAGGTGTAACCCTTGCGGGCCAACTTCTCGGAGAGGTATTTAGCGTAACGGTTGCGGCGAGACTCCTCACGGTCGTGACGGAGGTTGATGATCTCGATGCCCTCGATGTCGATACCGTTCTCTTTCGCGATCTTAGCGATACGCTCCTCGTTACCCAAAAGGATAGGAATACAGATGCCCTCTTTCTTCGTCGTGGAAGCGGCCTGTAATGTATTAGGGGTGTTAGCCTCCGTGAAGACCACACGTTTAGGATTTGCCTTAGCGGCCTCGGTCAACGAACCGATCAACGTGTTGTCCAATCCCATGCGGGCGCGGAGCTCAGCCTTGTACTCGTTCCAGTTGGTGATGTTCTTGCGGGCCACACCTGAATCCATAGCTGCCTTAGCGACTGCCGGAGCGACTGTCTCGAGCAAACGTGGGTCGAATGCCGTAGGGATGATATAGTCAGGACCGAACTTCATCTTCTTGTTGCCGTAAGCGATGGAGACTGCCTCAGGTACCGGTTGCTTAGCCAAGTCGGCCAAGGCGTGCACAGCGGCCAGCTTCATCTCCTCGTTGATGGCCTTAGCGTGGGTATCCAACGCACCACGGAAGATGTAAGGGAATCCTAACACGTTGTTGATTTGGTTCGGATAGTCGGAACGACCCGTACCGCAGATCACGTCAGGGCGGGAAGCCTTCGCATCCTCGTAGGAGATCTCAGGCGTAGGGTTGGCCAATGCGAAGACGATAGGGTTCTTAGCCATCGAACGAACCATGTCTTGGCTCAACACGTTACCCTTGGAGAGACCCAAGAAGACGTCCGCATCCTTTACAGCCTCCGCCAACGTCGTGATGTCACGGCTAGTGGCGAAAGGTTTCTTTCTGTCGTTCAAGTCTGTTCTCTTGGTGTTGATGACACCCTTGGAGTCGCACATCACGATGTTCTCCAAACGGGCACCCAACGCCATATAAAGTTTCGTGCACGAGTTGGCTGCGGCACCGGCACCATTCACCACGATCTTCACATTCTCGATCTTCTTGCCAACCAATTCCAATGCGTTCACCAAAGCGGCCGAAGAGATGATCGCCGTACCGTGTTGGTCGTCGTGCATCAACGGGATGTCCAGCTCAGCCTTCAGACGGTCCTCGATCTCGAAGCATTCAGGAGCCTTGATATCCTCCAAGTTGATACCACCGAACGTAGGAGCGATTGCTTTGACAGTCTGGCAGAACTTGTCGATGTCCTTCTCGTTCACCTCGATATCGAACACGTCGATGTCAGCAAAGATCTTGAACAAGAGTCCCTTACCTTCCATAACCGGCTTGCCTGCCTCAGCGCCTATGTCGCCAAGACCCAAGACAGCCGTTCCGTTAGAAATCACAGCCACCAAATTACCCTTGGCGGTGTAATCGTATGCCTTGTGCTGATCCTTCTGGATCTCCAAACATGGCTCTGCCACACCTGGAGAATAAGCCAATGCCAAATCCCTCTGGGTGGCTGTCGGCTTGGTTGGAACTACTTGGACCTTTCCTGGTCTTCCCTCCGCATGATACCTTAACGCATCTGATTGTTTTTTCTCGTCACTCATAATATTTCGCGAATTATGTTTTTCAACATACTTTAAATTTTCCGCGAAGATAATAAAAATTCCTTTTGCGTCCCAATTCCTTTCTTTTTTATGTTAAATAATGTCATTTGTTTACAGAATGATAGTTATAGCAAAACTAATATGATAAAATGAGAGGAGGAGACAATTGCCTTCCCAGTGATACTTTTCAGTGTCAATCGCTCCAAAAAATACCTACAAATAGGGATGCCAACTTCCGGAAATACCAACTATTCACTATGACCCACGATAGGCTGAGCGCCTAACTTTGCCCCGTAAAAAAGTAAGAAAAAATGGGAACATCCATATTGAAGAAAAACATTGTGACATTGGCTATTAGCCTAGCATGTGCGGGTAACGCATCCGCACAAGTGGACACGACATTCCAAAAAATCCGCCTCGGAGGATACGGTGAGATGCTGGCATCATGGAAGGATTACGGTCTGAACCGTTGGAGTGGCTCGACGCAGGGCAACGCGAAGGTGAACCACGCGCACATATCAATCCCAAGATTCGTGCTGGCAATGGACTATAAGTTCAACGACAAATGGATGCTCGGCTCGGAGATTGAATTCGAGGCGGGCGGCACCGGCACCGCCATGGAGATGGAGGCTGGCTCGGGCAGCGAGAACGGGGAGTACGAGACGGAGATCGAGAAGGGTGGCGAGGTGGCCTTGGAGCAGTTCCACCTCACCCGCTATTTCGCAAGGGCCTTCAGCGTCAAAGCGGGCCATATCGTCTTACCGGTCGGACAGACCAACACACATCACGAACCAATCAATTTCTTCACCACCTTCCGCCCTGAGGGAGCGACTACCCTCCTACCCTGCACATGGCACGAGACGGGTCTGGAGTTCTTCGGAACGATAGGGAAAGAGGCCGCCGAATTCGACTACCAGGCGCAGATCGTGGCAGGTCAGAACCCGCTGGGCTTCAGCCGCTACAATTGGATCAAGGGAGGCAAACAGGGGCTGTTCGAGATGGACAACTTCTCCAGTCCGGCCTACGTCTTCCGTCTGGATTACTTGGGCGTGAAAGGGTTACGGTTGGGCATGTCGATGTACTTCTGCTACGATGCGGGCAAGAACTGCGACCGACTCATCACCTTCAACAACGATGACCCGGTGAACATCTCCATCTTCTCGGCCGATGCGCAGTACAAGCACAAGTTCTTCACATTCCGTGGCAACTACCTCAGCGGCAATCTGTCAGAGCCTTTGGTCGTGGATAAAATCATCCGCACCTACTCCTCCAAGTCGGGTTACAACCGCAGTCCGAACGTGGCGGAGAGGGCCCTCACCTACAACTTCGAGTTGGGCGTGAATCTGAAAAACGTCTTTAACGCTGGGAAGAAGTTCCCGGTCATCTACCCCTTCGCCCACTACGAGTATTACAACCCGCAGGAGGATGGAGTGAGCCTACAGGTGATGGACGACCGCTGTCAAGTGAGCTACTGGACTTGGGGATTGAACTACTTCGTCCTGCCTAACCTTGTCATCAAGGCGGACTACACGAGCAGGAGGATCGGAACGAGCCAAGTATTCAAGAACACGAAATCGAACTACAACAACGAGAACGAGCTGAACCTCTCCATCGCTTACGTGGCTTGGTTTCTGAACAAATAAGCACAATAAAAACAATAAACATTAAATCATACGAACAATGAAAAAAAGAGCATTTTTAGCAGCCGGACTGATTGCCTTCGGCGCAGTGACGTTCAACGCCTGCAAGGACGATGACGAAGAGACTCTGGCAAACATCGACGACTCCACCGCCATCAACGCGGAATACACCTCCGCCTATGCGAAGCAGTGGGGCAATTACATGCGTACCGTAGCATCCCTCCTCAAGACGGATGCGGAGAACCTCTACGCTTACTGGAACGACAGCTACGAAGGGGGAGATAGCTATGCGAAGCGCTTCCTTTCCCACACGGGCGCAGGGTTCCAATCATCCAAGGATTGTGTGGAACAGATCATAGACGGTTGCGTGGACATCGCCAATGAGGTGGGTGATTCCAAGATCGGCGGACCGGTCGAGAAGTGGAGCGAGAACAACAAGGAGGAGGCGGTCCTCGCCGTCGAGTCATGGTTCTCCTGGCACTCCAGGGTGGACTACTCCAACAACATCGCTTCCATCCAAAACGCATACTTCGGCAGCCTGGATGGCACCGTGAACGCCAACTCCATCTCGAAGGTCATCAACGGAAGCAATGCAACACTGGACGCTAAGGTAACCGCAGCCATCCAAAACGCACAAGCGAAAATCTTAGCCATCCCGCAACCGTTCCGCAACAACTTGGGTTGTAGCGAGGCGAGAGAGGCCATGACCGCCTGCGCGGAACTCCGCGACATTCTGGACGAGGAGCTGAAGAACTACATCGACGAGAACCTCGCCGACTATAACTGGGACGCAGTCCTCACCCAATACGTGAACAACGTGGTCCTTCCAACTTACAAGAGCCTGAAGGAGAAGAACGCAGAGCTCTACAACGCAGTGGTGGCCTTCCAGCAGAACCCATCGGACGGAGGGTTCTCGAAATGTGCCGACGCATGGATCGCGGCTCGTACTCCATGGGAGTCTTCCGAGGCATTCCTCTTCGGACCAGTAGCGGACAAAGGATTGGACCCGAACATGGACTCATGGCCATTGGACCTCAAGGGAATCATCAAGATATTCAACACCGCCTCTTGGGGCGAGCTGGAATGGTCCGGCGAATACGAGGAAATGCCTGAGGAGGGCGAAGGCTCACAGCATGCGCAGGACATCGAGTCCGCTCAGAACCTCCGAGGATTCCACACGTTGGAATACCTCATCTTCAAGGACGGCAAGGCGCGGACGATCCATTGATTGTAAGCCCTAAGCAACGAACGATTACACAGGAACGGTGGGGAAAAACATCCCCCCCGTTTCTCTATTTCACACAACACACAAACACAAAAACATGAACTTTAACCTAAAAACATTTGCCCTAACAGCCATAATCGCCCTGTTGTCCGCCGCTTGCGACAACGAGGAGGGGTTGGAGGTGGACGAGATAAAGGTTCCCGACGGATATATACTTTCGGCGGGCACGTCGACCGTCTTCCTGAGCTCCACCTTCGCCTACGACACCGATGCGAAATGGCTGAGCGGCAAATACTTATCACGATTCAACAACGGAGACAACCTCTACGACAACCCGCTCGGTTCCGCTCAGAGCCAAGGCGGACTAGGGCCCGTCTATGCGGGTTACTCGTGCGGAAGTTGCCACCGCAACGCAGGGCGCACCGAACCGACGCTCTGGAGCGCTGGAGGAAGCGGAAGCTACGGTTTCTCCTCCATGCTGATCTACATCACACGCAAGAACGGAGCTTTCTTCCAAGACTACGGAAGGGTCGTCCATGACCAGTCCATCATAGGCGTCAAGCCGGAAGGGAAGCTCAAAGTAACCTATGAATTCAAGACCTTCCGATTCCCCGACGGGGAAACGTACGAACTAGCGAAACCCAACTACACCATCACGGAATGGTATGCCGACAGCATCGCACCGGAGGACCTCTTCTGCACCGTCAGGATACCGCTCAGGCACGTGGGAATGGGCCCTATGATGGCGATCGACCGCAACGAGATCGAACAGCTGGCACGGCAAAGCAACTACCCTGAATACGGCATCTCAGGCAAGGCCAACTACATCACCGAGCGAGGCATCCGCCAACTCGGTCTCTCCGGCAACAAGGCGCAACACGCGGACCTGACCGTCGAGTTAGGCTTCTCGTCCGACATGGGTGCGACCAACAGCCGCTTCCCCGAAGAGATCTGCGAGGGACAAGCTCAGATGCGACAAGGCACGAGCGCCATGGGACTCACCTACAATCAATTAGACGTCACAAGCGAACAGATGGAGGATGTTGACCTCTACATGCAATGCCTAGGCGTTCCCGCACGACGCAACGTGAACGACCCGAACGTGAAACGGGGCGAAGAGATGTTCTACCAGGCCAAATGCCACCTCTGCCACGTGACGACGCTCCACACGCAACCGCAGGGCTCCGTCCTGCTGAACGGCACACGCATCCCTTGGCTCGGCGGACAGACCATCCACCCCTACAGCGATTTCCTCCTGCACGACATGGGTAGCGAGATCATGGGCGTGGGCCTCAACGACAACTACGTCAGCGGACTGGCGCGCGGCAACGAATGGCGCACCACCCCACTTTGGGGCGTGGGCCTGCAGAAGATCGTCAACGGGCACACCTACTTCCTGCACGACGGGCGGGCAAGGAACTTCGTCGAAGCCATCATGTGGCACGGCGGTGAGGGCGAAGCCTCCAAAAACATCTTCGCCAAGATGCCCAAGGCAGACCGTGAAGCGCTGGTCGCATTCTTGGAATCATTATAACTCAACAATAACAACGGACTATCCATTAGCCCTTTAATAGACTCAAAAAATGAAAAGATTATATATAGCAACCCTATTATCAGCCATCACCCTATCGGCCATGGCACAGGCGGAAGAACCCATCAAGGCAGAAGTCGTATCGAACCCAACGTCCCTAATGGACGAAGAGGCGGAGAACGGTGTCGTATCATTAGCCGGAAGAAAAGGATTCTCCATCTCCACCGCAAAAGGAGACTTCGTCTTCAAGCCCTACACTCTCATCCAAGCAGCGGGGAAATACAACTGGTACGATGACGAAGGCCTCGACAAAGCCTACAACCAGGACAACGTCATGAACAGCGGGTTCGCCATCCCTTATGCCATCCTCGGTTTCACCGGCAAGGTGTTCGACCGTATCTCCTTCAACCTCAGCCTCAACGCCGCAGGCTCGGGAGGCGCACTGCTGCAGCAGGCATGGTTCGACGTGAAGGTGAAGAACGCACTGTGCTTCAGGGTGGGTAAGTTCAAGACACCGTACACCCACGCCTACCTCACCACCCTGGGAGAAACGCTCTTCCCTGTGGTACCAACATCCTTGACCACCAACGTCATCATGCCTTACGTGCTCAACGCAGTCAATCCGACCATCGGAACAGGCTTCGACCTTGGCGTCATGGCCCATGGCGTAACCCCCAACGAGAAGTTCGGCTATGAAGTAGGGCTGTTCAACGGAACGGGCGCAGGCGTGAACAGCGCCACGAAGACGCTCAGCGACGACATCAAAGGGTTGCCTTCCCTACTCTATGCGGGAAGGATCGCCGTGACACCGCTCGGACACATGCCGGCGAGCCAAGGAAAGCCGAACCTATCGGACGAGCGCAAACTGCTGTTCGCCCTCTCCGCCAACGTGAACGTGGAGGCGCAGAGCGAATCGACCAACGACGCCCGCTATGGCTTCGAGTTCGCCTATCTGGCAAAGAAGCTCTACCTCGCGGCCGAGTTCTATAGGATGCACATCAGCTATACCGACCGTCAGAAAATCAGCGAAGAGTTCAACTACTGGGGCGCTTACATCCAAGCGGGTTACTTCGTCGCTCCGCAGTGGCAAATCGCCCTCCGCTACGACTTCATGGACAGGAACGCGACAGCAAAGGACGGTATCATCAACATGCCAGCCGCTGGGTTCAACTACTTCATCAAGCACACGAACCTCAAACTGCAGACGATGTACCAATACATGGGCAGGACAGGGCATCAGACACAACTGGACCGTGACAACGACGACCTCGGACTCGCGACCCACTCGGCCACCGTCATGCTGCAATACGCCTTCTAAGCAAAAGGCGACACACAATCAACACATAAACATTTGAACCCATGAGAAAAATATTGATAGCCAGTCTTATAGCCTTCTCCGCCTGTGACGACGGAGACATTCTGGAACACGTCACCTACCAGCAAGAGGGGATGAAGGTGGCCGTTGAAGCGGAGATCTCGGGCATTGATTCATGGACGAACGAATATACCGTCACACTGTCCGGCTTCGAGAGCCAACGCAACGACAAGGATATCCCTGAGTACTCGGAGATCTCCAAACAGATCCTGCAACCGAAGGACGGGAAGCTACACATCACCTTAGGGGGCGTTCCGCAGACGGTCAATTATCTGGAAATCACTGTCATAAATAGAATACGTCAACGGGTCATCACCCTTTGGCAGCATGAGTTGACAGCTGACGACAAAAATAGCAAGGACACGCTACGTTTGGATGCCGGACGATTGGACGTGGATATGTTCACTTACATCCAAAACGAGTACCTGAACAAATCGTGCGCCAACTGCCACGGTCTCAGCGAAAGGGGCGCCGCTGCCGGTCTCTTCCTTACCGAAGGGAAAAGCCTTGCGGCGATGGTGAACGTGCCTTCCTCGAAACGTGCCGGCATCAACATCGTCAGCCCCTACGACACCGCCAGGAGCTCGCTGCACCTGATCCTCTGGGGGAAACTCCCGGAGGCGCACCATAACCACACAGACAAACTGGCTATCGATGCGGAGAAGGAGTTGATCGATAATTGGATTCTGGGAGGAGGAAAGTGAATTAAGAATTTTGAATTTTGAATTATTAGGGAGGCGATAGCAATCATGTTTTTGATTACTTTTGTCCAACTAAACAAAGAAGGATACATGCAGAATAAGACACTGAAATATATCATCACAGGCCTATTTGCCGCGATCATCATTGCAATGGCGACCGCCACCTTCTTCGACCAATACACTGCGGAGGAACATATCTACTCCTCCCTATGGTTCTGCGGATTATGGGCGGCGCTCTCCGTCCTCTCCGCCTTCGCATTCCTGAAGAGGCTGACGGGCAAAGTCGCCGCACTGCTGTTCCACCTATCTTTTCTCCTCATTCTATCAGGGGCACTGGCCACCAAACTGACCTCCAAAGAGGGAATGTTGCACCTGCGTTGCGGCGAAAAGACAGACTACTTCATCCTCAAGAAGAATACGGTCAAAGAGGATTTCGGGTTTGAAGTGCGACTGGACAGCTTCGTTGTTCTGAACTACCAAGGCACCCAGATGCCGCAGGACTACGCCAGCCACCTCACCATACTCGACAACGGGGAGCGCCTTCAAGCCTCCGTCTCAATGAACAATATCTTCAAGAGAAACGGCTTCCGCTTCTACCAGACGAGCTTCGACGAGGACCGGCAAGGAAGCGTCCTATCCGTCAGCTACGACCCGATAGGGATCCCGCTCACCTACCTCGGATACCTGCTCTTCGCACTGTCGGGCATCTGGATGCTCTTCTCCAGGAAGACCGCCTTCCTGCAGTTGTTGCAACATCCATTGCTGAAAAAGGGAGGACTATTCGTCCTGCTACTCTGCATAAGCCACCAAGCCTTGCCCCAAGAACGGAAGGTACCGACCATAAGCGCTGAGCAGGCCGCACAATTGTCCGAGAAACAAATCGTCTACAACGGACGCATCGCTCCCTTCAACACGATGGCAAGGGATTTCCTCCTGAAGACCTACGGGAAATCCACCTACCACCAACTAACCCCTGAGCAGGTGGTCTGCGGATGGATATACCGTCCGGAGGTCTGGAAAGACGAGAAGATGATCCTCGTCAAGGACAAACAGCTGCGGCAACAACTCGGACTCAAAAAGTACGCCTCCTTCGCTGATTTCTTCGATGAAAAGGAGAACTATCGGCTGAACGGGTTACCGCTCACCAAGGGAGTGCGGGAGGCCGACGAGAAGGTAGGTGTGATCCTCATGCTCACCAAGGGGAAACTATTCTCCGAAAGCAGTGTGACGCTCCCCGAGGCGAAGGTCAAGGCGGAGCTCTTCTACAATAGGATTAATTTCGCCAAGATCCTCTTCATGCTGAATCTGACGCTCGGGTTCGCCGCCTTCCTGCTCATGATATTCACGAAAGGGGACTCCCGCTTCTCCGAGAAGTTCTTCAAGGCGCTGAAGGCGATATTGGTGGCGGCCCTGCTCTTCGACCTCTGCGGTTACATCCTACGATGGTACATCTCAGGACGCATTCCGATGGGCAACGGCTACGAGACCATGCTCTTCATGTCGCTGATCATCATGGCAATGGGCATATTCCTCAAAGGGAAATTCGCTACGTCGGCAGGCTTCCTTCTCTCAGGGTTCACCTTGTTGGTGGCCTATCTCGGGCAAAAGAACCCGCAGATCACCCCGCTGATGCCCGTGCTCAACTCACCAATCCTCAGTGCGCACGTCTCAACGATCATGATCGCCTATAGCCTGCTGGCCTTCACCTTCTTCAACGGAATCTTCTCCCTATTCTTCAAAGAAGAGGAGAAGAAGACGCAGCTGGCCTTGCTCAGCCGCATCATGCTCTACCCTGCGGAGATATTGCTCGGCATAGGCATCTTCCTCGGAGCGGTTTGGGCCAACATATCATGGGGCACCTACTGGAGCTGGGACCCGAAGGAGACTTGGGCCCTGATCACCTTCATGGTCTACGCCGTGCCATTCCACTCAACTGATTTAAAGTTCTTGCAGGGCAATCGCAACCTGCATTTATACTTTATAATTTCTTTCGCGGCCGTGCTGTTCACCTACTTCGGAGTGAATTACTTCCTAGGGGGAATGCACAGCTATGCGAATTAAGAGTTAAGAATTTTGAAACGTCAGTTCGACGTAGTCAATTTTGAAACGTTCGTTCGATGTCACCAATTACGTGAAACACGGAAGAAACGATCAACCCGCGAACCCCGAAGGGGTGTTATATCACAGGCAGGGGTGCTAACCCCTGTACAATAGAACCGAGAATAGTCCGAACCCCGAAGGGGTGGACACTTTAATGAATATGAATTATGATGAACAGATTTAAAATATACTTCAAAAAGATCAACGCCCATGCGGAAGTATCCCGTTTCGCCCCCAAGGGAAAAACGGAGGAATACCACGTCATGATCCATGTCGCACCATGCGACGAAATGTTTCCCCAGCAATACCAAAGAATCTGCGAGGCGGAACAACAACTATTGCAACATTCTGATATTCAGGGAGCGAAAATAATTTTCAAACGATACTTCGTCAGCGACGCGACCAACCAGAAACCGCTGATGAAACAAGAGAACGCCGATGCGGTATCCCTCATTCAACAACCCCCATTGGACGGTAGCAAAATAGCGGTATGGCTCTACCTCGCCAAGGAGATGGAGGTCGTCGCCAAGGAGGGTTGCATGACCGCATCGCACAATGGGTACACGCACATCTACAAGATGGGCATGCACGAGCACAACGGGGACAGCGCCGCACAAACGGAGAGCCTGCTGTTGGACTACGAGGAGACGTTGGCGAAGTTCCACGCCACCCTTGCGGACAACTGCATACGCACCTGGTTCTTTGTGCGAGACGTCGACACGCAGTACGCCGGAATGGTGAAGGCCCGCCGGGAGAACTTCACGGAGCAAGGGCTCACAGAGAAAACACACTATATCGCTTCGACCGGCATCGGCGGATTGCCTGCCGACACCCGCTCGCTCGTCCAGCTCGGCACCTATGCCCTCACAGGGCATGAGCAGACACAAGTCAAGTATCTCTACGCACCAGCCTACCTCAACCCAACGTACGAATACGGCGTGACCTTCGAGCGTGGCACCTGCGTGGAGTACGGGGATAGGGCGGAAATCTACATCTCAGGCACGGCCAGCATCGACAACAAGGGCAATGTGCTCCACCTCGGAGACATACAAAAACAGACCTTCAGGATGATGGAGAACGTCAACGCATTGCTGGCGGAGGCAGAGAGCGGATTCCAGGACATCGCGCAGATCATCGTATACCTACGGGACGTGAGCGACTATGCAACAGTGAAAGCGATATTCGAAGAGAAATTCCCGGACATTCCATGCGTCATCACCCTCGCACCCGTCTGCAGACCCACATGGCTCATCGAGATGGAATGCATCGCCATCACCGAGAGGAGGAACAATAAGTTCAGAGAATATTAAACGATGAATTGAATTAGGGAGGGTTATCAGCAACGGACGCCCTCCCAACGGAGGTAGTAACGCCATGCGGAGAAGAGCTTACGATGTTTCAGGTAAGTAAAATCCTGGTCATTGGAGAACGCCTCCCGCTCGAAAGAGATGCTACGGTAGGGATTAATGCCACGGTCGAAGAGGCTACGGATAAGCCAGAAGAACCACTCCAACAGGTAAAGGATATAGAAAAACACGAAGAGCGTCTCCACCATCTGCGCCGTATGGATCCGTTCGTGAAAAATCACACGTTCGTTCACTCGGGAAACATACGCCTTACGGACGAACAAAACGCCAAAGAGATTGATAGCGATAAAACCCTTGGGCGGCAATATACGACTGATGAAGATCTTCATGTCCGGCACCCTCTATAGTTGTCCCGCCTCAACCAAGTTGATGACACGTTCAACAATCCTATCATCCTCATTGCTAAGGTCATAGGTCGTCTTCAGGTTTGCACCCATCATCTTGGCGAATCCCTGCCAGAAGACAGCGCGGAAACCACCACGGAACTGCTTAATCAATTGGTAAGAGGTCTTGTCACATTCACGGTCCACTAGACGAATCAGCATCTTTCCTTGGGACAACGTGAACTTTCTCATAACAGGCTTATATGTTTCAAGCAACTCATCCTCCTTCGCCTCCATATACTTCTTCCGCTCACGATCGTTAGGCAATGCGGCCAAATCCTTGTCGATATCTTTCAACATCTTACCAATCATCTTCGCATACGGCAAGGTCTTCTTCACGTCACGTACGGTCTTCCAGTAGAACTTCTCCTGCTTCTTATCCTTGAACACCAATACGGGATAGACATACACCTGAGGGAGAAGCAGATTTGGAACCGTATCCCCGTTCTCATCCACAATGGCAGGGACAAGATAGCCCCCTTCCTCAGACTCACCCTGTGCGAACGCTTCCCCGAAAAAAGAGAAGAGGCAAGCGAACATTATAAGATATTTTATTATCTTTGTCATCATCTACACTGTTATATATGCCATATGCAAATGTAGCATAATAAACATGCAAAACAATTTGTAAAATAAAAAAAATGAAGATTATTCCTGTTTTTATTGCATTTTTTAGCATTTCGGTTTTTAATGGTTCGGCAGAGGCAAACCACAACTGTGTGCGTGCCTCCGCAGGAGAGTGCCTCGCCTACGACGTCGGATCGGAGGACTTACGCCTATGCGACGCCCAAACGTGCCGCCTCTACGCCACCCTCGGCAACCACTACCTCGCCTCCGAACTCAGTCACAGCAAACTGGAGGCCATCATCCCTGCCCGCTCGCTCGTCCTCGCCACCGACATGGAGTGGTTCGGCTATGCGCTCTACAACCGCCTGCGCACCCACTTCGCTCTCTCCAAACGGTTGGGCGAACATTGCGTCCTCGGGGTAGGCTTCCGGCTCGCCTCCCTCCACTACGAAGGGAATGAGAGAAGGCGCCTTTCACTTGCGGAGGACGTCACCTTCCTCTTCCAAGGCAGAACGACCGACCTCTACGCGAAGGGTGAAAACCTCTTCGACACGGGTTGGCGAGGCATCCTCGGAGAACGTTTCAAAGAGCCGATGCGCACCACCTTAGGCGTCCTATTCCACTTCTCCGAAAGCGTCAGCTGCGCCCTCGAATCCTACTGGGAAGGAGAGAGGAACCTCTTCGGACGGTTCGGCACTCGCTACGACATCGGCAAGTTCCAGCTGAGATGCGGCGCCATGGGTCCACCCATCACCCCCACATTCGGGTGCGGATTCCTCGGAAAGAATTTTCGGCTGGACCTCTCCGCCCGCTGGATCCGTAACCTCGGATATGCACTTGACTGCGGCATCGGTTACACTTTTAACAAAAAAGAATCGGAAGTCCTACCTATCAGCGAATAAAACATGAAAAGACCTGTTTTCACTGCCCTGCTACTGCTACATACGCTCCCGTGCCTATCGCAGGAGGAGTTCTTCTCCGAACAATTCATCGACGCGATGGAATCCTTCCAGGAGGAGGATGGGGAGCAATTGGACGTCGAGAACCTCTACGATATCCTCAACGAACTAAAGACCAGCAAATTGGACCTCAACAAGGCGACGGAGGAAGAGTTCGAGCAATTGCCCTTCCTCTCCCCCACAGACGCCCGTAACCTCGTGCGCCACAGGGAACTCTACGGCAACTACCAAACACTCTACGAACTGAAGCACATCCCTGATTTCACGAAGGAGAAGATCGACCAACTGCTTCCCTTCGTGGTCATCCGAGGCAACGAGAAGCAGCTCACCCTCCTAGAACGCCTGCGAAAGAGCCAGTCGCAGTTCTACGTCGCAGCGGACCGCTTCCTGCAACAGAAGAAGGGATACCTGCCCGACAGCACTGGGACGAGCCGATACGCTGGTTCCCCCTACCATTACTACGGCAAATACCTCTTCAACGCGGAGCGCCTGAAAGCCTCACTCGTGGGCGAGAAAGATGCAGGAGAGGCGGAATGGAGCCGCACCGGACATGGGTTCGACTTCGCCAGCGCCTCCCTGGAAGTGGAAGGGACAAAATGGATGAAGCAACTCTGCTTGGGAGACTACAAGGCGAACTTCGGACAGGGATTGGTCGTCGGCACAGGCTCCATCCTCGGCAAGAACGCCAGCGTCACCAACGCCTACAAGAACACGCAGGGAATCAAGCGATACGCATCCACCGGCGAGAGCGGTTTCTTCAGAGGCGCCGCATCCACCTTGGGCTGGGGCAACCTCCGCACCACCCTCTTCGGCTCCTGGCGCCAAGCGGACGCTACCCTCAAAGGGGAGAAGATCACCTCGCTCAAGACCGACGGGTTGCACCGCACCACCCAAGAGATCGAAAAGAAAAAGAACTACACGGAGAAGCTTTGGGGCCTCAACCTCAGCTACAAGCACAAGGGTCTGACACTCGGCGCCACCCTGCTCCATTACCACTACTCCAGAACGTTGCACCCCACGGAGAAGGCCTACACGCTCTTCCGCCTTTCGGAGACCCGCTCGCACTGGAACGCCGGACTGGACTACAAGGCGAGGCTACGCCACATCACCTTCTACGGAGAGAGCGCCCTCGACGCCAACGGACACTTCGCCACACTGAACGGCGCCGCCATCTACCCTCTCTCCCGATTGGAAATTGCCCTAGCGCAACGCTACTACCAACCCGCCTACCAGTCCAACTACGGGGGCGGATTCGCAGAGAACTCCAGGGTGGAGAACGAGCAAGGCATCTACCTCAGCACCCGCTTCACACCCTTCAAACGGCTCATCCTATCGGCCTATGCGGACGCCTACAGGTTTCCGTGGGCGCTCTACGCCTCCCCCACCCCCTCGTCGGGGCAGGAGCTCTGCCTCCAAGCCAACGTGAAGATGACGAAACGGACGGACCTAACCCTCAAATACAAGTACAAGGAGAAGAGCGAAGAGGAGAACCATAAGAGAACGCTCCGAAGCACCCTCAACACGCAAATAGGCAAGTGGAGGATACAAACCATCGCAGAAGGGAACTGCGCCGACAAGGGTGGACAATCACCCACTTACGGATGGATCCTCTCGCAGACCCACACGGGCAACCTGCCAAAGCTCCACCTCTCCGCCGCCTTCCGCTACGCCTACTTCCAGGCGGAGAACTACGACAACCGTATCTACATCTACGAGAAGGACCTGCCCTACACGCTCTCCTTCCCGATGCACTACGGCAAAGGGCATAGATTAGCCATCAGCCTCTCATGGAAGAAGACTGAACGTCTACAATTGATCGCAAAGGCGGGATGTTTCGTCTACACGGACAGACGCACCAGCATCGGCACAGGACAGGAAATGATGGAGGGGAATGTCTCCACGCAGGTGAAATTCATGGTCAAGGCGGTTATTCCATAGAGAGGTCAGACAACCTCCGCAAACAGTTCCAAGTTCTCATCCACGTAATGGGCGATCGCCTCAGTGGTCTCCTCCTCGATCAGGAAGAACTTCTCCTCCAGTTCGTCGAAGACCTCAAAGTCCACGTACATGGCGAGAAACTCCTCCTCGGTAGTCTCCCGCTCCAGCTCCTTCTGGTTGGCCATGTAGATCGTCTTCGCGTCGTAGACCAACTTGGCGAGTTGGCGCGCTCCGAAGAGACGCATCGACTTGGCGAAAGGGTTCTGGAAAAAGTAGCCGCCATAGCCGTTTTGTATCAGTTGCACGAAGCCTCCGTCGTTCATTTCGTTGCGGAAGATGGAGTACGCCAGCAGGGTGTTCTGGTAAGCGTTCAGCTTGGCCATGCCTTCAGCGGTGAGCTCGCCGCCCATTTCAGCCCAATACTTATCCACGAAGAGGGCGATGAATTCGTCCATGCCCTTTCCCGCTGCCTCGCGTAATTCCGCGTCAGAGACCTGTATCATTTCAATTCGTCGTTTTGTATATTCTTAAACTTAGAGACAGAAAGCACATAGGAGCTTTCCGCAAGATCCTCGGATTGGTCACGGAAGGCGACCACCTCCTCTTTGGTCTTCGCAGAGAAAGCGGAGACGTAGAAATGTTGGTCGATGCCAAGCAATGTCAGGGAGTTGTTCCTTGCGCTGTGGAGGTAAGAGGCGGCGGACTCCTCATCCGGGAAGTCGGCCACAATCAGGTAATAGCCATCCACCGCGTCACGGTATGCGTCCAGTTCAGACTGCACCTGATTCAGCTCCATATTCTTCACGTCCAATTCCTTCTGCAGAGAACTTTTGGAAGCTATTTGAGGCATCATAGAGGCCATGTCGGTCTGTGGAGCGTCGTTGATAGGCTGCACGGCGAAGAGAAGCGCGATGACCGCCACCGCAGCCACCGTAAGCGACTTGAGGGACTTCGAAGCGGAGAAGCCAGTCGTGGAGTTCCCCTTCCGTTGCGACTTATCCAGCGCCGGGAAATAAAACTCGTTCAGTCCGAAAGAGTCGCCGCAAGCGATCTTCAGGTTCTTTTGGAGGAAAGCCACCTTGCCGGACTTCATCGTGAAGACACCGAAGTTAGGGACGACGAATATACCGTCCTCGCGCAACGCCTTCCACATGGAAGCCACCTCCTCGGAGATCATCCGGTTAGCCTCCTCGAAGGAACAGGACTTCGCCTTGGACAGCGCCGAGGCCAGGTCTCCGTCGTTATGGACAAGCTTCGAGTTATACACCAACTCCTTGCGGGGCGGGAAGAATTTGCCGTCGACGACTTTAGCCGCACAATCATTCACCACGAATCCTCCGAATTCAGGGACGATCACGCACTCGCGACGGGACAACAGATCTATAATGGTTTCGAACATATCACGATTTTTTAGGAAGACAAAGATAATAGATTCCACGAGAATCGAAGCACAATCGCCCGAAATCAATGTTAACAGACGGTTCAACACGTTATTGATAGGTTATTAACAGGTTGTTAACAGGGGAAGGGGTTCGTCGGGGAGCAAGGTGTTGATTTACTATTTAACTATTCACTATTTACGATTTCAGGGATTCGGGGATGTGAATCTATCCTGATGTGAACCTATCCTATGGCATGGGCAAAAAAAGAGCCGTTCGTTGGTCGAACGGCTCTTTTTCTATTCGTCTTGTAACTACGAATTACTTAACTTGGATGACCAATTTCTTAGAAACTGACCAGAAAGTCTTGTAGTTAGTGATCTTCAAGATCAAGTTCTTGTCGTCACCTGGAGACTTAACCAAAGAGTATGAGTTAGTTGGGTGGTTAGTCAAGATGACAGCCTTCTTAGCGCCGAGAGGCAACTCCTTGAACTCACGGATATCAACTTTCGTGCAAAGGCTCTCGTTGATAGTAGCGCCTTGCAAGTTCTTCAAACCTTTCTCCTTCAAAGTCTTCTTGTTAGCCAAGAAGTAGTAAGCAGTGTTCAACTCCTCATCTTGCTGTTGGATAGCGGCCATGTTAGCGTTGTTAACCTCGTTGATAGAGTCTCTGATGGCAGCGATGCTGGCAACAGTGCTGTCCAAAGAAGCGATCTTGATGTTCTTCTCGTCCAACTGAGCCTTCAAGTCCTTGATGGTCTGCTCGCTGGCCTTCAAATCCTTCTGCAAGCCGGCAACCAAGCCACGCAAGTAAGGGAGCTTGCCCTCAGCCTTCTTCAAAGCGTTCTCCATAGAGTCGAGCTTAGAACGGCTGTCTTGGAAAGCGCGGTGGATAGACTCGAAATCCTGTTGGATTTTTTGCTTGCTGTCAGCGTTAACACCCTCGGATTGAGCCTCGTCCAAGATACCCAACTCAGTTTGCTTAATGCTTCTCAAGTTAGATTGAACCTCAGTGATCAGAGCAAAATAGCTGTTCATCTTTTGCTCGTTCATGTCATTCACTTGTTGAAGTGAATCAACTTGTTGCGTCAAAGCGTCAATTTTGTCTTGGTTACAAGACACTGCGAATAATGCAACGAATGCACCTAAAACTACTTTTTTCATTTTGTCTTAAATTTAAATTTATAATAAAAAATAATTACTCTTCAACATTCACTTTTTTGTCACTCTTATCGTTAGGCTTACCAGCCAGTACAATCACAATCTCTCCCTTGGGGTCGTGTTCCTTGAAATAGTCCCGTACCTCCTCGACCGTGCCTCGGACTGTCTGTTCGTGCACCTTGGATATCTCTCGGGAGACCGACACTCGGCGGTGCGGCCCCATCACTTCCACTAATTGTTCCAACGTCTTTACCAGACGAAAAGGAGACTCATATACAATCATTGTCCGATGCTCCTCCGCCAACTCCTTTAATTTGGTCTGCCTACCCTTCTTCTGAGGCAAAAAGCCCTCAAAACAGAAACGATCGTTCGGCAAACCTGAATTGACCAAGGCCGGCACAAAGGCCGTCGGACCTGGCAAGCATTCCACCTCAATGTCCGCCTCCACGCATGCGCGCACCAGCAGAAACCCAGGATCGGAAATCGCGGGCGTACCCGCATCAGAGACTAATGCTATCGTCTCGCCACCCTTCAATCGTTCAACCACCGAATCTGTCGTCTGGTGCTCGTTGAACTTATGGTGGGAAAGCATCTTCTTCTCTATTTCAAAATGCTTGAGCAACACGCTTGTTGTCCTAGTATCTTCCGCGAGGATCAGGTCCACTTCCTTCAATATTCTGACCGCCCTCAACGTCATGTCCTCCAAGTTACCCACAGGAGTAGGCACCACATAAAGTTTACCCACACTCTTCATGAAAATCTGTCCTCCAACAATCTCATGAAATCCGATACGGCCTCATCCGCCTCGTCCCACGAGAAATTCCACTTCACGTAATCCTTCGCCTCCTGTAATGTGTCCATGGCATCCAACGCCGCTATGGTCGTCGACATCAACTCGGAATCCCCACCGAACAACTCGTTCTGATAACGAATGCGGTCGTTCAATGTGATCGCTTTCTTGATCGACTGGACAAAACGGCTCTCTACTCGCTTCGAAGACCGATTGGCATCCAAAACCGTACGGACACTGCCCCCCTCCGGGACATGGGTCCTCACCTCCGGACGAACGACCACATTGCGCTTCCCCTTTGGTGATTCTGTGTTATTTTTTTCAGGCACCGCCTCCTCTTTCGGAGAAGATGATTTCGCTGATTGATATTCAATTTTCACCACATCTTCCAGAGGTTTTCTCTCCTCGACCTTCGCCTTCGGAACTTCGTGAACTGGCTCCTCCTCTTTCTCGACAACTCTTACCTCCTCTTTCGGAACCTCCACCTTCGGATTAACCGCAGGCTGACTGACGACTGGCTCAACCACGCGAGCCTCAGACTGAACCGGCGCATCCACCACCCGGGAAGATGCTTCCTCTTTCTGACATGACTCCAGCATCTCAATCCTCTGTAATAACGAAGTTGCCTTCCCCTTCGCCAAGCTTAACACGGACGCCGGGACGTTAACCATCTCCGACATTCCGCTGCATAATAGCGAAAGTTCCTTCACATCTTCTGATATTAGACTCATCAAATCCTTACTGTCCATACGCTCTGTCTAGAAATTTTTCTTTTCAGTCCCCAAAACCTTCACGAATTTATGAGAAACTCTGTATATTTGCAAATAACCGCGTAAAGGTATAAAAAAACTTTACCAAACGTACCAATTTGATTCCATTTTTTGTGATGAACACACCTTTTTCGAAACCATTTACTTTAGATAGAACCGTCAGAACACTGCTGGTTATCGGGTCAATTGTTGGCATTGTATTGTTAATCAGATATTTAAGTCCAGTACTTATCCCTTTTTGCTTGGCTTGGCTACTGGCTTACCTGATTTACCCTGTCGTCTATTTTGTTCAAAAAAAACTGAAGGTGGGCAACAAAAGCCTCTCAATTATCCTCGCTTTGGCGGCTATTGGAGGCCTAATCACCGTCCTCGTCTGCATTTTCGCGCCCCAATTTGTCGAGGAGGCGGTGAAGCTGAAAAACTTTTTGGTCGAATATTCCTCCAATAACAACGAGAACGGCATCATCCCCCACCGCTGGGAGATTTTCCTGCAAGATCTTATCCGCAACTACAACCTCGCTGAGATTGTGGACCGTGACGACTTCCTAGACATCGTGAAGAGTGTCTCCCCTCATGTCTGGTCGCTCGTCACCAGCTCCGTCAACCTCACCGTGAGCATCTTCGCTATGCTCATCACGGGCATATACCTCTTCTTTATCCTAAGGGACTACAGAAAAATCACACAGTACTTCAGCGCATTGATTCCTCCGAAATATAGGACCTTCGCGCAAACCTTGTATAGGGATATCGAAGAGGGCATGAAGCAATATTATAGGGGCCAGGCGCTGGTCGCCATATTCGTGGGTATCCTCTACACCACGGGCTTCGTCATCATCGACCTGCCCTTGGCGCTCACCATGGGACTCCTCATCGGTACGCTGAATATGGTCCCTTACCTTCAGGTGATAGGCATTCCGCCTTGTATCTTGCTGGCGCTTGTGCATGCGGCGGAGACAGGCCACTCGCCTTGGATTCCCCTACTGTCGCTCCTCGCTGTCTTTGTCATCGTACAAATCATCCAGGACGGTTACCTTGTTCCTAAAATCATGGGCAAAAGGATGGGCCTCAACGCGGCGGTCATCCTGCTCTCCCTCTCCGTCTTCGGCATGATGTTCGGCATCCTCGGTTTCATCATCGCCCTGCCGGCCACTTCCCTGATAATCTCCTACTACAAAAGATATATCCTTTCCCGATACTACAGCACCCCAACCAACGAGTCGCAAGAATACATAGAGGAGGAAAATCAATGAACAACGAATGGATCACACGCATCGTGGAGGCGCTGACGGGAGAGTACCCGGAACGGGAGGCGAAGAACATCGCCTACCTCACCCTGCAACATATCTGCGGATGCGATATGGTGGATTTGCTCATGGGTAAACATGATTACCTGACGGAGGAGCAAACCGCACAAATGGAGGATCTCCTCGACAGACTCTCCCAGGGGGAACCTATCCAATACATCCTCGGCGAAGGGGAATTCCACGGATTTACTTTCGAAGTGAACAGAGACGTGCTGATTCCCCGCCCGGAAACGGCGGAACTGGTGAACTGGATATGCGACGACTTCGGTGGCAAGAATGCCTCCTTCCTCGACGTCGGAACGGGTAGCGGATGCATCGCCATCACCCTGAAATACCTGAACGCCCAGTTCGACGCCAATGCGACCGACATCTCCCCGCTCGCCCTGAACACCGCCATGCGGAACGCCAAAAGGCTCTGCACCGACGTGAGCTTCATCATAGATGATATCCTACATCCCCAGACAGAATTCGAACCGCTGGACTTCATCGTGAGCAACCCGCCTTACATCACTAAGGCGGAGAAAGCCCAGATGCGCACGAACGTGCTGGACTATGAGCCGCACTTCGCCCTCTTCGTCGAGGGGGACGATCCGCTGCTTTTCTACCGCGCCATCGCGGACTACGGCCTCACACATCTGAAGAACAACGGATTCCTCTACTTCGAGATCAATGAACAGTTCGGCAAGGAGATCCGACAGATGCTGGAAGAATATGGATACAAGGAGGTCGTCATAAAAGAGGACATGGAAGGCAAAGAAAGGATGGTGAGATGCAAAAAGAGATAACATACGAACAGGCTAAGTCCAAACTGGAGGCGCTCTGTTCCCAAAGGGAACTCTGCGAAAAGGATGTGCGGGACCGCCTGCAACGATGGGGCATCGCCGACGACGAGGGCGATAGGATCGTCAAACACCTCATCCAGGAACGGTACGTGGACGATGCCCGTTTCGCCCGTTTCTTCGCGAAGGATAAGCATAACCTCTCCCACTGGGGGAAGACGAAAATTACATTCGAACTACGGAGCCGGAGAATTCCTTCCGCCATTATCGAGGAGGCCATCGCGCAAATACCCGATGAGGGCTACGAGGAGCAGTTGGAGGAGATGCTCGTGAAGAAAAAGAAGAGCATCAAGGCCGGCAAATCCTACGAAATAGGCGCCAAACTGATTCGCTTCGGTCTATCCAGGGGGTATGAGAGCAGACTTGTCATCGATACAGTAAAAAAAATCATCAAAACAGATAACGACACATCAGATTATGAATTTGAATTGGATAACATTTAAGGGAATGTTCGCGGACGGTCCGCTGTGGAAGAAAATCATTTTATTCATCTTTCTCCTCGTATTTTGCACGGTCACCATGGTTTCACTATCCAAGCTCATCTGCTTTGTGGTTGGTTGGAATCCAGACAGTTTGGAAGTGGAAGTGCTAAAGACTAAACAACTAATGAGTTCGTCAGGAATGTTCATCCTGGCTCCTGTTCTCTTCGTATACCTGACAAAGAATGAAGCCGTAAATTATTTTAAGCTGAAATTGGTCGACCCAAGGATCATTTTCCTAAGCATACTGGCAGTCTGCACGGTCTATCCATTCATCTCGGTCACCGCCGCTTGGAACGAAGGGATGCATCTGCCGGAGGCCTTGCAAGGTGTGGAGGATTGGATGAAGCATTACGAAGAACTGCTGAAGAGCGCCACATTGCGCATGTTAGATTCAAGCAGCATTCCCCAACTCATTTTCAACTTGATCATCATCGCTTTGATACCCGCCATTGGGGAGGAACTGACATTCCGTGGTGTGATCCAACAGAGCTTCGCCAAATATCTCAAGAACGAACATGTGGCCGTATGGCTCGCCGCCATAATCTTCAGTGCCATCCACCTGCAGTTCTTCGGATTTTTCCCTAGGATGCTCCTCGGTGTGGTGCTTGGTTATATATTCCTCTACGGGAAGAGCCTGATCGCCTCGATTTTCTGCCACTTCATGAACAATGCGTTTATCATCATCTATGCCTACGTGAGCGATCCTGAGACAGCATTGGCCTCCGAATCATCCCACAACATGACGCATGGGACCATCGCCGCAAGCATTCTACTGCTTTGCGTAACGATCTTCATCCTGATGAGGATCAAGTATATCAGTGATAAAAAAAAGGAAGCGGTTTAACGCAGTGATCACTTGCCCAAAAGGTTCATAAACTCCTCGCGGGTCTTGGCGGTGTTGAACGCGCCTGTGAAGTCGGACGTGGTGGTGATGGAATGCATCTTCTCCACACCACGCATCTGCATGCACATGTGCTGCGCCTCGATGACGACCATAACACCCATTGGATTCAACGTCTCCTGGATACAATCCTTGATTTGAGTGGTGAGACGCTCTTGGATCTGCAAACGGCGGGAGAGAATCTCCACGACACGGGCGATCTTGCTCAGTCCGGTTATCTTCCTGTCAGGTATATATGCCACATGCGCCTTGCCGAAGAAAGGCAACAGGTGATGTTCGCACAAGGAATAGAAGTCGATATCCTTCACGATGACCATCTGTTGGTAATCCTCCTCGAACACAGCGGATTCCAAAACCTCACGAGGGTCTATCTTATAACCATAGGTCATGAACTGCATAGCTTTAGCGACACGTTCAGGGGTCTTCTTCAAACCTTCGCGGTTCACATCCTCTCCGAGCAGAGTGATTGCTTCCGCATACAGGGGAGCCAATTTCTCCGTAAGGCTCTTACTTGGGTACTTGGCGATATCCCAAGGCTTCATTTGCAAATCGTCGTTCATTTTCTTTTTACTTTTCGAGACGGACATCACGGGCCTCATCATCGACCACGAATACCTCTCCTGTCATTTCCGGGAATTCGGACAATATATTTTGGGCAAACACCATCGCCTCCGTCTGCACGCGGAAATCGCCTAAACGTAGCTTCCAAAATGGGGAAGAAAAGGTGAGGTAGGATGTGACATTTGGATATTTCGCCTTTATCTTCTTTTCGCGCTCTAATGCCTCCACCTTAGACTTCTTGGGAAGGTTACCCATATAGACCTGGACACGATAACCAGAAAAAGTCACATAGGTTTTTTCATCATTGACGGAGAGCTTCTTCCGCATCAAAGACTTCATCTTAGGGTCTTGCTTTATCACCACCTTCCCACTCCCCGCAGGGGTCTTGGACAATGTCTCGAACACATCCGTATAAGGCTTCTTATTCGAGGATTTGGTCGTCTGGGCGCAAAGAGATAAGCTCAAACCACAAGCGGCTGTCAAAAGAAGAATTTTATGCCACATATACATTCAATTTAAATCCAGCACAAAAATACATAATCTTATTCAAAAACGCAAAAACAATAAAAGCATACTCCCTCTTCCACCCCCTCCATTCCGTCTCTTCCCCGGGGATTCCATCCCCGCCCCTCCCTTTCTCATTTCCTCATTTCCCTACGTTCCGTCCTTTCCGCGGGGATTCCATCCCCCCGTCCCTTCCCCCGCCCTCCTTATCTCTCCACTCCTTCTCGTCTCTTCCTCATTCCCTCCCCCCGTTCCGTCCTTTCATCGGGGATTCCATCCCCGCCTCCTTATCTCTCCCCCCCCTCCCTCCCCAAAAAGTTCCATCTCCTCCCCCCCCGCCTGAAAAAAAATCACTATCTTTGTTCCGTTAATTCAGCGGGAATTCCATTCCCGCCCAAACCACAATAACAATGGAAAAAGAAACCTTCTCCTGGCTACAACCAGGTGCCTGGCGCAAGCCATGCATAGTACACATAACAATGGCCGCCAAAGACAGACAACCCCTCTTTGGCACCCTCTCCCACAACGGATCCAATGCCTACGTAGAGAAGACTCCTCTCGGCTGGATACTAGTCAACCAACAAAAGAAAATGCTTACACTATGTCCCGAAATCAAAATCCTAGCGGACAAGGTCATGCCCGACCATCACCACATGGTGCTTCAAGTGATGCGGAGCATGCGACGCAGCGTCAAAGAAGTGGTGCGCGGATACATGCAGGGTTGCAAAGCGGAAGCCCGAAAACTCGGATTCCAAGGAAACATTTACGACGATGTCCCTTTTTACCGTGTTCTCACACACAAAGGGCAATTACGTTCAATGATTAATTACGTGTACGCCAACGCAGAACGTGCCTGGCAACGAAAACAAAACCCATTCCTCTTCCAAATGCACCGTCAAACCAATGTCTGCGGATTAACCTTCACATCGCTAGGCAACCATTTCCTACTCGACTGGGTGGACCGCCAAAGAATCGAGGTGTCACGAAATGCAAACGCAGAATACATAGAACAGCTATTACAACATGCGCTGACAGCCGCACAAAACGGTGCGATCACATACACTGCCGCCATTAGCAAAGGCGAACAAACCATCGCCCGCAACCTGCGGGAACAGGGTTTCCCTCTAGTTATACTTCTCAACGATGGATTCCCAGAGGCAGGATCGCCTCACGAAAAATACTACAAACCAGGCGGTGTATATTTCGAGGCGTGCGCCAAAGGTCATCTTTTACTCCTAGAACCAACCGAGCAAACCTTCACCATACCCTCAGTTGCTACAAGCACATTAGCAACACTTCAACGCAAAGCAAAAGAGAAACACCTAACATATTCCCCCATTTCCACATCATCCCAACGCTACCGCTTCGTAGCCCTCAACGAAATCGCCCGAATACTATGCAACCAACCAACAGATTAAAACACCCCATTCTCCGCACCTTCCCCTCTCTTCCTCATTCTCCAACCCGTTCCGTCCCTTCCTTATCCCCCACATGTTCCGTCCCTTCCCCGGGGATTCCATCCCCGCCTCTCATCCTCGTTCCTATCTCCGTCCCTCATCTCCTCACCTTCCCCGACTCCGTCCTTTCAAACCGCGCCACAAACTCCACCCTCTTAGGCATCTCATACGTAGAAAGGCATTCCGACATCCGTCTCAGCAACCCGTCTGTAGCAAAGGGCTCCGACTCAATCCGCAACACCACACGCTGCCCGAACTTCTCATCCGCCTCGGAGGTGAAGTAGAACGGCACCTCCAGCAAATCTTCGACCTTCTTCTCCATCTTTTCAGGGAAGACCTTCACTCCGCCGGTGTTGATCACGTTGTCCCACCGTCCTAACCAAGAAAAGGAGCGGTCGGAATGGAGGCGCACCACATCATTGGTGACAAATGGAGAGCCTGCGAGGTAATCGGCATGAATGACGAGGCATTCCCGCTCATCGACGGAAAAGCGTACATCCGGCAAGGCTTGGTACAAGGGTTCCTTGCCCGCCTTCAAAGGGGAAAGGGCCACGTGGGATACCGTCTCTGTCATACCATAGGAGACGTAAGACTTCACCGACAACGTATCTAACCACTCGACCTCGGATTGTTGGATCGGACCGCCTCCGACAAGGAGATGACGGACCCCCGCCATGCGTTCCTCCCCCTCCCCGCTCACGCGCAGGGCATGCACCTGCATCGGAACCATGGAGACGAGGTCGAATCGTCCTGCCACACGAGGCATCGAGGTAGCTGGCTCCACATAGAGGTTCAATCCACCCACCAAGGCTCGTACCACCATCATCTTCCCTGCGATATAATTGGCAGACAGGCATAGCAGAATGGAATCCCCTCGCTTCAGTCCAAAGAAGGCATTGGTACGACGGGCGGACTCGAACATGGATCGCTTGGAGAGCTCTATCCGCTTCGGTTCGCCCGTGGAGCCGGAGGTGTGTCCCACAACGAAATCACGGTCGTCCCACCAAGCCGACAGGAAATCAGCCAGCGCCTCATCGCAGCCGGGGATGGCGAGCACCTTGCCCCTATCCCGCATGTCGTCCTCCGTCAAGAGAGTATCGTTTATGTTCAACGTCATCATATTCAAGAGATCAAAGAAAGAAAAAGCCCGGACAACAAGCCCGGGCTTTGAAGGTATAATTACTAAGAATTAGCAGTTCTCTGCGAAATACTTAATAGTTCTAACCATTTGAGAAGTGTAAGAGTTCTCGTTGTCATACCAAGAAACGACTTGTACTTGATAAGTGTTGTCGTCGATCTTAGAAACCATTGTTTGAGTAGCGTCGAACAATGAACCGAACTTCATACCGATGATATCAGAAGAAACGATCTCATCCTCAGTATAACCGTAAGACTCAGTTTGAGCTGCCTTCATAGCTGCGTTGATACCCTCCTTAGTGATATCCTTACCCTTAACAACAGCGATCAAGATAGTAGTAGATCCAGTTGGAGTAGGGATACGTTGTGCAGAACCGATCAACTTACCGTTCAACTCAGGGATAACCAAACCGATAGCCTTAGCAGCACCAGTTGAGTTAGGAACGATGTTCTGAGCACCTGCACGAGAACGACGGAGATCGCCCTTACGTTGAGGACCGTCCAAGATCATTTGGTCGCCAGTGTAAGCGTGGATCGTAGACATGATACCTGATTGGATTGGAGCGAACTTGTTCAATGCTGCTGCCATAGGAGCCAAGCAGTTAGTAGTACAAGAAGCTGCAGAGATGATGTTATCGTTCTTAGTCAAAGTCTTGTGGTTAACGTTGTAAACGATAGTAGGAAGGTCGTTTCCTGCAGGAGCAGAGATAACAACTTTCTTAGCACCAGCGTTGATGTGAGCTTGTGCCTTATCTTTTGAAGTATAGAAACCAGTGCACTCCAATACTACGTCTACATTGTATTTCTTCCAAGGGCAGTTGTTTGCGTCAGCCTCCTTAGAGATCTTGATTTCTTTTCCGTCAACGATGATAGAATCCTCTGTAGAATCTACAGTGTGCTTTCCCTCACCGAACTTGCCAGCGAAACCACCTTGTGCAGTGTCATACTTCAAAAGGTGAGCCAACATCTTAGGGCTAGTCAAGTCGTTGATTGCAACTACCTCATAACCATCTGCCTCAAACATCTGACGGAATGCAAGACGTCCAATACGTCCGAAACCATTAATAGCAACTTTTACCATTTTTAATTTATATTAATGTTAAACAAAAATTAGTCTCTAACTAAAACTACTCTCTTTTTTACTTACTTCAATACAACAAACAACCAGTCTACACAAAAACAACGTGACGCACGACTAGAAACAGCCGCACGACGACGATTTGCATGCCACAGCGATCACCGCCACAACGATGAGCGCAACGACTAATTTGATATATTTTACGAGAGAATCACGCATTCTGTTGAAGCTCAATCACCTCAGTATGCATATTCCCGTAACCTGGACAAAGTTGTTGCTTGCAAGCACTCATTGCCAATAGCAATAATGCAGCTGCGATAACCATCTTAATTGTTCTCATAACGTATCAAATTATTAATTACCATTCAATAGTGCAAATTTACTTTTTTATTTTATTCGTTGTTTATCCGAAAGCGTTTTTTTGTCGAATTTTGCAAAAAAAGATTTTTTATACACCATAGCATACGACAAACCGCTAATTATCAACGACATCGCAAATAAAATGAATTCCATGCACGTCGATTGGGGCAACATTGCAATGAGCAACACATAGCCCACACAAAACAACAAATCCAACCCGACCACCACCTGGGCTAAACGGTTCCGCACCCCTACGGCGACTATGCCCGCAACAACCAAATGCAACGGATTCACCCACATCAAATTGAAGTTCGGGAAGGTGCATTCATGCGTGGAGAAGAATGTCAGAAAAAAGATCAGCACACCCGCCAGTCCCATCGCCAAGAAAAGGACAGTCCCATAGACACGCACATAGGCCTTGCAAATCGCACGCCATGCGAAGAAAAGGGAAACCAGCGAGAGGAGAAGCAACAGCAAACCAACCGCCATAGGGGTAGTGAAGAACGACTCTTCCTTAAACGCCTTCGGCTGTGGCCTCCACACCTGCGCCTTCTTCCGCACCAACGGACGACGGTCGCCCGACTGGTCCACGATGGTGGCACTGTCCAACTGCGTCATCAGCTCCACCGGCAAGAACGACACCATAGAGTCCGGTATCACCGCATCGGCACCGCTTCCCAAACTGAGGTCGATGCCCAAACGCAACCAAGGCGTGGAGGTGCAAAGCGCATGAACCTTGTCTCGGTAGCTCTCCGTGTTTCCCTTCGGCACATAGGTTATTCCGCCCATGCAACGTTCCAATAGGCGCCGTGGACGTGTGGCGCAATTGTCCGAGAAAAACTTATACCGGTAATATTTGTTCTCTGGCTTCGTGTTCTCCACCAAGGCGATCCGCACCCTCTCCGCCTCTTCGTCCGTCAAATTCAACTCCTGCAGGTAGGCATAGCAGTTCTTCCAGATGATTTCGTCCGTGGTGTTCTGCGGACGGTCCGTCTCCAAACAATAATCGGTCTCGCCCGCAAGGAACTTGTACACGAAATCGTCGGAGAAATCAAACACACCGTAATTGTACACCAAACTGGTGGAGTCGGTCGACACCAACAACGCCGTATGCCCCCACACCGTATAGACCGCCCTTTCACTCGGATAGGTGGTGATCACATAGACAGACGTCTTAGCGTTCGACACGAACGAAAGAGAAATAAGAAACAAAAGCAATAGGAACCTATGCCTCACAACAATAGAATTTAAATGCTGAATTATTTGATTACAATGCGTTGAACGATATTCTCAACGCGCACCACATAAAAGCCTTTCTTCAGGTCCAGAGATATCTTCTCGTCGTCGTTGGTCGTCTCGACTGAAAGCACGGGCACACCCAACATATTCATCACCTCCACCTTCGTGCCTTCCTTGACACCGGAGAGATATAAATAGTTGCCGGAGAAAGATATCGAAATCGCATTCGCCTTCCCCGCCTGCTGTTGTTCCTCACGCACCTCGTTCCCACCCTTCACGGACTGGGAGAAGGCAACCGTAGGAGCCATCAACATGAGCAAAAATAATATGTGAGCGAATCTCTTCATAAACCTTTTTCTTTTTCGCAAAAATAATGTCTACAATCGTGAATTCAAAATTATTTCACAATTTTTAATCCGATTACACAATAAAATGATGTGTTTAGTGTTGTAGAACATCCTTTTCGTATGCGCGGATCACCTTACGCCACTCTTCGGAGATAGGCAAAGAGAGATTTGTCTTAGGGTCGAAGCCGCACATGATGGTTCGGCAGACGCTCTTCACCCGCTGGGTTTTCTCGTCATACAACTCCTGAACGAGCTTCACGCTCTTGTTGCCTATTTCGTAGATCTTTGTCTTCACCACGATATTATCGCCCATGAAAATAGGCGCCTGGAAGTCCACGTTCACATTCACGATCACCAGCGCCATGTCGCCGTGACCGATCCCTTGCTTGTCCAACGCCTCGAAATAGGAGACTTTCCCCAAATCGAAGTAGGAAAGGATGACCGCATTGTTCACATGTCCGTAGATATCCACGTCGTTAAAACGGATCTGAACACTCATTTGGTGGTTGAACTTCACCGCCTCGGCATCGAAAACAGAATTATCCATCTATATGTCAGTTAACAGATTATCATAAAAAAACTATATCATCGATCACTGATGTCCCCACCTTCCCGTTCAGGCGTTCCACCAAGGTGCTTCGGCTCATCATCAGGTCGTTTTTCAGCAATGGGGAGGTGAGCTTCACGAAGAGCTTGCGTCCGCTCAGATAGACGTTGTTGGTATACCGCCCGATGTTGCCGCCACCCAACTTGCGCCACTCTTCCAGCACCTGCTGTTCGGCGATGCGCTTGCCCAGTTCCCCCTGATGGAGGAAGTCCTCTATGTAGCCGCCCAACAATTCAGGATCCTTCGCCTTCATCGCTTCACCTCCATGAGTTGTTCCACCACACCATCCTCCACCTTGAAGAGGAGGTAGTCGCACCCCGAATGTTCCAGGATCGAGGAGAGGTGCTCCCGGTCGGTGTCGGAGATGAAGACCTGCCCGAAACGGTCGTCCCGCAACAATTGCAGGATGCGGCTCACACGCTGGGCGTCAAGCTTGTCGAATATATCGTCCAAAAGCAATATAGGGCGCACCCCACTCTGCTCCTTCAGGAAGTTGAACTGCGCCAGTTTCAGGGCGATCAGGTATGTCTTGTTCTGTCCCTGCGAGCCGATGCGTTTGATGGGAAGTCCGCCCATCTCCATGTCGAGGTCGTCCTTATGGATGCCCTTCGTGGAGTAGCCGATGACGAAGTCGCGGTCGCGGGTCATCCGCAGCTGTTCCTCGAACGGAAGGGAATCCTGCAAGTGTGAGCGATACGTGAGCCCCACCTGCTCCTTCCCGTCGGAGACGATTTGGTGGAATTCTGAGAAATGGGGCAAGAAATGTTCGATGAAATCGCTCCTTTTCGCGAAGATATAGGATCCATACTCCACCATCTGCGCCTCCAGCACATCGAGCAACAGGTCTTCCCTATTCTCCGCCTTGATCATCGCGTTACGTTGCGACAAGGCATTGTTGTAGGCCAAAAGGCAGGAGAGGTATTTCTTGTCATACTGCGAGATGAAGCCGTCCATGAACTTGCGGCGCTCGTCGCTTCCCTCCTGAATCAGGACACCGTCCGCAGGCGAGATGAGCACCAGCGGCAAGAGACCGATATGGTCGGAGAGCTTCTCGTACTCCTTCTTGTCGCACTTGAAATGCTTCTTCTGGCGGCGCTTCAGGTCGCAATGGATATCCACGTTCCGATCGCCCCGCTCATACTTGCCCTCCAGCATCATGAACTCCTCGTCGTGCGTGACGTTCTGGCTGTCGATCGCATTGCAGTGACTCTTGCAGAAAGAGAGGTAGTAGACCGCATCCAACAGGTTCGTTTTGCCCATGCCGTTATTGCCCACGAAGCAGTTGATCTTAGGGGAAAACATAAGATCCGCTTCCCGGATATTCTTGTAATTCAATATGCGAAGGCGGGACAAAAACATAGCGTATCACAAAGCAACAGGTCTCCGCCGACGGTTCGAAAACCCCTGCGGAGACCTGTTCGTTCTTACTTATTCAGATAAGCCAGCACATTCTTCTCGATGCGGTTCCCGAGAGCGGACATGTCCGTCTCCTTCTGGAACTTCTCGCCGACGATGTTCTCGTACAACTCGATGTAACGCTCCGAGATGGACTTCACGATGGCGCTGGTCATCTCAGGCACCTTCTGACCGGCCTTTCCCTGGAATCCGTTGTCCATCAGCCACTCGCGGACGAACTCCTTGGAGAGTTGCTTCTGAGGCTCACCCTTAGCGAAACGCTCTTGATAGCCATCGGCGTAGAAGTAGCGGGAAGAGTCTGGCGTGTGGATCTCATCCATCAAGTAGATGGTTCCGTTGGCCTTACCGAACTCATATTTCGTGTCCACGAGGATTAAACCTCGCTTAGCGGCGATCTCGGTGCCACGTTGGAAGAGAGCCAAGGTATACTTCTCCAGCACCTCGTAGTCCTCCTTAGAGACCAAACCTCTCGCCAAGATCTCCTCCTTGGAGATATCCTCGTCGTGCTGACCGATCTCAGCCTTCGTGGTAGGGGTGATGATCGGGGTTGGGAACTTCTGGTTCTCCTTCATGCCCTCAGGGATCTTCACGCCGCAGATCTCACGCACACCGCTCTTGTAGGCGCGCCATGCGCTACCGCAGAGGTAACCGCGGACGATCATCTCGACTGGATAACCCTCGCAACGGATGCCGACCGTCACCATAGGGTCCGGAGTCGCCAATTTCCAGTTAGGGCAAATATCCTTGGTGTCGTCCAAGAACTTAGCGGCGATTTGGTTCAGCACCTGTCCCTTGAAAGGAATACCCTTAGGGAGGATGACGTCGAAGGCGGATATCCTATCCGTAGCCACCATCACCAACTTATCGTCACCGATACTATACACATCTCTGACCTTCCCGTTGTAGACAGACTTCTGTCCAGGGAATTCAAAACTCGTTTTTACCAATGCGCTTTCCATATCCAATATTTTTGTTTGATTGTTTCTGTTCCGAATCGGCCGCCTCAGCGTTCCGCAGCTCCTCCTGCCTCTTCTTACGTTCCTCCGTGGCCTTGTCGTAGGCCTCCACGATGCGTTGCACCAGCGGGTGGCGGACGATATCCTTGACGTCGAACTGCACCTTCGCCACACCGTCCACATCCTGGAGGGTCTGGAGGGCGTCGATCAAGCCCGACTTCTGGTTAGGCGGCAGGTCGATCTGGGAGATGTCGCCGGTGACCACGATCTTACTGTTCACACCCATACGGGTGAGCAGCATCTTGATCTGCTGGGTGGTCGTGTTCTGGGCCTCATCCAGGATGATGAAAGAGTCGCCAAGCGTACGTCCACGCATGAAGGCGAGCGGAGCGATCTGTATGGTGCCGTTCTCCATGAACTCGCGGAGCTTCGTGCCCGGCACCATGTCCTGCAAAGCGTCATAGAGCGGTTGCAGATAAGGGTCGATCTTCTCCTTCATATCGCCCGGCAGGAATCCCAGCTTCTCGCCAGCCTCAACAGCGGGACGGCTCAGGACGATGCGGCGCACCTCCTTGTTCTTCAAGGCGCGCACGGCCAAGGCGATCGCCGTGTAGGTCTTACCGGAACCCGCCGGACCCGTAGCGAAGAGGAGGTCGTTCTTCTCATATTCCGCCACGAGGCGTTTCTGGTTCGGTGTGCGGGCCACGATCGGTTTCCCGCTCACGCCGTAGATGATCAGGTTCTTATCCGCCACGTTCTCAGGCTGTGTTTTTCCTTTGATGAGGTCGATCACCACCTCCTCCGACAGGGCATTGTATCGGGCGCAATACTGCTCCATGAGGGCGAAAGCCTCCTCGAAGCGGGCAATCTCCTCCTCGTCGCCGATGCACTTCACAGCGTTTCCGCGCGCCACAATTTTCAGCTTGGGCAACAAGTTCTTGATCGCATGGATATTGCAATTGTTCACGCCGTAGAAGATTACGGGATCAGCATTCTCTATAAGGAAAATCTTCTCTATCATCAACCCAAAAAAGTCTTTTCGATTTTATGGTGCAAAGATAATTAAAAATTAGGAGTTGAGAGTTATGAATAAAGAATTATGGGGACGAGGTATTATATTATTATAAAATATTAATATACAATATGTTATATTACATCAAAACAACAAAACGGTGGAAGGCATGCACCCTCCACCGTAGATTTCACAAGACGATATTTCTCACAACTCCACATGCACCGTCGACGACACCGACTTCCATCCATCGAAGGAGAAAGTGACGGTGAAGTTATGTATGCGGGAGAGGGTGGGAAGAGGAAGATAGATGCCAACTGGGCCTTCATCCCAAAGAGATTTCTCCTGCTGTTCATACTCGCTAAAAGGTTTTAAAACTTCGCAAAAAGGTTTTAAAATATGCTCTTGGGAATATATACCATTGTATCCATTCTGAATAAACAATGCGTACGATTCAGAATAGATCTTCGCAACGTCAATCAGTTCACTACCGGCAAGATGTGTATCATCGAAATCAGCGTCCGAAACGACAGAAATAGCACTGACAGGGTATGCGATAGCAGGATACATATAGTTGGTTTTCCCATACCATGCCGTGTCATGATACATCCTGACAAGGGAATCGTACAACGGATGGGGAGTTTGAGGATGGGTAGGACATTCTCCCGAATATACATATTCGCCCTTGAAGCAAAAGCCCATCACAATAGAATCCCCTTTCTTAGCAACTATATTCCAGGACAGATTCTCCATAGAATCCGGCAAAATATAACTTTGAAGATAATGCTTCGAAGGCCAAGTATATTCCGGGGTCTTTTTCCCTTCATCCTCTTCCTGACATGAAGCAAAGGCAATGACGGTTACCGTCGTCAACGCACCAACAATGATTTGAAAAAATTTATTCATAATTCATATCTTTCGTCAGCCAAACTACACGAATCTTTGCGTCATGTTGCATACTCCACGTCTGTCGCATAGCATCGCAACAGATCCTTCAGCCAATCCGCGACATTAGACAGCCGCCCCTTGCCATAGAAAATCTCCAAACAATCCTACAGTTCCACATGCACCGTCGACGACACCGACTTCCACCCCTCGAAGGAGAAGGTGACGGTGAGGTTGTGTGTGCGGGAGAGGGTGGGAAGAGGAAGGTAGATGCCAATACCACCACACCAAAGATAACGTTCATAATCAGAAAATAAAGAGAAAGGCTTCAACAACAGATCTTCTACATTCTCTCCTCGATAGCCAGACAACACGAAATTCCCCATCGAACAAACGCGAATATCCGCCAAATCGCAAAGTTCAGCTCCCGCAGGATGTTGCTCATCAAAATCAGCATCCGAGACCACTGACAAACATTTTACCGGATAAGGGCAGGCAGAAGGCATCTCCCATGTGGCATAAAAATCATAACCCTCATCATGATTTAACGAGGCGAAGTAATCAAACCTACTATTCCCTTCTTTTTCCCATGAAACATGTTCTCCGTCAAACTCAGAAACAATGACAAATCCAGACGGGCGATCCGTCCATGTGGTAATATCCAATACCAACGTGTCAGGCACCACATATTTCACAACCGCATGTCCTGCCATTACATCCGCAGTGTCCGACTCTTTTTTTGAGTCACACCCCATTGTTGACAAGCATAAAGTCATCAACAAAAGGCATTTTATCAAGCATTTTAATGATTTCATAATCTCATCTGCACTAAACATCTAAAAAATTCCGACTCACAACTCCACATGCACCGTCGACGACACCGACTTCCACCCCTCGAAGGAGAAGGTGACGGTGAAGTTGTGCGTGCGGGAAAGAGTGGGAAGAGGAAGATGGATACCAACCGCACCACACCAAAGGCAACGCTCATTCTGCGTGAATTTTGAAAAGGGTTGTCTTATACTCTTAAAATGCTCATCATCATACGGGTATCCATTCAGCACAAAATCGCCACGCGAAAGAGCATCAACACACGCAATATCAATCAGTTCACTACCAGCAAGATGTGCATCATCAAAATCGGCGTCCGAAACGACAGAAATAGCACTGACAGGATATGCGACAGGAGGATACCTGTAATTGGTCGTTCCACGCCACGCCGTATCATGATACATTCTGACCAGGGAATCATACAATGGGTGAGGAGAATGAGGATTGGTAGGACACTCTCCCGAGTATACGGATTCACCCTCGAAACAAAAGCCCATCGCAATAGAATCTCTTTCCTTAGTGACTATATCCCAGGATAGATTCGACAAAGAATCCGGCAAAATATAACTTTGGTTAAAATGTTTCGAAGGCCATTCGTATTCCGGAGTCTGTTTTCCTTCATCCTCATCCCGACATGAAGCAAAGGCAATGACGGCTACCGTCGTCATCGCACCAACAATGATTTGAAAAATTTTATTCATAATACATTTTTTTCGTCAACCAAACTACACGAATCCTTGCGTCATATCGCAAGCGCCACGTCTGTCGATAACGCCACTACAAATCACTCAGCCAATCCGCGACAGTAGAGAGCCGCCCCTTGCCATAGAAAATCTCCAAACAATCCTACAATTCCACATGCACCGTCGACGACACCGACTTCCACCCCTCAAAGGAGAAGGTGACAGTGAAGTTGTGCGTGCGGGAGAGGGTTGGAAGAGGGAAGTAGATGCCAACACTAGCGCCATTCCAAAGAGACCTCTCCTGTTGCGTATATTCACAAAAGGGTTTTAAAAAATCTTCTTGAGGATATCTACCATTGTATCCATTTAGCACAAACAATGCATACGATCCAGAATAGATATTCGCAATGTCAATCAGTTCACTACCGGCAAGATGTGCATCATCGAAATCAGCGTCCGAAACGACAGAAATAGCACTGACAGGGTATGCGATAGCAGGATACATATAGTTAGTTTTTCCACGCCACGCCGTGTCATGATACATCTTAACAAGGGAGTCGTACAACGGATGGGGAGGTTGAGGATCGGCAGGACATTCTCCCGAGCATATGGATTCGCCCCCCAACCCGAATCCCAACAAGAAAGAATCTTTCTTAATCTTAGAAAGATAATCCCAAGAAGGATCTATCAAAGAATCCGGCAAAATATATCTTTGAAGATAATGCTTCGAAGGCCAAGTATATTCCGGAGTTCCTCCCCCATCCTCTTCCTGACATGAAGCAAAGGCAATGACGGCTACCGTCGTCAACGCACCAATAATGATTTGAAAAATTTTATTCATAATTCATCTTTTTTAAGATTAACGATAACATGGAAGCATGGTTACTTTATATTGATAATTGCTTTCAGCCCAATTAATACCCCAGTTGTCAAAATCACCTTCCCTAGTATCAAAACATCCTTCAGCGAAATATCCGTTGTTAGATCCGCCCCATCCCCAATTGATGTGGAGATACGAATCCCTCAAAACTGTTTTCACATAGCTCTCACTGTAATAGCCCGTACTAGTGTCAACAACATAGGTGTAATAGTCCGCCATCATGGCTTTGTATCCATCCACCACCCATGTGTGTCCTCCCGAATAACTGTACTTCCAAAAGCCACCTTTTCTAACCGAATATCCTCCCATTATCACAGGCTTTCGATTGTTCAAATACATCCTTATCCTCGCATAATTATAATCAGACACCACACAATTGAGATAGCCTGCCGTCTTCAGATAATCTACGGCATACTCGTCACTAGTGCCGCTACTACCACACTGCCAGTTCATACCTATGCGTAAACCAATCTCATACAAAAGTTTACTCACTTGATCCTTATACGATTGTTGTCTTAAGCTATCAGCATCTTTTTCCTTTGTGATTTCATCCCAATCAGGACGCACCCCTTCATATCCCCTACTTGTTCTCCTCATAAGACTTGTAGGGTATTTGTAATAGGCCATCAATTGACCTATCGCCACCGCCCAACATCCAGCAGGAGCATGTTCACTCGGATTATCGGGACATTCCTTCATCAAATTATTGTATGGATTACCACTCTGTGCCCATTCCGTCAAAAGCAATGGGTCAACCTTAACCTCCTCCCGCCAATAGTAATAACTTCCTGACATTCTCTTCCTAAGGGTTGTTTCTTCACAAACGTCTTCCTTCATTTTTTGTTTCGCCACCTCCAGCAACGAATCCTTCTCCGCTTCGAACTTCATAATGGAGTTTCGCATGAAGACCTGCGCATTATCCAGGAAAATAGCAAGGCCGGGGTTATCCGTATCCTCCCCCAGAGTCCCATTATCCACGCAAGCTAAAATCGGACATCCCACACGATCGTCCGCACAAATAATAGCGAATCCCGCACTGTCCGCAAAGTTGCAGACGTAAGCCAATGTGTCAGGGATGGCGACCACCTCGCCAGAGCCAGAGCGCAAGGTCGTCTCATCGGAGCGCAACACACGCACCTCCTCGATTTGACGCACCCTCCCCGATTTGAGTCCTTTACCTTCTCCAGCGAATAGGGAGGCCGCATCGAGCGCCAACTCCCTCGCCTCGTCCATACCCATCGTGTGGTTGGAGGAAAACAAAGCCTTGTAGTTCAAGGAAGGCTCCTCTTTCTGTTCCTGCTGAGGACTGGAGGAGTCATCCCGGACCTCCTCCACATCATCCGTCTCACACGACATAAACTGAGCCACTGCGACTATCCCAATAGCACACAGCAACTTACGCAAACATAGATCTTTTTCATTGAATAACATAATAAAAATTTTTAAGTGTTTAAAAATAGAAAATTCAAAATCCATGGCAGCCTTTTTCCCTCAACCACAAATATTTAAATCTTCAGAAAATACTCACATTATCGAACTCGACACGGCAAATATATGGATTATTTTTAATTACAACAAAATATTTAACATAAATCGCACGTAAAACTAACGCAATATTATTCGCCAACCTTACAAGGGGATGCATGTTGAACAAAACTTCCCAAATTTCATCATTAAAGCATCATGGGGAATCCTAATTCAGAGTTGTTTAGCCCAAGAAGGCGGGCATTTCTCTTCATGAAACACCCGCCTTCTTCCATTTCACAGAGAGGTAGCAGCATTAAAAATCATCCTCTATTTTTTTCTCAAAATCACTCTTGATATTCTTTAATGTTTGTTTTTGTCTCTCCAATTTCTTACTTCTGATTTCAACATCTCTCTGTTGATTGTTCACATACTGTATCCTAACTTTCGTAATGCCGTTCTCCACAACTTTCTCCAGCATACCTGGTTCAAAATTATACAAACATACGCTATGATATGTTGGATCTCCTCCTGACTTACTGTAAATCGTCTTTTTCAACTGGGCCACAGGAGCACGAAACAACTTAAGGGTCTCCTCATTACCAAGTTTCAGCATCAAAACCCCATCCTCCGGATAAGAGACATAATCACGCATACGGTCCTCAACCAAAGAGAAAGAATAGATGGTGTCGAAATCCACGACGGAACGTTGGATGGCAAATTTAGCCAACAAATCCAGGCTGATCATCCTTGAAACCGCAGTTTGTTCAGCTGCCTTATCCCTTCCATCAACCGTATACTCAGCAAAAGCACTTGTCGCACACAAAAAAAGCGACATCATTCCTAAAAATAAATTCTTCATGTTTTTATTCGAATTATTTGTTATAACTATTTCATTTCAACATTCAAATCGGGACAATCGGAAAATGAGTTTTCCGAAAAAGCCGAAAAGCCCTTTGGAAGGACCAATTTCTTCAAACCTTTACATCCGGAGAAAGCATAATCGGCAATCTGCTTCACAGAGGCAGGCAAGACAAATTCATCAGACTCCTTTCCTGGAGGGAAACGCAACAACTTCGTCTTGTCCTTATTGTAAAGCACACCATCAACGGAAGTATACTTGTTGTTTGCTGGATCAACAGATATTTTTTTCAGGCATTTCCAACCGACATAGTTTTCTGCGTATTCTATCCCCTCCACAACAGTTTTAGGCACAACCAATTCCTCTATCGATGTTCCCACAAAAGCATTCGGGTTAACGAAGGATACTGCAGGCCCCCAAGAAATGGATTTCAACTTGCCACAATTCTTAAACATCTTGGCAGGAACGCTTTTCAAATTGAAATTATCCACGGACTCCAAGTTCTCACACAATTCAAACATACTTTCTCCTCCACCAAACGAGCAACCCTTCAAATCCACTTTCTTTAATCCACTGCACTTTGAAAACGCACCATTCCACACATAATCAACAGAACCAGGAATGGCAATTTCCTTGATGGAACTACATCCAGAAAATGACTCCGCTCCGATTTTCTTCACTACGGAAGGCAGTATCACATCAGACCATGAGGAACAATCCTTGAAGGCCTCATCATCAATATCCACCACATAAGAAGGAATTTTAAAATCCGTCAAGTTTGCGCACCCAGAAAAAGAACCATTACCAATCTCTTTCACAGTAAACGGCAAAGATACGCTTTTCAATGTTTTACAATTTTTGAAGGTGCTTAATTCAATCATCGAGATGCCCTGCGGCACCACTATGGCATCCAAGCTCTCACATCCTTCAAAAGCAGAAAAACCAATTTTTTTCACAGACGAAGGAAGATTGATCTTCTTCAACCTAACACAACCTCTAAACGATTCACTTTCAATCTTTGTAACGCTGGACGGCAACACAACCTCAGTAACGCCTCGACAATCCTTGAACGGATGGTACAGCAAACAACCTACCCCCGTCACAGGATATTCTTGGCCTCCCAAACGTGTCTTTTCCGGCACTTCCACTTTCCCACTCATTTGCTGCGGACACTTGGAAACACAAGCCTCCGCCCCTTCGAGCAAATATTGCAACTTATAAAAACCCGATTGAGCTTGCACCAATAAGACCGCACCTAAAAGGAACGACAAAAACAATAATAATTTTTTCATCTTCTCACCACTCAAAAACATAGTTGTTTATTTAAAATTAACACATATTCATTTCCCGAACACAAAATTACAAAAAAACGAATAAATAATACACAAAAACGAAGGAAAAGTGAAAAAATAATGCTAATTATATAAATATCAACAAATTATCAAACGAATCATCATCCATTCCATATAAAATCATCCACACAATCCCGATTCAATATAAAAGTATTACCTTCGCGGTCAGAAACAAAACATAAACATCATGGCACAGAAACCGTCCATACCAAAAGGAACGAGAGACTTCGCACCCATCGAAATGGCGCGTCGTAATTACATCTTCAACACCATCAAAGAGGTGTTTCGTCTATACGGATTCCAACAAATAGAGACCCCGGCGATGGAGAACCTCTCCACCCTGATGGGCAAATACGGCGACGAGGGCGACAAGCTCCTCTTCAAAGTGCTCAACTCGGGCGACTTCCTGGCGGACGTGGAACAAGCGGAACTGGAAAGCCGCAACTCCGTGAAACTGATCAAGAAGATCTCGGAGAAGGGTCTGCGCTACGACCTCACGGTGCCTTTCGCACGCTTCGTCGTCATGAACCGTGACAAGCTCAGCTTCCCTTTCAAACGCTACCAGATACAGCCCGTATGGCGCGCCGACAAGCCGCAGAAGGGCCGCTACCGCGAGTTCTACCAGTGCGACGTGGACGTGGTCGGAAGCGACTCGCTCATGAACGAAGTGGAGCTGATGCAAATCGTGGACGAAGTGTACCGACGCCTCGGTGTGAACGTCTGCATCAAGATCAACAACCGTAAGATCCTCACGGGCATCGCGGAGGTGATCGGACAAGCGGACAAAATCGTGGACATCACCGTGGCCATCGATAAGCTGGACAAAATAGGCTTGGAGAACGTCAACGCCGAACTGGCGGAGAAGGGTATCCCTGCCGAATCCATCGAGAAACTACAACCTATCATCCTGCTTCAAGGCTCGAACGAGGAGAAACTGAAGACCATCCGTGAAGTGCTCGCCACCTCAGAAATCGGTCTGAAGGGCGTGGAGGAGATCTCCACCATCCTCGAACACATACAACTCCTTGGCATACAGACCAAGGTGGAACTGGACTTGACCCTCGCCAGAGGTCTGAACTACTACACGGGCGCCATCTTCGAGGTGAAGGCGCTCGACGTGCAGATCGGCAGCATCACAGGCGGCGGACGTTACGACAACCTCACCGGCGTCTTCGGCATGGAGGGCGTCTCCGGCGTGGGCATCTCCTTCGGTGCGGACCGTATCTACGACGTCCTGAACCAATTGGACCTCTACCCTGCCGAAATGCTCCAATCGACCAAACTGATCTTCGTGACCTTCGGAAACGAGGAGCTCAAATACGCTATGCAATGCCTGAAGCAAGTGCGCGCGGCAGGCATCGCAGCTGAAGTATACCCTGAACCTGCCAAGATGAAGAAGCAGATGGGCTACGCCGACAGCAAGGGCATTCCTTTCGTGGCCATCATCGGCGACACGGAGATGAAGGAGCAGAAGATCATGCTCAAGAACATGACGACGGGCGAGCAAAACCTCGTCAGCGTGGAAGAGGCGATCCAAACATTGACGGGCAAATAAGCCTAGCGGACAAAGGCGTCGACGATGATCAACTTCCTAAAGACATATGCGCTGTTCATCTCCATGATGATTGGTATCGTGTTCCATTTCATCTTCGTGGACGTCTCCTTCGTCACGAAATACTTCATGGACGAGCCACTGAAGGACATCACCTTCATCACGAAATACATGCTTTTCCTGATGCTGCTGATTGTCTACTGCAAGGTGGACTTCCGCCAGTTCAAGTGGAAACGCTGGCATGTCATCCTGCTGACCATCCAATTCACGGTGTGCATTCTCTTCTACCTGCTCGTCTACAAATTCGACCAACGCACAGCGGAAGGCGGACTCATCTGTCTACTGGCGCCCACCGCCACCTCCGCCCCTGTCATCACGGGGCTATTGGGAGGAACCGTGGCGGGTCTCATCACCTATAGCGTCTCCAGCAACCTGCTGGCGGCCTTCTTCGCTCCCCTCTACTTCTCGCTGATCGGTGCGCACGGCACGGGAGCGGAGGACCTCAGCTTCTTCGAGGCGTTCCTCATCATCTGCCAAAAAGCCTTCCCGCTCATCTTCGGACCATTCGTCTGCGCATTGTTCCTGAAACGATTCATCCGCCCCGCCTATGATTTCCTGAGGAGGAAACAGGGCATATCCTTCTGGCTGTGGACCATCGCCCTCGTGCTACTGATGTCCCGCACGACGGCAGACCTACTGGCCATGGACCCCGCCGAGCGTCCGGCCGCCTTCAACATGGCGCTGATCGCTCTGTTCTGCTGCCTCGCACAATTCACCGCAGGAAGGAAACTCGGCAAGCTATACCACAACAAAGTGGCCAGCGGACAAGCCTACGGACAGAAAAACACAATCCTCGCCATCTGGATGGCGCAGACCTTCTTCAACCCTGTGGTCGCCATCGCACCCGCCACCTACGTGCTCTGGCAGAACCTCGTCAACTCCTACCAGTTGAGCAAGCATAGACGGGGCTTGAAAAAAGACCAGGAGAATTAAGAATTTTGAATTTTGAATTATGGGGATGCATTTGTTCGATTTTTTCAGAAGCAAAAAAGCAAGGAAGGAAAGCGAGGAGCAGAAATCCCTAAGCGAGAAAGATCTTCGATGGAACCGATTCGTCGAGGAGATATGCGTCAATGGTGAGTTATCCTCGCTCTCCAAGAAACAGAGGATGGCCGCGCTATGCTTCTGGTACGATTCCGAAATGCTAAACGGAGGATTCTGCCAATACCAAGAGAACTATCCCGATACCGACCCCGACGAACTAAAAGAAGCGCTCGCCACCATCGGGAACGAGACGATTGTCCGGAACTACTGCAAGGCCTTAGAAGAGGGTGAGCAAGACGATTGGGTGGAGACCGATGCGGAATACGGCAGTTTCTCCCCTTCCCTTGGCGACCTATTGCAGGAATACGTTGAGAAGAACAAAGACGAATTACTAGAGAATTAAAAATTAAAAATTAAAAATTAAACAGGACGACAGACCCGCAAACCCCGAAGGGGTGCTATATTACAGGCAGGGGCGTTAACCCCTGTACAATAGAACCGCGGATAGCCCGAACCCGAAGGGGTGACACCCTAACGAATTAAGTAGCAAAAAACTTTTTTGACATCCACATTTCAGGAAAAATATTATCTTTGCGTTTGTGTGTAACCAATAAAGTAAAGGCGACGCCCAAAAACAGCGTCACACAATCTGTATCAGGAAAACGCAAACAATTAACTTTTAACATATTCGGTATATGGGATTATTAAACGACGTATTTTCCACGATCTCCAAAGCGGCACAAAGCGATGCGGCCAAGGACATCATCAATTCAATCGGTAACGGAAAGGCCAAGGATGTCATCAACGCCATCAACGGAGGCGGACAGCTTGACATCGCGGCAGGACTTAAGGCGGCCTTGAAAGTCGGCATCGAAACAGCCGCGGCCAACTTGGGAAAGAAAGACGGATTCCTTGCGGACGCGGCCGTGCGCATCGGAATACCTGAGGAGGCACTCTCCGTGTTCAACGCGGTGCAGTCCCTCGCACAGAACCCAGCCTTCAACTCCCTGCTGAACTCCGCAGGCGCATCCATCCCTTCCTCCGACACCGTGATCACCCTGTTCAACCGTGCGGCGGAAGACGCAGCCCCTAAGTCAGTGGACATCTTCGCCAACGCCATCACCGGCATGGGTATCGCCGACGCCAAGAACATCCTCTTCGGTGCGGACAACGCCGCCACCACCTACCTGAAGGAGAACACCTTCACGCAGTTGCAGGATGCCTTCATGCCAGCCATCAACAACTCGCTCGGCTCCGTACAGATAGCCAACACCACCCCACTCGCGGCTTGGAACACATTCGCCACCTACAACAATAAGTTGGTGGAGATGATGGACAGCAAGACCGTGAAGGCAGGACTTGAGATGGCCAGGATGACCGGTCTGTTGAAGGACGAGTATTTCGAAAAGCTCTCCTCCATCAAGATCGTCAACACAGACTTGTCCGACTACATCACAGGCAAGGCACTTTCAGGACTCTTCATGAAGGTCTCCGAGAAGGAGTTCGACATCCGTCACAATGCCAGTGCGCGTGTCAGCGACGTGCTGAAGAGCGTCTTCGGGCAATTGGACAACCGATAAGGAAAGAGAAGAGACAAAAAACGAAGAGGAGGCTGAAAAGTCTCCTCTTTTTTATTTTAAAATTTGAAACGGCAGTTCGTCGTGGTCAATTACGAAACAAATCAATAAGCTTTTTCCTCGCCTTTGATCATATTGGCCACCGTCTTGAAAATAATCTTAAGATCCAGCCAGAACGTCCAGTTCTCGATGTACCACACATCCTGTTTGATACGGCCCTCCATCTCGGAGAGGTCCTTTGTCTCGCCCCTGAAGCCAGTCACCTGAGCCCAGCCTGTGATACCCGGTTTCGCGAAGTGGCGGACCATGTACTTATCGATCAAGTGGGAATATATCTCCGTGTGCTTAAGCATGTGCGGGCGAGGACCGACGATGGACATATCACCGACCAACACGTTAAGGAATTGGGGCATCTCGTCCAGATTCGTCTTACGCATGAAAGCGCCGATTTTAGTGATGCGCGCATCCCCCTTCGTAGCCTGCTTCTCGTCGGCATCCTTATTGACCGTCATTGTTCTGAACTTGATGCAAGTGAACTCCTTGCCCTCCTTACCCGTACGTTTCTGCAGGAAGAAAATCGGTCCTTTAGACGTTGCCTTGATGATGGTACCCAATACGATGAACAATATCGGGAAGACAAAGACGGTGAAAGCCAGAGAGAACACAATGTCGAAGGAACGCTTCAGGAACCTATTCATACCAGCCTTCAGAGGCTCCTCCCTAAGGGAGATGATAGGAATCGAATCGGCCAAGGTGGTCAACGACACCGACTTACGGATGAATCGCATGAAGTCCGGCACGATATAGAAGCGTATCAAGTTATTCTCCGCGAACCGAAGGATAGGCAGCGCCTTACGGTCATCACCCGCCGGCAACGCACAGATGATCTCATCCGCGCCATACTCCTCGGCGAACTTCTCCACGTCAGCCAAGGAACCCTTCACGAGGCTCGGGTCCACCTTATAATCCTCCTTCGCCCTATCGTCGAAGAAACCGATGAACCTATATCCGTACTCCAGATTTTTCACGGTAGCGTTGTAGACCTTTTGGGCGACACTACCCGCACCGAGGATAATCAGCTGACGATGGTTTCCGCCATGGATACGGTAGCTCTTCAGCATAGACCGCGAAAGGATACGCCAACACGATATGCAGATGAAGACCGCCACGACATAAAGTATCCAATACCAGTTCGTGAAGATGAAAGTACTGCTGAGGATGCTGGATGCCGCGAACAATATACCCGCGAATATGATGGTCGTACGGAACACCAGGGCGACGATATTCTCCGAGAAGACGATACGTCTATCGAGGATGATACCCGTGCTGAAAAGGCTGATGGCATACGACATGTTCACCAGGACTATGCGATACTTCAGTTCCGCATAATTAAGAAGCCCGAAATAATGGGTTCGGAATATGTATATGACAGCGAAGAAGGCGAGATTGAGTAAAAAGAAATCGCCTATCGCAACAAGGATCCTAATGGCACTTGCGTGCTGCTGTTGTAGTTTCTTGCTCTTCATTTTTATTCACATATTGTGAAACCGATGAATAATGTGGAACTCTTCGTTACTATTCCATACGCGAAAGTACAACAAAAGTTTAAAAACTTTATCATCAAAAAGTGATTGTAGACTCTTTTTTTTTCTATTTTTGTGCTTTGATATACAAAATGATTTTTTTATGGGATTCGGTGATCTTTTATCTAAAATTTTTGGCAATAAGGCACAGCGTGATGAGCGGGAAATCAAGCCTTATGTAAATAAAATAAATGAGGTTTATTCCTCTTTGGTGAATTTGACAAATGATGAGTTGCGTGCGCGTACGCAGACAATTCGCGAAAAAATCAAACAATATGTAGCAAGCGAGGAGTCACAAATAGCCGACCTGCGCGCGATGGTTGAGGGGCAAGAGATTGAGCAGAGGGAGATCACCTATGCGAAGATCGATGAATTAGAGAAACAGATCGTCGAGAAATACAGCCAAGTGTTGGACGAGGTTCTTCCTGAGGTTTTCGCCATCGTAAAGGATACGGCCCGTCGTTTTTCCGAGAGTGAGAGCATTGTTGTGACGGCCAACGACATGGACCGTGAGCTTGCCGCCACGAAGGATTTCGTCGAAATAGACGGAGACAATGCCATCTACCATAACCATTGGATCGCAGGTGGAAACGAAATCACATGGAACATGGTGCACTACGACGTGCAATTGTTCGGTGGTGTGGTACTGCACAAGGGTAAGATCGCCGAAATGGCGACCGGTGAAGGTAAAACCTTGGTGGCCACCCTGCCTGTATTCCTGAACGCATTGACAGGTTGCGGTGTGCACGTCATCACCGTGAACGACTACCTTTCCAAACGTGACTCCGAGTGGATGGGTCCTTTGTACCAATTCCACGGTTTGACAGTGGATTGTATCGACAAACACCGTCCTAACTCCGAAGAGCGTCGCAAAGCCTATGCGGCGGACATCACCTTCGGAACGAACAACGAGTTCGGTTTCGACTACCTCCGCGACAACATGGCGAACAACCCTGCCGAATTGGTGCAGCGCAAACACAACTACGCAATTGTCGATGAGGTCGACTCCGTCCTGATCGATGACGCCCGTACACCTTTGATCATCTCTGGTCCTGTACCGAAGGGAGATGACCAACAATTCGAGCAGCTCTGCCCTCGCGTCGAGCAATTGGTCGCTAAGCAAAAAGTGTTGGCCACGAACTATCTGACGGAGGCTAAGCGCCTACTGAAGTCAGAAGACAAGAAAGACCAGGAAGACGGAGCATTGGCGCTCTTCCGTTCCTTCAAGGCATTGCCTAAGAACCAACCGCTCATCAAGTTCCTGAGTGAGCAGGGTAACAGAACCATCTTGCAGAAAACAGAGGAGTTCTACATCGCTGAGCAGAACAAAAACATGCACATCGCGACGGACCCGCTCTATTTTGTGATCGACGAGAAAAACCGCACCATCGACCTGACAGACAAGGGTATCGACGTGTTGACAGGCGCATCGGAGGACACACAGTTCTTCGTATTGCCGGACGTCGGCGCGGAATTGGCGGAGTTGGAGAAACAAGGACTTCCGTCCGAGGAGTTCCAAGCGAAGAAAGACGAGATCTTGAGCAACTACTCCATCAAGACGGAGCGCGTACATACGGTGAACCAATTGCTGAAGGCATACACATTGTTCGACAAAGACCAAGAATATGTCGTAATCGACGGACAAGTGAAGATCGTCGACGAGCAAACGGGTCGTATCATGGAGGGCCGTCGTTATTCGGACGGTTTGCACCAAGCCATCGAGGCGAAGGAGAAGGTGAAAGTGGAAGCCGCCACGCAAACCTTCGCCACCATCACCCTGCAGAACTACTTCAGGATGTACAACAAGCTGGCCGGTATGACCGGTACCGCCGAAACGGAGGCAGGCGAGTTCTGGAACATCTATAAGCTGGACGTCGTCATCATCCCGACGAACCGTCCGATCGCCAGAATAGACATGGAAGACCGCGTATACCGCACCAAGAGGGAAAAGTACAACGCAGTCATCGAAGAGATTGTGAAATTGGTTGAGTCGGGTCGTCCTGTTCTTGTGGGTACGACATCCGTCGAGATTTCCGAGTTGTTAAGCAAGATGCTGACGATGAGGAAGATAGAGCACAACGTATTGAACGCCAAGTTGCACCAGAAGGAGGCTGAGATTGTCGCCAAGGCTGGTCAACGCAGTATCGTGACCATCGCCACGAACATGGCCGGTCGTGGTACCGATATCAAGCTTTCCGACGATGTGAAGGCCGCCGGAGGTTTGGCCATCATCGGTACGGAGCGTCACGAGTCCCGTCGTGTGGACCGCCAGTTGCGTGGTCGTTCAGGACGTCAAGGAGACCCAGGTTCATCCGTATTTTTCGTATCCCTCGAAGACAACCTGATGCGTCTGTTCGGTTCAGAGAGGATCTCTGGCGTCATGGACAAGTTGGGATTCAAGGAGGGTGAGATGATCGAGCACAACATGATTTCGAAGTCCATCGAGCGCGCGCAGAAGAAGGTGGAGGAGAACCACTTCGGTATCCGTAAGCGCTTGTTGGAGTACGATGACGTGATGAACAAGCAACGTGAGGTGGTTTACCGCAGAAGGCGACAGACCCTAATGGGCGAGCGCTTGGGCGTGAACACCATGGATATGATATACGGTGCGGCAAGGTCAATCGTGAACAGTTCGAAGCCTAAATACGCATACGATTATTTCTTGGGCGAGGCACTCCGCATATTCGCTATCGAGGCACCTATTTCGGAGGAAGAGTTCAGGAACATGAAGACGGAAGATGTGGTGGAGCGTCTCTTCGTAGCCGCCATGGAGTCGTTCAAACGTAAGATGGACAACATCGCCAACGTGGCGAACCCGGTTATCAAGCGAGTATATGAGGAGCAGGGAGAGCGTTTCCAAAACATCATCATCCCTATCACGGATGGCAAAATGATGTACAACATCCCTGTCAACCTGAAAGAAGCATACGAGAGCGAAGGTAAGGCGATCATCAAATCGCTCGAGCGAGGCGTTTTGTTGCACAACATCGACGAGCATTGGAAACGTCACCTGCGCGAGATGGACGAGTTGCGCAACTCCGTACAGAACGCAAGCTATGAGCAGAAAGATCCGCTCTTGATCTACAAACTCGAGTCATACCAACTCTACGAGAGCATGCAGACCGAGACGAACTTCAGCGCGGTATCCATCCTGATGCGCGCGCAAATCCCTGTTCAGCAGCGGGCTCCTGAGAATGTGAGGGAAGCGGCTCCTGAGGAGAGGGAGGACAAGTCGAAATATGTGGAGAATCGCTCCGAGACACCGTCCCGCGCGCCTCAACAGCCAAGACGCATAGACCCAGTACGCGCAGAACCTCGTGTGGGAAGAAACGATCCATGTCCATGCGGATCAGGCAAGAAGTTCAAGAACTGTCACGGTAAAGATCTTTAATCGTTTAGAATATGCTTTCATATATAACTTGGACGGTTGATCCCTGCCTATTCTCCATTGGCCCCCTCACGGTACGTTGGTACGGACTGATGTGGGCCATGGCCTTCTTCGTCGGATATTGGGTCGAATCGAAGATCTACAATCGGGAAGAGATGACGCAAGACCAGTTGGACAAACTGTTCCTTTATATGCTGGTCGGCACAGTGGTGGGCGCACGCATAGGGCATTGCTTTTTCTACAACCCATCCCACTATCTCTCGCACCTTTCCGAAGTGCTGTTCGTATGGGAAGGCGGACTATCCAGCCATGGAGGCGCCTGCGGAATTGTAATTTCCTTGTGGTTGTTTAACAAGAATGTCGCGAAAAAGACTTATATTTGGGTAATGGATCGTGTCGTCATCGCGGTCGCCATAGGCGGAGCGTTTATCCGTTTGGGCAACCTGATGAACCATGAGATCTACGGTCACGCGACGGATGTGCCATGGGCTTTCGAGTTCATCAAGAACATCCACCACTGGCAGGCGGGAGCAGACCCGGTATTCTCGGCGCCTAGCCATCCGACCCAGATCTATGAGGCACTCTATTGCATAGTGACTTTCAGCATCCTGATGTTCCTCTACTGGAGGACCAATGCCCGCAAGTTCGAAGGCTTCATATTCGGCATCTTCCTGATAGGCGTCTTCCTGACCCGCTTCATACTGGAGTTCATCAAGAACAACCAGGAGGACTTCGAAGAGGATATGTCGCTCAATATGGGACAACTGCTGAGCATCCCGTTGATTCTGTGGGGCGTATATATGCTTTACAAGTCTATCGGGCAGATGAAGAAAGAGGGAGGGTTGAAAATCACCCATGAATAAACACGCTTCTTAACTTTATAAAATTTATATATGAGAGTTCTTATTCAATCGGATTATGATTCCGTTTCAAAGTGGGCCGCACAACACGTAGCGGACACTATCAACGCTTTTAAGCCAACTGCAGACCGCAAGTTCGTTTTGGGTTTGCCTACGGGTTCTTCCCCTCTCGGCATGTACCGCGAACTCATCAAATTGAACAAGGCGGGCGTTGTTTCTTTCAAGAATGTGATCACATTCAACATGGACGAGTATGTCAACTTGCCTAAGGAGCATCCTGAGAGCTACTATTCTTTCATGTGGAATAACTTCTTCAAGCATATAGATATTCCTGAGAACCAGGTAAATATATTGAACGGAAACGCTCCGGACCTTGCAAAGGAGTGTGCGGACTATGAGGCCCGCATCCAGAAGGCTGGTGGTATCCAACTCTTCGTCGGCGGTATCGGTCCTGACGGACACATCGCCTTCAACGAGCCAGGATCTTCCTTGACTTCCCGCACTCGTCTGAAACACTTGACGACTGACACCATCATCGCCAACTCACGTTTCTTCGACAACGACATGAGCAAGGTTCCTACCTCAGCATTGACCGTAGGTGTGGGCACCATCATGGACGCTAAGGAGGTGATGATTCTCGTGAGCGGCTACAACAAGGCACGCGCTTTGCAACAGGCCATCGAGGGCGGTGTATGCCAAATGTGCACATTGAGCGCATTGCAGTTGCACCAAAAGGGTATCATCGTATGTGACGAGTTGGCCACCTTCGAGTTGAAGGTTTCCACTTACCGTTACTTCAAGGATATCGAGAAGGAAAACTTATTGTAAATATAGTCGAGGCGGGTTCTCCTCTCAGAGGAGAGCCACCTCGTCTTCAACTGACATGGAGGGGCGCATCGACGACCCTGCCTATTTTTCGTATAACCTAATATAAAACAGAATGGATAACGCATTATTGCAGGAGGTTACCGCCAGAGCTAACGCCTGGTTGAAGGGTGATTTCGACGCAGAGACGAAGAGTGAGGTTCAACGCTTATTGGACAATCCTGACAAGACGGATTTGATTGACGCTTTTTACCAAAACCTCGAATTCGGTACAGGAGGTCTTCGTGGCATCATGGGTGTCGGCACCAACCGCATGAACAAATACGTGGTGGGTATGGCTACCCAGGGTCTCGCCAACTACTTGAAGAAGGCATTCGCCGGCAAGAAGGAGATCAGCGTGGTGGTAGGACATGACTGCCGCAACAATTCCCGCCTTTTCGCGGAGATCGTGGCTGACATCTTCTCAGCCAATGGTATTCACGCCTACTTGTTCGAGAGTCTCCGTCCGACTCCTGAAATCTCTTTCGCTATCCGTCAGCTGGGTTGCCAGAGCGGTGTGAACATCACTGCCTCCCATAACCCGAAGGAGTACAATGGCTACAAGGCTTATTGGGACGATGGCGCACAGGTGCTTGCCCCTCACGACAAGGGCATCATCGACGAGGTGAACAAGGTGCAGATCTCCGACGTGAAATTCACGCCTAACAAGGACCTTATCACGATCATAGGCGGAGAGATGGATTATGATTACATGATGGCTGTGAAAGAGGCTATGGTGGATCAGGACGTCATCAACCGTCAAAAGAATTTGAATATCGTTTATTCCCCATTGCATGGTACGGGACGTGTGATCATCCCATTGTGCCTGCGTTCTTGGGGATTCCAGAATATCAACGTCGTGCCTGAACAGATGGTGATCGACGGCAACTTCCCTACGGTGAAGTCTCCGAACCCGGAGAACGCCGAGGCGATGACGATGGGTATGAACTTGGGTACGAAATTGGGAGCCGACCTCGTGATCGCTTCCGACCCAGACGCAGACCGCTTGGCTATCGTTTGCCGCGATGACAAGGGCGAGTGGGTGATCATCAACGGTAACCAGACTTGCATGATGTTCTGCTACTACATCATCACCAACATGAAGAAGTTGGGCAAGTTGAAGGGCAACGAGTTCTTGGTGAAGACCATCGTGACTTCCGAGCTGATCCGTGAGATCGCCGACAAGAACAACGTGAAGCTCTACGACGAATACACCGGATTCAAATGGATCGCCTACAGAATCCGCATGAACGAAGGAAAGGAGAAGTACATCGGAGGTGGAGAGGAGTCATTCGGCTTCTTGCCTTACGACAAGGTACGCGACAAGGATTCACCGGCTTCCATCTGCCTCATCTGCGAGATCGCGGCTTGGGCGAAGGATAACGGCATGACGCTCTACGAGTTGCTCATGAACATCTACAAGGAGTACGGATTCCAAAGAGAGAGCGCCATCAGCGTGGTGAAGCCAGGCAAGAGCGGTGCGGACGAAATCAAGGCGATGATGGAGAACTTCCGCCAAAACCCTCCAAAGGAGTTGGCTGGTTCACCAGTGAAGAAGATAAAGGACTTCAAGTCACTGAAGCAGACTTGCGTGAAGTGTGGCGAAGTGAAGGACATCAACATGCCGGAGACGGCCAACGTGATCCAATGGTTCACCGAGGACGGTACGAAGGTGAGCGTGCGCCCTTCAGGTACGGAGCCTAAGATCAAGTTCTACATCGAGGTGAAAGGTGACATGAAGGATGCTTCTGAATACAAGAAGGCATGCGACGTGGCCAACACGAAGGTGGAGGCTATCAAGAAGTCTTTGAACCTCTAGTAGGTATTTAACCTTCTAATAACGGAAAGAAAAGGTCTCGGGTTGTTTGGCTCGAGACCTTTTTATTTTCAAACCATAAATAATTGGAATTATGAGAGAAAAAGAACCTATTGTTTCACCCCGAGTGTTGGTCATAGCCACCATTGTGGTTCTCTCCGCCATCGTTTTTGGAGGATTGTACCATTTCCTGACGATGCCGGTCCCCGAGCCTCATGAGGAATTAGGAGTGATCGTGCGGATCTATAACAAACATACCACATGCTTGTCGAAACGTGGATTGGAAACTAACCCCCATGATGTTCCATTCATCGACTGTGAGTTGGTAGGATCGAAGGAGATTGTCAGTAGCGAGGTGAACCCCTATTATTGCGGCAACTACTCGTTAGGAGACACCTGCGTGCTATGGTACAATTTCGGGGAATATACCTATAAACGCCACAAGTAAAACCAATGAAGAAAACGGTGAAGAAGATAATAATGAAAAACGAATCCCGGACGCTTTTTAGTGCCCAGGATTTTTTGCTTCACTCATTAGACCTTTCCCGTCTATGGATGGGGGAATTAATGAGAAGAGTCTTCCTTGTGTTCCTTTAGGTATTTCTTGAATTTTTTATGACCTTTTTTGTTCAATGTGATTTCAATCACACCATAAGTGCTTCTTTCACAATCGGGATACCGTGAGAGTGCGGTGGAGTCTTTTACAACTTCCATATTGACGATGTCGTTAGGATTTATTAACGCCAAATATTTCACGTTGGGAGAATTTTTGTCGCAGTTCATGGGCGTGCCGTCAATTACATATAGCGGATTGCGTGTACCAGTTAAACTACTCACTGCCCCCGCCGTACCCCCTCTTGAACGACTATATGTTTCTGCATTTTGTGCCATCACATCAACAGACTGTGCGGAGAGAGTCATTACTGCAGTGATGGTTGCGGCTGCTACTTTTTGAGAAAGGGCAGTGGCGGCTGATAGCTTATCCTTCGCAACACCAACAATGTTGACGGACTGTTTGGCTTTCTGACGTTTCTCCAGCTCGGCCTCAATGTATCTAGCCTCAGCCTCGCATAACGGACAAGATCCCGAACACGGACCCTCATACGTACAGACATGCGGCTTATAAGGGATACCATTGGCGTCGGCAACCTGTTTCCTGATGTTTCTTAGAGTATCACATGTGGCATTCATATATGTTGTTTAGTTGTTAATCATCTAAATTAATAATCTGTTTTCACAAATATATCACATAGACATAAATATAACAAGACCTTCCATTCGCATTGACTTCAAGTTAGCGTCATAAAAACCTCTATTCGACGAATCAATTAGAAGATAACGCTTTTATGTGTATCTTTGTCATCAAAAACGTTAGGGGAGGAACCCCACAGTTGATTTTATGAAGAAAACATTCATAACGAATATTCCTGACCGCCCCGGCTCCTTCCTGAAAATGGTAAGGATCATATCGGAACTGGGCCTTAACATCACCCGCGTCAGCTACAACAACGCGATCGACACCCATACCCTCTTCGTGGAGGTCTCCGGCGAGGAGAAGCTGGTGGCGAAGGCTTACGACGAGCTGAAGACGGACGGGTTCCTCTTCAAGGACGATAACGCGAACGTGATCCTGATGGAGTTCAAGATGCAGGACCGCCCTGGAGTGCTGTTGCCGGTCTTGGAGCTCATCAACCGTTATAACTTCAACATCTCCTACATCAGTTCGCAGGAGAACAGCACGCCTTACCAGTATTTCCGCATGGCGCTCTACATCGACGATCCGTTCAAGGTCGACGAGTTCCTGAAGAGCGTGACGGACCTGTGCGAGGTGCGCATCATCACGTACGACAAGACGGAGAAGAACCTGGACAACACGGTGTTCTACATCTCCTTCGCCAACGGAGCCGCCAAGAAACTGGACTTGGAACGGAAGGACATCAACGAGCTGATCGCCAACTCCAACCTGGTGATGCAGCTTCTGGACGACAAGAACCAGAGCCCGCACAAGACCTTCGAATACATCGCCAAGTTCGCCGACCTGCTGAGCAAATACCGTGGATTGAACTTCAACCCGCGCGTCTCCTGCAAAACCTACAAGGACTACACCATCCACTGCATCGAGCCTGAGTGCGGGTCGAACGTCTACGTGATCACGAACAAGAAGGGGTATGTCTGTGTGGATAGCGGGTTCGCCATCTACAAGGAGGAGATGGTCAAGCTCCTCAGCGTCATGTTCGAGGATTTCTGTTCCAAGCCTAAGAGCCTGATCGTCACACATCCGGACATCGATCATTTGGGCATGGTCTCCCTCTTCGACACGATCTACGTGAACCGCTCCATGTATGAGAATTTCCAGCTGGAGAACGCTTCACAGCCTAACTTTAGGGAGCAATACAAACAGCATGAACCTTACGTGAAAATCAGCAAGATATTGTCCCACTACACACCTCCGGAGATGTCCCGGTTAGCGGTCGTGGAGGAGGAAGAGCATGCGGCAGGCATATTGGCCGGTAGCCAGACCATCCACGGCATGGATTTTAAGTTCTACAATGGCAACGGAGGTCATAGCAAAGGGGAGATGGTGATTCTTTTGGACAATATCCTTTTCACAGGCGATATCCTTGTGAATCCCGCAGGCTACACGGCGGAGCAGAAGGAGTTCAACCATCTGGCGCCTTACCTGATGACGAGCGTGAACATGGATTCCGAGCTGGCGAAAAAGGAACGCCTGCAGTTGGAGGCTATGCTGAACAAGGAGATGGATGTCTGCTACGGGCACGGTGCCCCTTCTTGGTAAATTACCATTTGCCGGAAGTGCCTCTGTCGGAGCCTTTTGACGGGAAGACGGAGACTCCAAATTTCGCGCCCACGTTCATCGGCACGCATTTGTCCGTCAAATCGCTATTGAGGATACCATGGTAGTTATTCCCCTCCATGGATTCGTGGTGCTCCGCAATGTCCGTCACACCCTTCGAGAAGTAGAATCCGCAATGGAGCCAAGTAGTTTCATTGATTTTAAAACAGAACATCATATCCGCGAAGATGGAGGTACAAATCGTATTGGTGGCGATATCCCCTTTCCTTTTTTGCTTATCCACATATAATCCGTGGTGAGGCAGGTCACGCACCTCCGTGTCCATATTCCCGCCGAAATAGGCCCTGGTCTCAATCGTACCGTCCGTCATCTGGTAGCTCTTGATGACCGGCACGCCCAACTTCGCACCCGCACCGAGCACGAGGCACACCGTCCTGCCCATCTTCACCTTGCCATAGACTCCCACAGGCAATTCCGCCATCAGCAGGGTCTGTTTCTCCTTCCAATCGTTGAAGATGGTGCGGAGCGTGTAAGGACCGCCCACGACAGGGTCGTTGATCTCCGACTCGAATGTCTCGTTGATCTCCGTCGAAGCATTATGGTAATCAATGCCCACTCCTGCGCCAAGGCCTACAACTCCCTTGAAGAAATATTGGTATTGGCACTGGAACAGCACGCCTCCGCCAGGATGGGAGGTTCCGACCTTGGTCTCGTATTGGATAGGGTGAAAGCCTCCCCCCAAGGAGACGTTGATCTGCGTGTTCTCTGCGTACAAACCGCCCGTCCAACCGAGTAGTGCGGCTACCAACACGATGGTTGCTATTGTCTTGTTCATTTTCTTCTTTTGTTATTTAACCAATATCTTACAATTGATGTTCTTTCCGTCATTCACGGTGAGCACCACCACATATTCCCCTGCAGGGAGCGTCAGCATAGTCTCTTTGTTCACCGACTTCTTCATCCATTCCACCGTACCGTTCGTATGGTATACCACCAATCGGGCATTCTCCAACTGCGAGTTGTCGAGACCGTTGATGGTGATGGTGACCCTTTCGTACCTCCGGGCAGGGTTTGGCGTGGCGGTGACGGAGACTTCCATGATCTCTTTGCTGAAGAATTTCGGCTCGATGAAATATTTAGCGCCTTGCTTTTCGGTGACCTGAACCATGTATTCACCGCCCAATCCATTGAGGTCGCAGTAATACTGGAGGGTGGCTCCCTCTATCACCTTTCTGTTCTTATACCATTGATAGGTGGCGAATTGTTTCCCTTCGTTCAGACAGATGAGCAGGTCGTTCCACCGTTTCTGGTAGAAGCTCTCCGCCCCATTGTCTTCCCTTACCACATGGAAGGTGAAGGTTCCTTCGGACGATGCCCCGAACCTATCGTGGACGTTCAACGAAGCGGTATATTCCCCTGGAGAGAGATTGCCTGGGATGGTAAGGTATGCCACACCCTCCTCTTTGAGCGTGTCGGCACAGATACGGGCACCTCCCCTGGTGAAGTCGTAACGGGAGACCTCACCTTGCGACAAACTGTATAATATCTCTATCGTCTCGTTCGGTTTTCCTAATAACAGGGAATCCACGATGGTAAGATCTCCTAATCGAGGCGAATACTGCATGGTGAGTTGGTAACGAATGATGCTGTCGCAACCCTGCACCGTCTGTAACGTGTCATTCCACTGCGCATCCTCCGTAATGGCTTTGCCCTGCCAGAAGAAGGTGTCGAGAGCGGTGACGGACGAGTCACGAACCGCTCCACGAAGAATCGTAAGGTGGTAACGAACAATACTGTCGCAACCTTGCGCGGCTTGCAATGTTTCGCTCCAAACCGTATCCTCGAAGAAGGTCACGTCCCGGTAAGTAAACGACCCGCAGACAGACAGGAACGAGTCTGTGGCAACCGTTCTTCCGATGGTGATGGCATAGCGGATGATACTGTCGCATCCATGGGCGGCGGAGAACGTGTCGCTCCTCAGGCAACTCTCCCTCAACATCTCCCCATGCCAAGGCAATGAGTCGCAGGCGAAGATGGAGGAATCCTTCACGACGCTATGGTGGATAGTGAAGTGATGGTAGAACAAGCTCGTACAACCTTTATCCAGATACGTGGTGTCGCACAAGAGAGTGTCTTGGGTGATCCGTATTCCTTCCCATACGATGGAGTCACAGGCGACGTTCTCGTCCTCAATGACAGCACCATCAAAGAAATATATTATACAACGGGTAATACTGTCACATCCATGGACGGTCTGCAGGGTGTCGTACAAAATGGTGTCTTTGTAGATGGTTGTGCCGCGCCACGTAAATGGATCGCAGGAATGGACTAACGTGTCCCTTATCGCCACACTTTGGATGGTATAATGATAGCGGATAATACTGTCGCAGCCGTGGAGGGTCGGATAAACTTCTTCATCCTCAAAATACATAATTGATTCCTCTCCTTGCTTGGCCAATTCACAGGTGGTGATGAAGGTGTCCCTGACCATTTCATGTCCGATGATAACAGTGTAATGGATAATGCTGTCGCAGCCTTGCGCATTGACCAACGTGTCATAGAGTTCCGCATTTTCTCCAATAGTGATGTTCTTCCAAGGGAAAAACTCACAAGCGTAGACAGTGGAATTCTTCCATGTCCGATGGTGGATGTTAAGATGATAGCGGACGATGCTGTCACACCCTTGTCCGGCAAGCAGTGTGTCGCTCCACTCCATGCTCTCCCTGACGACCTTACCGTTCAGCAAGAAGGAGTCGCAGGCGGATATGACGCTGTCCCGCACCATCTTATCACCTATGGTGAGATGGTAATGGATGATGCTGTCGCAACCATGGACGGATTGCAGACTATCGTCCCAGTCGGTGCTCTCCTTGAAGGTGATGTTTTTCCACACGATGGAGTCGCAGGCGAATAGCTGGCTATCCCGCTCCGTCCGCTGATGGAGGGTGAGGTGGTAACGGACGATGCTATCGCACCCTGCGGCGGATACGGAAGTGTCGTTCCACACACTACTCTCCTTGAAAAGCAATCCTCTCCACGGGAAGGAGTCGCAAGCCTCCACCGCGCTATCCCGCAGGATGGTATGGCTGAGGGTAAGGTGGTATTGAATGATGCTATCACATCCGAAGATGGTTTGGAGCGTGTCGTTCCATGATGAATTTTCCTTGATGGACCTGCCCCGCCATAGGAAAGAGTCGCAAGCGGTGACAGTGGAATCGATAAGCTTTTTGTTGTGGATCCTAACCTTGTAGCGGAGAATCGTTCCGCAGCCCTCCCCGGAAGCTATGGTATCGTTCCAAGTAGTGTCCCGCAGATAAGCGACATCCCCTACCATCACTTTTTCACAGCCTTCCAGCAGGGTATCCTTCAGCTCCTTTTCACCGATGGTGAACTTATAACGCGCGATGCTGTCGCACCCGTAGATGGTTTGGAGCGTGTCCGTCCACACAGTGCTTTCCGTGATGGTTTTTCCCCGCCATGTGTAAGGCACGCAAGAGAACACGGAAGAGTCGCTGGAGGCGCCATAGTGGATGAATACTTTATAGTGGATGATGGAGTCGTTACCCGCCTCATGATGGGTGGTGTCGGTCCATTCCGTACTTTTCATGATGTTACGCCCGTTTATCGAGTAGGAGTAGCAGGAATGTATGGTCGTGTCACATAGCGCGATAGAATCGTATGTGGCAATATAGGTGTAAATACCGCTAGAGGTCAGCTCCTTCGGGGTTGGATACCATCCCTTGAATTTGTAAATGAAACGGTCGTTGTCCGCTTTTTTAGGCGTAACCCCCTTAAACTGTGGGAGAGTGCCACACGGAATAGTGTCCTGCATGAGCACTAAGCTATCGGCACTCATGAAGATGACGACAGGACTATAAACAAGGTTGAAGTTAGGAGGCACGGCTGAGGGGCCCTTCTTATCATAAGTGGAGCCGCAAGGGAAGATGAACGTTCCATTTTGGTTCATGTTCCTCACCCAGTTGTATGTAGGACTAATGCCTGTTTTTTCCAATGATTCGCATCCCACCTTGATGTAGGTGATGTTCTCACATCCCGAGAACATGTTCGCGTAACACGACGCTATCAGTTCGGAGGCAGGAAGGTAAGGCGCCTCCTGCAATGATTTACAATCTCGGAACATGCCAAAGTAGCAATAGTCATCCAATGTGGTGGCGGGGAGCTCTGGTGCCTTGCGGAGATTAGTGCAACCATTGAACATCTCTCTGTAGCAGCCACTGTCCATCACTTGTGCCTTGAGGACAGGCGCCTCTATAAGGTTGGTACACTTGGAAAACATGGAGAAGTAACACTCCTCGGCCACCTCCGTCGCCGGCAGTTCCGGAGCATACGTGAGGCTGGAACATCCTTGAAACATTCCACAGTAACATCTGCGCACCACCTCAGTGGCAGGCAGTTCCGGAGGTGTCGTCAGGGAGGTACATTCATGGAACATGTAATTGTAGCAGAGATCCGCCAACGTCGTACATGAGAGCTCAGGCGAACGGACGATGGCGCACCGTTCGAACATCATCAGGTAACACTCTTTCGCCAACGTAGTGGCAGGGAGTTCCGGTGCTTGAACAAGGCTTGTGCAACCAGAGAACATGATCGCGTAGCATCGATACGCCATCGTTTTAGCCGACAGTACCGGAGCTTTCGTGAGGTTGGCACATTCGGCGAACATGGATTCGTAGCAATACTCCTCCAGTTCAGTGGCGGGCAGCTCGGGTGCCTCCTTGATGCCAGATCCGTAGAACATGTTCTTGTAGCAGGACGGCGCCAACGTGGTGGCTGGCAGTTCCGGCGCTTGAACGAGGCCCTCGCATTCGTCGAATAGTCCGTAGAAACACTTTTCGCAAGGAATCTCCAAGGAAGTGCCCTCCCCGTCGATTAGGCTCATGACGCTTCCGCTGGCGGCTACCTGTCCAGTTATCGTGAAATTCGTGTAGTTCTCTATCGTGTTGAAAATACCCGATGGATTATTTCCTCGGAAATATACCTTGTCTCCTGTTAGTGGCAACTCAACAGAACCGGAAGTGATCGCTTTCCAAGAGGCCTCTTCGTCAGGGGTGTAAGAATATTCTATGTTTGGCACAAATTCCTCTTTTTCCCTTAGTCCAACAGACGAATTGTCTGTCAAGGCAGTGAAACATAGGTAATTCTGGGCATTAGCCGCACCCACGGCAGAGAACAAAATAGCCCATAATAGGAGAATCTTAAATCGCATTGCTTAAATTATCGTTTATTTTTTATCAATAAAAAGACACACTACACTGAGGGATAAATTATCATGTGGATTATTTCCCTTCATTCATCCGAAATTCGTTGCAAAATTATAGATTTTTAACCGAATAAACCGTGTTTTTTGAAAAAAACAACACAATGGACAACGTATTTTTATTGCAACATGCTAAACAAAAGAGGGAAGGGATGCGCCATCGTCCATTTCCTCAAGGAAAGAGTGGGACTATCCAGCAAACAAACAGATATGCGTACCAATCCTCACACAAAACATTTTCATAACTCATTATTTTTTACGAACTTTGCGATGATGGAATATTTTCCCATGGTCCACACAGGCAAGGGATGCGCCAATCAACATTACCCAAGAAAAAACAATAACGATCCATAAGCAATGATGATCCATAAATATTTTATTCACAAAACCGCATTAGCGGTCATGCTGGTTCTTTGTATTTCTCCCCTCACAAGAGCCGAATATAAATTTAACACAATCACATCTCCCTTTAAGATCGAACTGAAAAAGGATGTCAAGGACTTTAAACTGAAGGGTCCAGTGAAAACCGTGGAGGACTCTGTCAACAAACTGACTTTCAACAGGAAAGGCCAATTGATTCGCCACGAAGTCAACGGATTATTCGAAGAGCTCATCTACGATAACAATGGAAATCTTTTAAACGATTTCCTGTTTGCCTACGGACAATATTTCGAGTCGGAGCTCACGAAAAAATATGCGCCTCAGTCTGAATTACTCAAGGAGATAATGGATAAAGAGAAAAAGATCGACAACAAAGACGTTTGCGTCACAGTGGAAAAGGATGACAACTCTCTGAACAATAGAATACCACACTGGAACATAGTGCAACTGGTTTCGTACAAGTACACAACGAACCAAAAGGTCAAGGAGTTGAAAGTGATACCCAAAGACCTTATGGTGAAAAATTCATATGAATTCATCTATGAATACGACAACAATGATAGCCTTGCCCAATATACTATACTTGGGAACAAGGATTTTCTCAACGCAAAAAAATACACTTACAAAGACAACCTATTGATCGCGGACACCGTTATCAACATCTATAAAGAGGTGGGGGTAATTTCAACTTATGAGTACTATGATAATAGAAAGCTAAAACAGAAAAACACTAAACACACGTCCAGCCTCCTGAGCAACGACACAGTCAGCTACCGATACAACCCAAAGGGTGAGTTGATAGAGCAAACGACAAAGATTGGGAATTTTACACGGACCGAAAAGTACACCTATACCGAGCAAGGCAAGGAAACCATTCACCTAGAGAATGACACTATTCATGAAAAGGAACTCATAAACAACGACAACGAATTGGTTTACAGATATATATACAATCGCAAGGGCGAAATATGGTTCAGCTTAACCCAAACATTCGACAAATGGGGCAACGTCATTGAACAGAAGAGTGGATTCAAGGGATCGGATCCTACCATTGACAAATGCGAATACACCTACGACTCGTATGGGAACATCACGACCATGAAGGTCAATGGAAAAGTAAAGGAGCGTTATCGCTACACCTACTATAAACCGGTCAAGAAGGGGAAATAGTCTTCACGGCAACGTTTCGGAGACCCTATCCGTTCTCTCAAAGCAGAGGAGAGGCAACAGACTCCTTAGTTCTTCGCCGTGACTTTCCAACCCTTCGGAATCCTATTCACGGAGTATTCCTTGATGGTGCGGACTGGGCAAACGAACGTGCCCTCCTTGGCCACGCCATCGACCCAACCCTCCGAGAAGGTCCTGTTCCCTTTCTTGTCGCCCCAGCTGGTGGAACTGATCTTTATGTAGTTGAGGCTACTGCAGTGGTAGAACATCTCTTTGTAGCAATTCTCCTTGAGGGTGGTGCCGGACATCGCCGGGGCTTTGACCAACTTCACGCAGCCTGAGAACATCGCCTCGTAGCAGCTGGTGGAGAGTGCCTGAGCCGGCAGGTCGTCCACTTGGGTAAGGGCGGTGCAATCCTTGAACATGCTCTTGTAACAGAAGTCGCGCAGGTGCGTGGCGGGCAGTTTAGGTGCGCGCGTCAGTCCTTGGCAACCGAGGAACATCGATTGGTAACAACCCGTGGCGAGCGAGTCGGCAGGCAATGCAGGGGCTTGCGTCAGTTTCTTGCAACCCTTGAACATGAACTCGTAGCAGGCTTCCGCCAAACGGGTGGAAGGCAATGTGCCTGCTTGGGTGAGACCCACGCAGTCTTCGAACATGGAGCCGTAGCAACGCTTCTCCATGACGGTGGCAGGAAGTGCAGGTACGCTGGTGAGGGCCTTGCAGTTGTTGAACATGGAGTAGTAGCACTCCTTCGCCAAGCGTGTGGCAGGCAGTTCAGGGGCTTGCGACAACTTCTCGCAGTTCTGGAACATGCCTTCGTAGCAAGCCTTCGCCATGGAATCGGCTATTAGTTTAGGCGCTTGCTTCAGGTTGGTGCAACCGGCGAACATATACTGGTAACACATCGGTGCGACCTGTTGCGCAGGCAGTTGCGGTGCGGTGAAGGCGGCATTATCGCAGTTGCAGAACATGTATTGGTAGCAACCCTCCTCCAACTTGGTGGCAGGCAACGCAGGGGCTTGCTTGAGCGCCTTGCAGCCTGAGAACATCTTGTTGTAGCAGTTTCTGGCTAATTGTGTCGAGGCGAGCACTGGTGCCTCCGCCAAGTTCTTGCAGTTGGCGAACATACCGTCGTAGCAGTCTGGCACCATCTTCTGTGCCGGCAGTTTCGGGGCGCTTGTGAGGCCTCCGCAGCCGTAGAATATCTCTTGGTAGCAAGCCTCTCCGAGGGAGGTGGCTGGCAGTTCAGGCGCTTTCGTGAGCGCGTCGCAGTTCTTGAAGAGGGAGGCGAAACAACCTACGCCAGGGATATGGGAGGCACCTCCGACCCCGTCGACAAGGCTCATGATGTTGCCGCTGGCGACAATGCTTCCCTGCATGAAGAAACGCACGTCTTGTCCCTCCTTCGTCTGGTTGAATCCTTTCGGGTTGACGCCCTTGAAATATATCTTATCCCCTTTGAAAGGCAACGGTAGCGTATCGCCGAACGCTACCTCCTTCCACGACTCGCCTCCGTCAGCGGAAAAGAGCACGTTAGGGGTCGTCTCGCCATAGTTGATCAATCCGATGAAGGCATCCGCCTTGGTGGTGGTGAAGCAGAGGTAATCGTGGGCAGACTTCTTGTTATCCTCATGGATGACCTCCCAGCCCTCAGGGATAGCGCTTGCGCCGAACTGTGCGGCGAGTCTTCCCGGGCTCACGAACGTACCCTTCGTCGCCACGTCCTGCAACCATACGGTGGTGCGCCTGCCATCCACGCTATTGTCCCCCCACTCGGTGAAATGCACCTTGATGAGGTTGATCTTTCCACACTGGTCGAACATCCTCGAATAGCACTTCGGAGCCAGTTCCTTGGCCGGCAATTCAGGGGCTTGGCTGAGGTTGGCGCAGTTCCTGAACATGAGCGCATAGCAACCCTCCTCCAGCTCCGTGGCAGGCAATTCCGGGGCTTTCGTGATGGTGGAGCATCCGTAGAACATGCTCTCGTAGCAGCCTTTCGCTAGCTTCTTCGCAGGCAATGCAGGGGCTTGAGCGAGATTGACGCAGCCTTGGAACATGCCTTTGTAGCAGTTCTCCGCCAATTCAGTGGCGGGCAGTTGCGGTGCTTGGGTCAGTTGCTCGCAGCCTTGGAACATCTCCTCGTAGCAACCCTTCGTAAGGCGGGTGGCGGGCAGTTCAGGCGCATGGGTGAGGCTCGTACATTTGGCGAAGAGTTTTATGAAGCAGTTATCGCTTGGAATGGTCTGCTCGCCCCCCGTCCCATCAATCAAGCTCATGACACTACCACTGGCGGAGATGGAGCCAGTCATGACAAACTGGGTGCGGATTCTGCCGTTCTCCTTGGAGAACCCCTCCTTGTTATTACCCCTGAGGTATATCTTCTCATGGGCGTTCTTGAAAGTGTAGCCCTTCGCCGGGTCCAGCTTCTTCCACTTAGACTTGTCGGTGGAGTATTCGATGTCGGGTTGGTTCCCCTCTTTGTTCTCTATGCCGATGGTTGATTTCGCCTCGTTGGCGGTGAAACACAAATAGTTCTGCGCCGAAGCCCAAGCCAGGACGTTCAGCGTAAACAATATGGACAATATGGCTTTTCTCATAAATATCTCAGTGAATGTCTGTGACATGTATTTTTTGCAAAAGTATAAAAAATCTTTGCGATTTTGTGTGATGACAAGGATTTTCCCTCATGAAAAAAGGTCCGCGGATCACTCCGGGGACCTTCCACTGCAAATCAAAAAAACATATTAATTATGAAACAAAGTATTTTATAAAAAACAAACACTATCTAAATCACCCGCCGCATTTCGAGTAACCGCAGTTGGTGCATACGAGGCATCCCTCCTGGTATCGGACGGTCTTTTGTCCACACTTCTCGCAGACCACCTCCTTCGCCTCCGCGCCATTCGGGATGTATTTCTTCAGCGCGCGCTCCACACCGTTCTTCCAGTTGTTGATGGTCTCGCTGTTCAGTTGCAGTCCCCCCACCAATTTGATGACCTGGTCGATAGGCATACCGTAGCGCAACACGCCTGAAATCAGTTTGGCGTAGTTCCAATACTCCGGGTTGAACTTGTAGGAAAGGCCCTCGATCGTAGTCTTATAGCCCCTTCTGTTCGAATATTGGAAATCGTAACGGCTCAGGCCCGTGTCCTCGTCTATGTTACGGATGATCTTTCCCGAATTGACCGTCTTAGGGATCAGCAATCCATCCTCATCATCCGCCAGGCCTGTGAATATCTCGTACGGACGGCCCTCGATCAGACCCACGAAGGCGATCCATTTCTCCTTGTTGTTCTGAAAACGAACCACGTCCGCCTCCAGCTCCCTCGGACGAGCCTCGCCCGCCTTCAGGAAAGCGTTCTGGAGTCCGTCCTGCTTCTCCATGTCTCTTTTCTTCGAGCTCTGCATCCCTGGATGCGCCCCCTCACGATAGACCGTCACGCCCTTGCATCCTAAGCGCCAAGCCTCCTCATAGAGTGTGGCGACAAGCGCTTCGTTGGCCGTCTCCGGCACATTGATCGTCACGCTGACCGTATGGTCCACCCAACGCTGGATGCGACTCTGCATACGCACCTTATCCAACCAATCCACCTCCTGCGAAGTGGCCTTGTGATAGGGCGACTCCGCCACCATCCGGTCGATCTCCGCCTGTGTGTAACGTTTGCTCGTATCGTAGCCGTTCACCCGCATCCACACTAAGAACTTCGGATGGAAGACCGTGACCTCCTCGTAGGGATCACCCAACTCATCCACATAGTCCACATGTGCGTCACGGTCGTTCGGATCCACCTTGTGGCGCCGCTTGTAGACCGGTACGAAGACCGGTTCCATGCCCGATGAGCTCTGCGTCATCAGACTTGTGGTGCCCATAGGGGCGATGGTTAGGCACGCGATGTTGCGCCTGCCATACTTCACCATATCCGCATAGAGGGAAGCGTCCGTATCCTTCAACCTACCGATGAACGGATTGTTAGCCTCCAACTCCGCATTGTACATTTCAAAAGCTCCACGTTCCTGCGCCAAAGTGACAGAAGAACGATAAGCCTCCACAGCGAGCGTCTTGTGTACCTGCTCCGAGAAATAGATGGCCTCCGGCGTACCGTACGTGAGTCCCATGGCCGCCAGCATATCGCCTTCCGCGGTCGTTCCGACACCCGTGCGTCTTCCAAGGGTAGTCTTCCGCTTGATCTTCCGCCAGAGCTCCAACTCCGTGCGCTTAACCGACTCATCGGACGTCCCGCTCTCCACTTCGGAGAGGATAGCGTCAATCTTCTCCAACTCCAGGTCCACGATGTCGTCCACAACGCGCTGCGCCTTGCGGACATGCTCCTTGAAGAGGTCGTAATCAAACTGCGCGTCACGCTGGAATGGATTCTTCACGTAAGCGTAAAGATTGAGCGCCAACATTCTGCAGCCATCGTATGATGCCAGAGGGATATCCCCGCACGGATTCGTCGAAACGGTTCCGAAACCATCCGACACATAACAATCCGCCACCGACTCCCGGACGATGGTGTCCCAGAAAAGTATACTCGGCTCGGCTGACCTCCATGTATTGCGCACGATCTTCGTCCACAACTCCTTGGCGGAAACACTCCGCTTCACGGCAGGGCTCTCCGCACCTACCGGGAAACGTTGCTCATACTGGCCGCCCTCGATGGCCGCCCGCATAAATGCGTCATCCACCCGCACGGAAAGGTTCGTCCCCTGGGCTTTGCCCTCCACAGACTTAGCCTCAACGAAGGACTCCACCTCCGGATGCCTGACGGAGACGCTCAGCATCAGCGAACCTCGCCTCACGTCACGCTCCACCTCCCTGGCCGAATTGGAATAACGCTCCACGAAAGGGACAACCCCTGCGGGAACGCCTATGGATTCCCTCGCTTGAGAACCCTTGGGGCGTATTTGGGACAGATCATGCCCCACGCCTCCTCCTCGTCTCATCAACTGCACCTGCTCCTCATCCACCTTCATGATGGACCCGTACGTCTCCTCGGAATCGTCCGACCCAATCACGAAACAATTGGAAAGGGACGCCGCCCGATACTTGTTACCAAGACCAGACATCGCACTTCCCTGAAGCACAATATATTTAAAATGGCGAAACAAATCAAACAAGGCATCTGCCCCCATCGAGTTCGGATACTTCGACTCAATTCGAGCCACCTCTTCCGCCATTCGACGATGCATATCATCCGGGGTTTTCTCATAGATATTCCCTAAACCATCCTTCAACGCATACTTGTCCACCCATACACGCGCTGCCGACTCATCGCCCTCGAAATATGCTAAAGACGATTGATAAGCCTCTTCGTATGAATAAACTACAGCATCCATTTTCTCACATAAAGAATTATCTATTGGCGCTCTTGAACCAACTCACATCTCCATATTCAATCAGCATTGCCAATCACGCAATAAACCCAATGCAATATTAATGGACTTTATGGAATTAGCAAAAAAGTAACACATATAGTTATCAACAACCCATCAAAGTTTCCCGTTTTTAGTTTATAATTAATTATATTTCAATAAAATAAAGTTTTCAACAATTCAAAAAGTTGTCCGTTTCGGAAAACTTTCGTCTCTCAAACTTTCCTGGGAATTTTATTTTTCGGTCAACAATGGAGACAAAAAACATCCTGAAACTTTCCTTTTCGAAAGAATCACGCATGGGGAAAAGCACCAAGGAATTGGTCAACGGGCTAATATCTTCTTCTCCATCAAATGCCAGGAGAGGAACGCGCAAAGCAACACGAGGAACAACGTCACGGCAAACGTCACCGCTCCCCCCTCCCACCCCAGGCAACGGGTGAAATTGATGAGGGGGGCATGGAAGATATAGATGCCATAGGAAAGGTCTCCGATCTTCCCGAACCGGTTCAGGAACGGAAGCGTGAATGCCGCGAAATAGACGATGACCGTCACCGCAAAAGGACGGAAGAAGTCCACAAAATAGCCATCAGCCATCAGCACGAGGATGGCTGGAAGTATCATATACCACTTATACCGACGTAACTCCTCCCGATAGAAATAGGCCACTCCTCCCGCCATGAAATAGGAGCTGAGAGAAGTCCACTTCCACGCCAAATCATAGGATGCGACACCCGTTTCATCCGCAGTTTTCCCAAACAGGACCGCCGACAAGGAGACGAGAGAGACCAACACCAGCGACCAGCACCGGGAGGAACATGCATAGAGCCATACAGCGAAAGGGACCGCGAGGTAGAGCAACAGCTCCAATTTAATCGTCCACAGAGAGGGATTCACCGCCTCACCGGACAACACGCCTGGCAAAGAGGGATGCAGAAAGTTCATCGTCGTAAGGTTCGCAAGCAAATACTTCCCCAGTTCAGAAGAGGTGAAATAGTCCCGCAACGACAAACTGGAGAATGCCGAGAACAGGACTGCGGACAATAGCACAATCAAGACGTACGCAGGAAGAATCCTCCTCGCACGCTTCTGGAAATAACTGCGCAACGAGGTACTCCGACAATAGCTTCTATGGATCAATATACCACTGATGACAAAGAAAGCGTCCACCGCCTGGGGGGCATAGATGGGAAACTGCACAAACTCTTCCCCCCGCAATATATCGTAATGGGCACAGAAGACCGCAAAGGCGAAAAAGAAGCGAAGGAAATCGAAGCAATTGTTCGTTTCTATATCATTGATTATTTGTGGTTTACAAAAATTCATCCTAATCGTCGATTTCTCATCCACAAAGATAACCTTTTTATACTAACTCTTAATTCTTAACTCCTAATTCTTACTTCCCAACTTAGCTCTGTTGTTAATATCGTGTGGAAATCTTGGAGAAAACAATAGACTTGAACTAGCGGGGACTCCCCCCGAAAAATCGTACATTTGCGAACCTAAAATGAATATGAGATGGCAGAAGCGACAGAGAACACGAAAAGACGTTACAACAAGCCGAACGAAGGCACAATAAAGATGCCTTCCGAGTATGCGAAACTCCCCCCTCAGGCCATAGAACTGGAGGAGGCCATATTGGGAGCCCTCATGATAGAGAAGGACGCGTTCAGCGTGGTTTGCGACGTGCTGAAGGAGAATTGCTTCTATAAGGAGGCGAACAAAACCATCTTCAAAGCCATCAATACATTGGCGCAGCTCCAACTGCCCATCGATATGCTCACAGTATGCGAGCAACTGAAGAAGGAAAAGAAACTGAAGGAGGTGGGCGGCGAATACTACATCGCGCAACTGACCTCGAAGGTCAACTCCTCCGTCCACATCGAATACCACGCGCGTATCCTTGCCCAAAAAGCGTTGGCCAGGGAACTGATCTCCTTCGCCACGGAGATTGAGAAGGATGCCTACAACGAAAACTCCGACGTGGACGATTTGGTTCAACGGGCGGAGGGTATGCTGTTCGAAATCGCCACAGGAAGCGCCAAGCGTGACTTCACGGAGATCCAGCCTGTCATCAAAGAGGCGATCAAACGTGTGGAGGATGCCTCCAAACGCTCGGACGGTATGAGCGGTATCCCGAGCGGATTCACCGAACTGGACAAGATGACCTCCGGCTGGCAACGCTCCGACCTCGTCATCATAGCGGCCCGCCCTGCCATGGGTAAGACGGCCTTCGTGCTCTCCATGGCAAGGAACATGGCGGAAGCGGGCAACCCGATCGCGGTGTTCTCCCTTGAAATGGCGAACGTGCAGTTGGTCAACCGTCTGCTCGTGAACGTCTGCGAAATACCCGGTGAGAAAATCAAGAACGGTAAACTAAGCTCGGAGGATTGGAACAACCTGATGCAACGCTCCAGAAAGCTGGAGGAGATGCCTATCTACCTCGACGACTCCGCCGGACTATCCGTCATGGAGCTGAACACGAAGGCGCGCCGCCTCGTCAAGGAGCATGACGTGAAATGTATCATCATCGACTACCTCCAGCTGATGAACGCCAGCGGCATGAAGTTCGGTAGCCGTGAGCAGGAGGTGAGCATGATCTCCCGCTCGTTGAAGCAATTGGCTAAGGAGTTGGACATCCCTATCATCGCCCTCTCCCAGCTGAACCGTTCCGTGGAGAAGAAAGAGGGCGGAGACAAACGTCCGCAACTCTCCGACCTGCGTGAGTCCGGTGCCATCGAGCAGGACGCCGATATGGTGCTCTTCATCCACCGACCTGAATATTATAAAATCACACAGGACGAAACGGGTGCTTCACTGAAGGGTATCGCGGAAATCATCATAGCCAAGCACCGTAACGGTGCCACGGGCGACGTGCGTCTGCGATTCAGAAACGAATTGGCGAGGTTCCAGAACTTGGAGGACGGATTCGAAGCCTACACCGAAGAGGCTTTCGCCAATGCGCCAAGGCACACCATGCAATCCAGGATCAACGACGATGGGCCATCCCCTGCCATCGACGCCTCCAACCCTTTCGGCGCCATGCCTCCCCTCCCGGGAGAAGCCCCATTCTAGGCAGAACAGAAATCACATACACACAAAGAAAGGACATCACCGAGGAGCTTGCTCCAACGATGATGTCCTTTCCATTTATCTTGTATGCCTATGCATTACGCCATAGGCACCCTGTCATCATTTCTTCAAATACTCGTCCATCGATTTAGCGGCGGCGCGGCCGTCACCCATCGCAAGGATTACCGTGGCACCGCCACGCACGATATCGCCTCCCGCAAATATCGTCGGAATGGAAGACTGCATACCCTCATTGACCACGATAGTACCCTTAGGGCTCACATCCAATCCGCTCACGCTGTGAGGAACGATAGGGTTAGGAGAGACACCGATGCTGACAACCACTACGTCTACATCCACCTCGATGATCTTACCCTCTACAGGCACTGGACTACGACGACCGGAAGCGTCAGGCTCGCCCAACTCCATGACTTGCAGGCGCATGGTCTTCACCCTGCCCTTCTCGTCACCTAAATATTCGATAGGATTGTGGAGCGTCATGAACTCAACGCCCTCCTCCTTGGCATGTTTCACCTCCTCCAGACGGGCAGGCATCTCCTCCTCCGAACGACGATAGACGATCATCGCACGCTCAGCACCCAAACGCAAAGCGGTACGCACTGAGTCCATGGCGGTATTTCCACCACCGACAACAGCCACGTTCTTGCCCTTCAAGACAGGGGTGTCACTCTCGTCATTGGAAGCGTCCATCAGATTGACACGGGTAAGGTACTCGTTGGATGACATCACACCGATCAGGTTCTCGCCCGGAATATTCATGAAGCGAGGAAGACCCGCACCACTGGCGACGAACACACCCTTGTAACCATCCTTCTTCAGATCGTCCATGGAGATGGTCTTTCCGACGATACAATCCTTCACGAACTCAACACCCATGCCACGCAGGCTCTCGATCTCCACGTCCACGATATGGTTCGGCAAACGGAACTCAGGGATACCATACTTCAACACGCCACCAATCTCGTGCAACGCCTCGAATACAGTCACCGAATAGCCCTTCTTCGCCATATCACCCGCGAAGGAAAGTCCAGCAGGACCCGAACCGACAACCGCCACCTTCACACCGTTCTTCGCGGCGATCTCAGGCACGGATACATGTCCGCTCTCCCGCTCATAGTCAGCCGCGAAACGCTCCAAATAACCGATAGCGACTGGCTCTTTCTTCAGTTTCAACTTATAGGTACATTGAGACTCACACTGCTTCTCCTGCGGACATACACGTCCACACACAGCAGGCAATGCGCTCGTCTGCTTCAGGATCTTAGCAGCCTCGAGGATCTCTCCACGCTCGATGTTCTTAATAAATCCCGGGATATTAATGGAAACAGGGCATCCCGTCATACATGTCGGATTAGGGCAGTCCAAACAACGCTTGGACTCCTGTAGGGCCTGCTCCATCGTGAGACCCTGGTTCACCTCGTCACGTGTACGCGCGCGATAATGAGCGCTCAACTCGTTCATGTGGATGCGAGGAATCTGCACCCTCTCGCTATTCTTGGTGGCTTTGCGCAAGTCCTCGCGCCAAGCTTCATTTCTATCTTCAGCCATAATAATCTATTTATCTTCTTACTTCTTTCCAAATTTATTCGCAAGGTCCGCTTGCTCAATCTCCCGATATGCGCCCATACGCATCAACATCTCGTCGAAATCAACCTGATGGGCATCGAACTCTGGTCCGTCCACACAGACGAACTTGGTCTTCCCGTCGACAGTAAGACGGCAAGCACCACACATACCTGTGCCATCCACCATGATCGTGTTCAAGGACGCCACGGTAGGCAGATTGTATTTCTTTGTAAGCAAAGAGACAAATTTCATCATGATGGCAGGACCGATGGTGACGCACAAGTCCACCTTTTCCCTGTTGATGACCTCCTCGACGCCTTGCGTCACAAGGCCTTTCTTGCCGGCGGAACCATCGTCCGTCATGATAATCACCTCGTCGGAGAATTCACGCATCTCCTTCTCCAATATGATCAAGTCCTTGTTGCGGGCAGCCAATACGGTGACCACCTTATTGCCCGCAGCCTTCAGGGATTTGACAATCGGCAACAACGGTGCGACTCCTACGCCGCCACCCGCGCAAACAACCGTTCCAAACTTCTCGATATGGGTCGCCTTTCCCAACGGACCCACAACATCCGTAATCTCATCACCAACATTCAGGGCACAAAGCCTCGTCGTCGAGACTCCAATCTTCTGCACCACAAGCGTAATCGTACCCTTCTCCACATCCGCATCCGCAATGGTTAACGGGATTCTCTCCCCTTTCTCTCCTACACGGACAATCACAAAATGACCTGCTTTACGAGACTTCGCAATCAGAGGCGCCTCCACCTCAAACTTGACAACGTTCTCTGAAAAGTGTTCTTTACCGACTATCTTATTCATTTATCCCAAAAAATTAGTTCTCGCAAATTTACGTTAATTATCCATTAATAAACAATTTTATAGCACTTGTTTTTCTTCAAAAAAAGCAACTTCACTCCGTAGAGCCTTCCCTGACCGTAAAATCGTAAGCTTTCACCGTGTATTTTTTCTTGGAGACAAAAACATCGAACGGGGGTATCGAATAGTCTCCCGCCTGCTCCGCGATCAAGCGGAAGGTGTAGGTGTAGCTGCTTCCGCTCTGGTCCATGGTCATGCCTACCCTAGGACGAACCATCAAAGCATTGAACTGGTCCAAGTTCACCTCCGGGTTCACATCGAAGCGGAAACGCGACGTGATGACCAACTCAAACGGCTTACCCGCAACGGGCTTGGCGGGCACCACCTTCACCGAGCAATCCTGCAACTCCTCATAGAGGGGCAAGACATAGATCGTGTCAGCTGGGGAGACGGCAGACTTGCCATTCACCTTGGCACGGGCGGACGGAATCACACAGAGCCCCGTATCCACCGGCGTGATGAAAAAACTATATCCCTTCAAGTCCAACTCCACCCGTTTACCGTCCACCCATGGACGGTCCTTGGCGGCATAAGGAAGCGACTCCGCCCCCACCTTGAACTTGGCATTATCGAACGGCGGCGCCTTGAAGTCACGCAGACCGGACTCAGACGCATAGAAGATGCGGAACTCCTGCCCGAAACGGACAGTGTCCTTCGCGTACTTCACCAAATAGAAACCATTATCGACAACCGC
>JAGCWA010000014.1 GCA_017962085.1 Paludibacteraceae bacterium
CTCAACCAAAAGCACACCCGGCATGACTGGCTCCTCAGGGAAGTGACCGCAGAAGAAGTTCTCGTTTCCAGAGACATTCTTCACGCCCACAACACCGCGCTCCTTCACCTCGATAATCCTCTCAATCAAGAGCAATGGCCAACGATGCGGCAACAGTTGCTTGATCTTGTTTATGTCCATCAACGGCGGAACCGTCGGATCATAATGAGGGATGATCACCTCCTGACGCTTCAGGTTCTTATAAACCTTCTTCGCAAAATCCGTGTTCAACTTATGTCCAGGGCAATGGGCAATCACACGTCCCTTGATAGGCTTACCGATCAATGCCAAATCACCCATCACATCCAAGAGTTTGTGACGTGCTGGCTCATTGTCGAACGCCAGCGGACGCTTCTGCAAATAACCAAGGCTGGAGACAGATATTGGATCCATGCCCAATAAGGAAGTCAAACGGTCTATATCCGCCTGGCTCATCTCCTTATCATATATAACTATTGCATTGTCCAAATCACCACCCTTAATCAGATTGTTTTTCAAGAGTTCCTCAATCTCCCGCACAAAAACGAATGTGCGTGAAGCGGCGATCTCCTTCGGATATTCGGACAGCGAGTTCAACGTCGCATATTGATTGGACAAAATACAGGAAGGATAAGAAACCAACACATCTATGCTGAACTCTTCATCCGGAAGCAGAACGATGGAAGAACCCGTGTTCGGATCCTTATACTCGATCTTCTTTGTCACAACGAAATATTCCTTGTCATAAGGTTGTTCCTCAATTCCCACGCGCTCCAACTCCTTCACATAAGAGATAGCGCTACCGTCCAAAATAGGAAATTCAGGCTGATCCACCTGAATCAAACAGTTGTCTATCTCATACGCATATAAAGCAGACATCGCATGTTCTATCGTACTAACTCTCACTTCACCATCGGCGACAACAGTGCCACGCGACGTTTCAACAACGTTTTGCGCGACAGCCTCGATAATCGGTTGATTCTCCAGATCGACTCTCTGGATCTTGTATCCATGGTTCGCTGGGGCCGGATTAAATGTGATTGTAACGGGCAATCCCGTGTGCAAACCTTTTCCTTGAAGCGAAAATGCTTCCTTCAATGTTTTCTGTTTGGCCATATTCTTTAGTTATGTTCTATCTTTTTCTTCAATTCAGCCACCTCTTTCTCCAATTCCAGTATCTGGTTCCTGATGGCCGGGAAATTACGGAAGCATACAAACGCACGCTGGAACGTCTTCGACTCCACATGAGGGAAACCATGGTACGCTTTGTTTGGCTCCTTGATATTATTGGAAACACCGCACTTCGCGGCGAGCATCGTTCCATCCGCCACCGTCAAATGTCCTACGACGCCTGACTGGCCTCCGAACATACAATGTTTTCCCACCTTGGCGGATCCTGCCAAGCCTGACTGCGCGGCTATCACGGTGTCTTCTCCGACCTCTACGTTGTGGGCGATCTGGATCAAGTTGTCCAACTTAACGCCTCTTCTGATGATGGTGGCGCCCATCGTCGAACGGTCAATGGTCGTATTAGCTCCAATCTCCACATCGTCTTCGATGACAACGATACCGATTTGAGGGATCTTATCATATTTGCCTTCCGCGTTAGGGGCGAATCCGAAACCATCCGAACCGATGACCGTGCCGGCATGCACCATGCAATTGTTGCCGATGACACAATCATTATAGATCTTCACGCCCGGATAGAGCGTCACATTGTCACCGATACGTACGTTATCGCCTATGTATACCTGAGGATAAATCTGTGCATTCTTTCCGATGACCACCCCATCCTCAATGCAGGTGTAGGCTCCTACATAAGCGTTCTCGCCCAACTTGGCCTTCTCGGAAACGCATGCCAGCGGAGAAATACCCGACTTCTTAGGCTTGTAACTCTCCACCAACAATAACAAAGAAGCCAAAGCATCGTATGAATTAGGCACCTTAATCAGTGTCGGCTTCAGTTCTTGCCTTGGCTCAAATGTATCGTTCACCAACACGATACTCGCTTGCGTGGTGTATATATATTCAGTGTACTTGGGATTTGACAGGAACGTCAACGTCCCCGGCACACCTTCCTCAATCTTGGAAAAATTAGAAACCTTGATTTCTGGATTTCCAACCACCTTACCTTTTAGGTAATCGGCGATCTGTTGCGCTGAAAACTCCATGTTACAATAATTTTTTTTGCAAAAATAAGGAAAATCGGTCAGTATGAAAATTTGTTCGTATAAATTTTGCAGAAATATCGTACCAAGGTGCGACATTCCCTAATACAAATCCGATTCTTTCACATAACCGAAGTAATATTTTTTTTCGTGTTTGCTGATGAGGGATAGGTTCAACAAATCGGAAGCGTCCGTGATGTCCTTCAGCTCCCCATCCGCATAAAGTATCTTAATGCTATCGTTCTTAGGCCTATACGTATAGGAGGAGACAGGATGAATCGTCACGAAGTAACGCGCCTCCGCCTCCGTGAGCCCCAGTTTCGAGGCGATCCGCCTGGCAAGATCCCGCACCTCACCCGCCTGGGGTTTCTTCTCGCGCACCTCTATCTTGAAGAGTTTCCGGTTCATCAGATTACGGCACATGGTCGAGAGCACTTTGTCGTCACAAGACGACCATGTCTTCACCGCACTGATGACATCCGAGTCGTCGAACTTCGCGTAATTGGACAATGCCACATCGGAATGGAGGAAATCTTTTCCCGTGATTTTATTCTCTAAGAAATAGGCGAACTGAGGAGCTGCGAACAGCTTCTTCCCCTTCAAAGTAAGCTCCTTCGCGCGAGCTAATGTCTTGATTAACACTTGTTCAGCGGCAACCGACGTTTTATGGTAATAAACTTGCCAATACATCATTCTTCTGGCGATAAGGAACTTCTCAACGGAGTAAATTCCCTTCGCCTCAACGACCAATTGGTCGTCATGCACATTGAGCATCTTGATGATACGCGCGGCACCCACGGCACCTTCCACGACACCCGTGAAAAAACTGTCGCGTATCAGATAATCCAACCGGTCCATGTCCAATTGGCTGGAGACCAACTGGTGGAGGAACTTCTTCGGATACTGGTTCTTGAATATTTGCAATGCCAAATCCAACGCCCCGCCCATCTCCTTGTTGATATGCTCCATCATCAACAGAGAAATCTCCTCGTGGGAAATCTCCTGCGTCAACGTATCCTCCAAGACATGGGAAAAGGGCGCATGTCCGATGTCATGCAGCAAGATGGCAGCCAAAGCCGCATCCGCCTCCTCGTCCGTGATTTCCTGCCCCCTCGACCGCAATTGGGCAATCGCCTCCTCCATCAGGAACATCGCCCCGAGAGAGTGCTGGAAACGGGTATGCTGAGCCCCCGGATAGACCAAGTAGCTCATACCCAATTGTTTGATACGCCCTAAGCGTTGGAAATAGGGATGTTGGATCAAATCATAGTGCAGCTCACTCGGAATCGAGATGAAACCATGCACCGGATCATTGATGATCTTTCTTTTGTTGTACATTCCAAACGGATTATTCCAAAGACTTCAGGAACTCGCTCATCTGTTGCTGCACCTTCTTCGCCTCGGCTGCCGCAGCTTGGGCATAGTCTTCACCGTTGGAGGCATAGAGAATCGCACGCGAAGAGTTCACCAAAAGTCCGCACTGCTTGTTCATGCCATGCTTAACGACATCGGCCAGACTTCCTCCCTGCGCGCCAATGCCTGGCACCAAAAGGAAGTGGTTCGGAATGATCTTACGGATATCCGCCAACATCTCCGCCTTCGTGGCGCCGACCACATACATCATGTTATCTTCGTTACCCCACTTCAGGGAGGTCTTCAAAACCTTCTCGAAGAGGCGGTCACCCGTCTCCTTGTCCTCCATGAATTGGAAATCAAAGGCACCCTTGTTAGAGGTGAGAGCCAATAATGTGACCCACTTGTTTTCGTAGGTAAGGAAAGGCGAAACGGAGTCCTCACCCATATATGGAGCCACCGTCACGGAATCGAAATCCAATGCCCCGAAGAATGTCCTCGCATACATCGTGGAGGTGTTTCCGATATCCCCGCGCTTGGCATCGGCGATCAAGAATTGGTCAGGGTACTTCTCGCGGATATAGTCGACCGTACGCTCCAACACGTCCCATCCCTGCAACCCGAGGCTCTCATAGAAGGCCAAGTTGGGTTTATATGCCACACAATATTCGGCTGTGGCATCGATAATGGACTTATTGAACTCGAAAATAGGGTCCAAATCCCCTTCCCTATCAAATAGGAACTCCGGAATCTTATTCACATCCGTATCCAACCCCACGCAAAGGAAAGACCTTTTGCGCATGATGTTCTCAAACAATTCTTCTCTTGTCATCTTTATCTAGTTTTTTTCTATATTATTAGCTTGTTTTTACCGTTCATTCCGCAAAATTAAGGCTTATTCTCGAAATTACAATTGGTGCGTTCCTTTATTTAACTTTTACCACATACAAGCAAATCAGGGGAAAGGTAGGCCATATATTATTTTTTTAAGCCTATTTACATAAAAAATTATTCTATTTTCCTTGGAATCTCTTATTTTTGCGCATCGGAAAACAAACTCAAGCTCAATGAATATGACGAAAAAGATTATCACCACCCTGACATTATTCCTCACAATGGTCATGCCTTCCATCTCCCAAACCCTTGCAGGAGACAAAATAATTGGCGTATATTGGGTCGAAAAAGACGGCGACAAATCCAAGGTGCGTTTCACCAAAACCGGTATCAATAGTTATAAGGCGCAAATCATCTGGATGGAAAAAGAGAAAGACGAAAAGGGAAATATCCGGACAGACACGAAAAATCCAGACAAAGCAAAAAGGCAAACGCCTGCCAGCAAAATTGTTCTGATAGAAAAAGTTTCCTTCAAAAACGGAATATGGACGGACGGAGAGATATATGACCCGACCAGAGGCAAATCCTTCACCGTCAACATCTGGTTCGACAACGCTAACACACTCTGCGTGAAAGGCTCGTTCGGACCATTCAGCGAAAAAGTGTACTGGAAGAAACTGGAATAGGCCGAGAATCGGTGGTTTCATTTACTATTTGCCATTTTACGATTTAACCATTTTCAATTGGAAATAAATTTTCCGTGAGTACGAAACGACACGTCCGATAACAGTGACGAGGAGACATCCAATACGGTTGCCTCCTTTTTTTTCGCACACGCCACCCCACTCTGCCAAATTGACACACACGAAAGAGAAACATCTGCCACAGGTTACCGATTTTGTCAGCAAAGCAAGGCGGACGACACTTTGGCACAGATTATGATAAGAACTAAGTGGGACGCATCGGATGCGTCAGAGCGTTAATATAAACAAACTAAAAAATATAATTATCATGAACATTAAACCATTGGCAGACAGAGTTTTGGTAAAACCAGCTGCAGCAGAAGAGAAAACGGCAAGTGGAATCATCATTCCAGACTCCGCGAAAGAAAAACCTTTGAGAGGCGAAATCCTTGCCATCGGAAATGGCACGAAAGACGAAGAGATGGTCGTAAAGGTCGGCGACACCGTATTGTACGGCAAGTACGCTGGTACTGAATTGGAATTGGACGGAGAGAAATACCTCATCATGCGCCAAAGCGACATCCTCGCAATCATCTAATATTTTCATTAAAATCATTATCAACTATTAAGACTTACAAAAATGGCTAAAGAGATAAAGTTCGATACAGATGCCCGCGACCTTTTGAAGAAAGGTGTGGACGAGTTGGCAAACGCAGTGAAAGTAACCCTCGGTCCTAAGGGTCGTAACGTAATCATCGAAAAGAAATTCGGTGCGCCACACATCACGAAGGATGGTGTATCGGTCGCTAAAGAGATCGAATTGGCGGATCCATACGAGAACATGGGTGCACAGATCGTCAAGGAAGTTGCCTCTAAGACAGGTGACGACGCAGGTGACGGTACAACAACCGCTACCGTCTTGGCTCAATCGATCATCAACGTAGGTTTGAAGAACGTAGCAGCCGGCGCTAACCCAATGGATTTGAAGAGAGGTATCGACAAGGCGGTTGCCAAAGTGGTCGAGAGCATCAAGAAGCAAGCCAAGGAAGTGGACGACGACTTCAGCAAGATCGAGCAAGTAGCTACCATTTCAGCCAACAACGATAATGAAATCGGTAAATTGATCGCCGACGCCATGGCGAAGGTGAAGAAAGAGGGTGTCATCACAGTTGAGGAGGCTAAAGGTATGGACACGACCGTAGACGTTGTCGAGGGTATGCAGTTCGACCGAGGTTATCTCTCTCCTTATTTCGTCACCAACACGGAGAAGATGGAGGTTGAGTTCGAGAACCCATACATCCTCATCCACGACAAGAAGATCTCTTCTTTGAAGGATATCCTCCCTATTTTGGAGGCCACCGCACAGTCTGGCCGTCCATTGTTGATCATCGCCGAGGACATCGACGGTGAGGCATTGACCACTTTGGTAGTCAACAGATTGAGAGGCGCCTTGAAGATCGCTGCCGTGAAGGCTCCAGGATTCGGCGACCGTCGTAAGGAGATGTTGGAGGATATCGCTATCCTAACGGGCGGTATCGTCATCTCAGAGGAGAAGGGCATCAAGTTGGAGAGCGCGACCATCGATTTGTTGGGTAAGGCTGAGAAAGTCACCATCAACAAGGATAACACGACCATCGTGAACGGTGCGGGCGCTAAGGAGAACATCGCAGAGCGCGTGAACCAAATCAAGGCTCAGATCGAGACGACCAAGAGCAGCTACGACAAGGAGAAACTCCAAGAGCGTTTGGCTAAATTGGCTGGCGGTGTAGCTGTGCTCTACGTGGGTGCGCCATCAGAAGTGGAGATGAAGGAGAAGAAAGACCGCGTGGACGACGCATTGTGCTCTACTCGTGCAGCCATCGAGGAAGGTATCGTTCCTGGTGGTGGTGTGGCCTACATCCGTGCCATCGCCTCTTTGGAGGGCTTGAAGGGTGAGACCCAAGACGAGACCACAGGTATCGAGATCATCAAGCGCGCCATCGAGGAGCCTCTCCGCCAAATCATCGCCAACGCGGGCAAAGAGGGCGCTGTATACGTGCAGAAAGTGAAGGAAGGCAAGGACGACTTCGGTTACAACGCTCGTACCGACAAGTTCGAGAACTTCTTCAAGGCGGGTGTCATCGACCCTGCCAAGGTTACGCGTGTAGCCTTGGAGAACGCAGCTTCCATCGCAGGTATGATGTTGACCACCGAATGTGTGATCGCGGAGAAGAAGGATGACAAGGCCGCTGCTCCTGCTATGCCTCCTATGGGTGGCGGAATGGGCGGAATGATGTAATCCACCACATTATATCTCATACGGGAAGGGTCGTCCGAATCGGATGGCCCTTTCTTTTTTAAGTTAAGAGTTAAGAATTAAGAGTTAAGAAACGATAGTTTGACGTAGTCAATTAAGCATTAAAATCAAGGATTAAGGATTTAAAATTTAGAGTTTATTCATATATTTGGGGATGTTGTTTCACTCTTTCATGGCAAATTATATGGACAAAATCACCCACCTACTATTCTGCGGCATATTCCTCCTCGTATGCACCTGTCAAAACAAGGGGGCAGTGAAGGAAGGCGCACCCCAGTCCATAGAGGCCTCGATCCGTACGGTGCAAGTCGATTCAGCGGCCATCGACACTTCCTTAGAGGCGAAGAACCAAGAAGAGGAATACAAGTTTGAATATACGGAGAACACCAACACAACAGACGAAGACCCCTTCACAGGCACACCCGTCACGGAAAGGAGGGAGCAACACACCCAATTCGACTCGACCTACAAATCCATCCATATCTTCGTGGCCCTCTGCGACAACGAAAACCAAGGGATCGTAAAAGTTCCCGCAAGCATAGGGAACGGACAAAAACCTTCCACCAATCTCTACTGGGGCTGCGGCTATGGCATTAAAACCTTCTTCAAGAAAAGTGCGGAATGGAAACTACTGAAAACCATGACCCTTAACGACACGATTATGGAGAGACTTGTGTTCAAACACGCCAGCCAGAACTTTTACCTGGTGGCAGACGCCTACAACGGAAAGTACATCGCGCAATGCATCTCCGACTTCCTTTCCAGTGCGTGCGGAAGGTGGAAAGACACCGTCCACGTCAGCGACAATCGTACGATCGGATGCTGCGGGAACTCACAATTAGTGAGTTACATCGGTCATGACGGTTTGATGGAGCACATTCTAAACGATAGATTTACCAACACGGACGGGAAGAAACGTGACGTGATTATCCTCGCCTGCGTAAGCAGAACATTCTTCTCTCCCTATTTGGAGCCGGCCAATGTCAACCCGATAATTTGGACAAAACAGTTCATGGCGCCCGAAGCCTATACGATCCATGACGCCATCACAGGGTATATCAAGAAAGAGTCCAACCAAAAGATATTGGAGAGAGCCATCAACGCTTATGCCACCTATCAGAAATGCGGAATCAAGGGAGCCAAGTCCATCCTCGTAACTGGCGGACTCAATGAGGAGTAATCCCCCATCCATCAACCCAAGTATAAAAAACCTCAACTAACTCATAATTCTTAATTAGAATATTCCTTCCGCAAGAAAAAATTAAACGCCCATATCACAAAAAGCAATTAGAATTACTATCTTTGCGATTCCAAAGAAGAAGGATTGAATTTCTTCGATGACGAATGAGTAAACTAGTAACATTTAAGACGATATGCCACAGACATCGAACCGAGGTCAGATTATGCCGGAATCACCAATCAGGAAATTAGTTCCTCTGGCAGATAAAGCGAAAGAGAGAGGCGTAAAAGTGTACCATCTCAACATCGGACAACCCGATTTGAAAACGCCACAGATTGCGCTTGACACGCTAAAGAAGATTGACCGGAAGATCCTTGAATATAGTCCAAGCAACGGATTCAAGAGTCTTCGTCTCAAATTGGCTGAATACTATAAGAAATTCAACATAGATGTCGACGAGAAGGACATCATCATCACCAGTGGTGGTTCGGAAGCGGTGAACTTCGCCTTCATGTCCTGTTTGGATCCAGGCGACGAGATCATCGTGCCAGAGCCTGCCTACGCCAACTACACAGCCTTCGCGATAGGCGCCGGAGCGATTGTCAAACCAATTGTATCCACCATTGAGGAAGGTTTCGCCCTACCCCACATCGAGCGTTTCGAGGAGATGATCACCCCGAAGACCAAGGGTATCCTCATCTGCAACCCAAACAACCCGACAGGTTATCTCTACAACCAAAAGGAGATGAACAAGATCCGCGACCTCGTCAAGAAGTACGATTTGTACCTCTTCTCCGACGAGGTATACCGTGAGTTCTGCTACACGGGTGCGCCATACATCTCAGCTTTCCACCTGAAAGGCATTGAGGACAATATCATACTATTCGATTCTGTATCAAAGCGTTATAGTGAATGCGGTATTCGTGTCGGTGCCCTCGTCACCAAGAACGAGGCGGTAAGGAAGGCCGTGATGAAGTTCTGCCAAGCCAGACTGAGTCCGCCGCTGATCGGACAGATCGTAGCGGAGGCTTCCATGGACACGCCGGAGGAATACATGTTGGAGATGTACAACGAATACGTGGAGCGACGCAAATACCTGATCGACGGGCTCAACAGAATACCGGGCGTATACACGCCGATACCGATGGGGGCCTTCTACACCGTGGCCAGACTGCCGATCGACGACTGCGACAAATTCTGCGCCTGGTTGCTGAACGAATTCGAATATGAGGGTCAAACCGTCATGATGGCTCCCGCGACAGGCTTCTACACCGAGAAAGACAAGGGCAAGAACGAGGTCCGCGTCGCATACGTGTTGGAGAAGGAAGAATTGGCAAAAGCATTGAACGTATTAAAGAAAGCATTGGAAGTTTATCCAGGTCGAACTATCTAACATGGCATGAATTTAGAACTGTTCATCGCGAAACGCATCCATTTCGAAAAAAGAGGCGAGAAAAATGTTCCTCGTCCTATCGTGCGTATTGTGATGAACGGAATCGTGGTGAGCATCATGGTCATGCTGGTCGCCGTCGGCATCCTAAACGGATTCAAGACCGAAGTGAGGGAGAAGCTGATCGGGTTCGGTAGCCATATACAAATCTCCTCCTCCGTCAGCAACCAAACCTATGAGACACAGCCCATCCAGATCGGGCAAGGCATCATAGACTCCCTAAACGCTCTCCCTGACGTCAAACATGCGCAGTACTTCGCCACTCAGCCTTGCATCCTGAAGGCGGGCGACATCATCCAAGGGTGCGTGCTCAAAGGCATCGACAAGGACTACGAATGGAACTTCTTCCGCAACAACCTGAAGGAAGGGGAACTCTTCATGGTCAACGACACCGCCACGACCAACCAGACAATCATTTCGAAGAAGATCGCCAACCTCCTCGAGCTGAAGGTGAACGACAAATACCTCGCCTACTTCATCATCGACGGGAAGGTGCGGGCCAGACAACTGACCGTGAGCGGCATCTACGAAACCGGCTTCCTGGACTACGACAAGCTATTCATCATAGGCGACATCAAGCATGTGCGGAAACTGAACGGATGGGAAGACGACCAATGCAGCGGCGTGGAAATCCTCATCAACGACTTCAACCAATTGGACAAAGCGCAGCAACAGGTGTTCGACGTCGTCGGCAACCAATACGACAACAACGGCAACTACTACCTGATGAAGACCATCAAGCAGATCAACCCGCAAATCTTCAGCTGGCTAGACTTGCTGAACACGAACGTGGTCATCATACTGGTTCTCATGACCCTTGTCGCTGGCTTCACCATCATCTCCGGACTGCTGATCCTCATCCTAGAGCGCACCAACATGATAGGCATGATGAAAGCCATGGGAGCGACCAACAAAAGCATTTGGAAGATATTCTTCTATCACACATTTTTCCTGATAGGGAAAGGCATCCTGATCGGCAACGTGGTAGGCATCACGGTCTGCTATCTGCTCCAAAAGCACCAGATCCTTCCCCTCAATGCGGACGATTATTACGTGAGTTTCGTTCCAGCCCACCTGAATCTGACCCACATCATCATCGTGAACATCTGCACGATCCTCGTCTCCGCAGCCATCCTCCATATTCCGACCAATATCATTGCGAAAATATCACCCATCAAATCGATTAAATTCGACTAAAAGGACACAAGACATGAAGTTTGAACTACAACATACGGACGCCAAATGCCACGCCAGAGCTGGTCTCATCACAACGGACCATGGCGAGATCGAGACCCCCATATTCATGCCGGTCGGCACATTGGGCTCTGTCAAAGGTGTCCATACCAGGGAGATCAAGGAAGATATAAAAGCCCAAATCATCTTGGGCAACACCTACCACCTCTACCTCCGTCCAGGCCTGAAAATACTCGAGCAAGCGGGCGGACTGCATAAGTTCAACGGATGGGACAAACCCATCCTGACGGACAGCGGAGGATTCCAAGTCTTCTCCCTATCCGACAATAGGAAACTGACGGAAGAGGGTTGCACGTTCCGCTCCCACATCGACGGTTCCAAGCATATCTTCACGCCGGAAAACGTGGTGGACACGCAGCGCATCATCGGTGCGGACATCATCATGGCGCTCGACGAATGCACCCCGGGAACGGCCGACTACAACTACGCCAAAAAGTCTTGGGAACGTACCCAACGATGGCTGGTGCGCGGACTCAAGCACTTCGACGAGACGGAGCCGAAATATGGCTATAGCCAAACATTCTTCCCTATCGTACAAGGTTGCACCTACAAGGACCTCCGCCAACGCTCGGCCGAATTCATCGCCGAACAAGGACGTGAAGGTAATGCCATAGGCGGACTGGCGGTGGGAGAACCCGCCGAAGTGATGTACGAGATGATCGAAGTGGTGAACGAGATACTACCGACGGACAAGCCCCGTTACCTAATGGGAGTGGGAACGCCCGTCAACATACTGGAGGGCATCGAGAGAGGCGTGGACATGTTCGACTGCGTCATGCCTACCCGCAACGGACGCAACGGCATGCTCTTCACCAAACAGGGAATCATGAACATGAGGAACCTGAAGTGGGCGAACGACTTCTCCCCTATCGAAGCGGACGGCGCCTCCTACGTGGACACCGCCTACAGCAGAGCCTACCTACGCCACCTCTTCATCGCGGAGGAACTATTAGCCCTGCAGATAGCCTCCATCCACAACCTCGCCTTCTACCTCTGGCTGGTCAAAGAGGCAAGGAAACATATTTTAGCGGATGACTTCTCCACTTGGAAAGCATCCATGGTAAAACAACTTAGCGTAAGATTATGAAGCAACAAGGGACACAGGAGAACGGTATGATCCAAAAATTCAGAGCAGAAGGCTTCTCATGGGAAGACATCCGTCTGAAACGATACGACTGGTACATCATCAAGAAATTCCTGGGCGCATTTTTCCTCGCCATCATACTGATCATCAGTATCGCGGTCGTGTTTGACATCTCCGAGAAAATCGACGACTTCATGGAGCACGAAGCCCCATTAAAGGCTATCGTATTCAACTATTACCTCAACTTCATCCCTTACTACGCTAACCTATTCAGCCCATTGTTCACCTTTATCGCGGTGATTTTCTTCACCTCCAAATTGGCGAACAACTCGGAAATCATCGCCACATACGCATCCGGCATCAGCTTCTACCGCATCACGGTGCCATACATGATATCCGCAGGAGTCATCGCCTTGATGACCTTTATTCTAAGCGGTTATATCATTCCGCCCGCCAACGTGGAACGTATTGATTTCCAAGAGGAATACATCAAGAAAAAGAAAAAGGACAATGTCCTGAAGGTGCAAATGGAGGTCTCCCCCAACGAGATCCTCTACATCGACTATTTTGACAGGGAATTGAACAAGGGACACCGCGTCTCCATGGATGTCTACAAGGACAAATCCATCATCTCCCGCATCACAGCCCAAAACATCATCTGGGACGGTGACCACTCCTGGCATTACGTTAAATACACCAAACGTGATTTCAACGGATTGTACGAATCCATCACGAAGGGTGACACGATGAACGTGACCCTCAACATCATCCCCGATGATTTCTTCATCTTCCCTGGCATGCAGGAGCAGATGAACAACAAGGAGTTGAAGGTCTACATAGAGCGACAACGGACACGAGGCATCGGCAACATCAAGAACTTTGAGCTGGAATACGAGAAACGTTACGCCTTCCCGTTCGCCGCCTTCATCCTGACCATCATAGGTCTTTCGCTCTCATCAAAGAAAGTGAAGGGTGGCATGGGCCTCAACTTGGCGTTAGGTCTGTTGTTGAGTATCTTGTATATTCTATTCTACTCCATCTCGTCCACCTTCACGGTCAATGGTTCGCTCTCCCCGATGCTGGCGACATGGATGCCAAACGTGGTCTTCTCCATCATTGCGGCGATCCTATATCGAAGAGCGCCGAAATAACGGACTGGTTTTATCACTGATTCTCTAACGAAACATAAATCATGACATATGGACCAAAAATATAAATGGATTATTGTCTTCATCTGCATTTTAATTGTTAAAGGGGTGGTTAAACACATAAAATCAGAAACGAATACCCCAGAGACTCAGAATGAGAATATTACAGAGATACAAAAGGATACAACACATTGGGGAAATGGGAAGGTAGACAGCATATCAGAAGATCAGTTCATCACGTTAGTGGCTGATTTTAACACGGATAAAGAGAAATACATAGGAGAAGGGCCAGCTTTTGTGGATATTTTCACGACATGGTGCGGTCCATGCAGGCAACTCGCTCCCACCATTGAAGCATTAGCGGAAAGTTGTGCAGGAACGATTCAGTTCTACAAATTGGATTTAGACGAAAACCGCAACCTTGCCGAAGCCTATGGCATTCATTACATACCCTACATCCTATATTGCGACAGTTCTAAAATCCAGCACATTTCGCCGCAAGAGATGATGATCATCATCCAAAAGATCCAATCGCAAAAGAATAATAGTAATTACTAAAGAATCTTACAAAAACAGAATGACTATCAACCCACAAACAAAAATATCCTTGGGTTAAAAATCATGTCATTTAGATTGTTTTGTGTATATAAAAATGATATATTTGAAGTATTACAGCAAGTTCTTCTGATGGGTTCGTCATACCCGGCCGCGAGCAATGAGGAACAAGCCTTACCAAACATAAAAGGAGGGAACATGTCAAGCAGCAATATAACACAGGAAGGGACAATAATCATTCCTGCAGAGGGTGTCACCCAAATTGGTGGAAATGAATACTATAAGAACGCCGACCTCGTAAACGTCATCATCCGGGAAGGCGTGACAAAGATCGGTCGTACTGCCTTTCAACATTGCCCCAACCTTGTATCGGTAAAACTACCCAACTCACTGAAGGAAATACAATCCAGTGCTTTCGAATCCTGTCCGTTGTTGAGCGACATCACCCTACCCGACGGTCTTACAGGATTAGGGTCCGATGCTTTCAGGGGCTGCTCCAAACTTAAGGAAATAACAATTCCCCCATCGATAACCCATTTGAATGACAGCATATTTTCCGGATGCTCAAGTCTTGAGAGAGCCACACTTCCTGAAAACATAGAAATCATACCCTTTTCATTTTTCGGGAAGGCGACCAGCTTGAAGGAGGTGAACCTGCCCAAAGGGTTGAAAGAGATCGGCATTGGCGCTTTTGAGGGGTGTACAAGTCTGACATCGATAGATTTACCCGACACCATAGAGAAGATATCCTTCATCGCTTTCAAAGGGTGTACCGCGCTTTCAAGCATCAAGTTACCTGAATCACTGACCATATTAGAAGATTGCGTCTTCGAGGATTGCACCAGTCTGGCCCAAGTGGAACTGCCAGCCCAACTCCTCTCCATGGAGGGCAACACATTCCCCCAAACGACGGAAATACTCATTAACCCTCAAAGCAAGTATCTTCGGAAGAAAAAAAACATGATCCTAAGTGCTGACGGGAAGAAACTAATCGCATATAGCTCTGATTCAGAGGACATAACGATACCAGACGGCGTAACCTTCATTGGGAACCGTGCGTTTTCCAAAAACCAACACATTAAGAGCATCACAATCCCCAATAGCGTGGAGAATTTGGGGAATTTCTGTTTTGAAGAATGCGAATCGTTGCAGCGTGTGACCCTGGGGGTCGGAATGAAAGAGATAAAGAGATATGCCTTCCACAAATGTCATAATTTGGAGTCCATCAACCTGCCGAACGCCCTTAAAAGCATTGGCGAAGCAGCATTTAAGAAGTGTACAAGTATAAAGGAAATCAAGATTCCATCACTGGTAACCGAGATTGACGATGAAGCCTTTTCCAACTGTTCGGGATTGACTCAACTAACCATCGAATCGGACTGTGATTTACATAGAAACGCTTTCACTGATTGCGTGAAACTCGAATCCGCCGATTTGGCGTCCAGGAATATTGGTAGCTACGCCTTCTACAAATGCGGCGCCCTAACCTCCGTAAACTTGAAGGAGAGCGTTAAAAGCATTTCAATCCACGCATTCAGTTGTTGCGATAATCTAAAATCCGTTTACATAGCCACTTTCAAAAAAACAATTGGGGGACAAATTTTTGTAGAACATAGCAATGCGAATAACATAGAATTAAGCAAAGAGAGCCCATGGATGAAAGTGACGGAAGAAGCCTTCCAAAAAGTCCGTGATTTAGCGAAACAAGGCGATGCGAAGGCTCAAAAAAAATTGGGGGACTACTACTTCAACGGGGAAGGTGTCACCAAAAATTATGCCGCTGCCATAAAATGCTATCTCCAATCCGCCAAACAAGGCTATGTGCACGCACAATGGTCTATGGCATGGTGCTACACCTATGGCTATGGCGTGAAAAACGACTACAAATTGGCCCTCGAATGGGCACGCTTGGCGGCAAAACAAGAACACGCCGGCGCACAACTCCTAATAGGAAACTTCTATGAGAAGGGGCAATATCTGATGCAGAACTACGAAATGGCGGCGAAATGGTACCGTAAATCGTTGAAAAACGGCAATCAAGATGCGGCCCAGAGGCTGGATAAACTGAGACGAAACGGGTCAATTCTTCCGGCCAACGCCGAGGAACTGAACGACGAGACTTTCGGGACCATCTACCACAATGGGGGAAACAAATGGATATGCAAGTCAACAGAAACCTTCACCGAGAAGGAAACCCCTTTCGACATAGAACTGGAAGGATCAAAAACGGAGGGAATATCGGATGCACAACACAAGGCATACGCTGATTACCTGCAGAATAAAGAGAAATTTTTCGAAGAGGTCCAACAGAAAGCGAAGAAACTCTATCGGGGAGCAAACGATAAGACGAAAAACAAATTGATTCCTCTGGTGCTCTATATAGACAGAGAAGGCAACTACGGATGGAAATGCCACAAATCCTGGGGAGGAGATCCTATTGCGGTCATCCTATCCGACGGACCCGTTCAAATGGCTAAGACCTACATCCTGTATCATTACGATAGAGTGAAAACGTCCTGCGCAGATAAGGATTGGCAAGCGGAAGATAGCGCATACATGAATCTATTCGGAGAAATCACAGGATTAACCATCCATCGATCAGAGTACGAAGAAGATGAGGACGACCTCTCCGAAAAAGAGACAGAACTCGTGTCATGGCTGACCACCGAACTAAACACGGAAGAGATCATAAAGGATGTGGTAGACTACTGCAACACCAGCTACGAGATGTGGTGCGACAAAAGGATAACAGCGGAGGACCTGCTCGATGAAGTTGCGATAAACTCCATCTACCTCAATGTCACATCTGCGGAAGATAACGAATACTTATGCGATATATTTCTGACTGGTGAATGCCAAGCCGACGAAGAGCACGGCATCTCAATCGGATTCAGGAACAAAAAGCTTCATCAAATCAGCGAGGAAGGCGATGCATTCTAAGCGTCGGAAAGGAATCCATAATCACCAATGTATGGATTTTTATTCATTTCTGGAGAAAATCACTTACTACTTCTTATCAAAAAAAACAAAGGAAGTAAAAAGATCATAAAAAACAATCCTATGCCCGCCCCTATATATGCAGGGTATATTAAGTTTTTCCAATACATAAATCCGATTATCAGCATAGAGATCAGGAACAGTTTAAAACCAAGTTTCTCTTTCCATAAAAGTAGAGAGAGGCCAATACCTATGCCACCCAAAACCGCACATAACACCAGCGAACTATCGGGAAACATGACAACATACAAGGCGTCCGTGAAATGATAGCAATAGAGCAGATAGATTGACTCTATCATCAAACATGCATGCATGACCAGTGCCATCCATGCTACAATTCTCTGCGCCATACGACCGATTATCTTCATCTTTAGAATTTATTTCCTCAAATTTAGGGATAAAAAAAAAATAATAGGCTATTCCCTCTTCAAAAACATAAAATTCGGGTCTTGGCACTATGTTCAGACTTGTTTCGTGGGGATTATATCTTTCCACCTCCCTACCGACAGAAGTCCCAGCGCCTCAAAAAAGGCCTCATAGTCAGCGATCATTTTTTCAAACCCATACCACTTCATGCGTTCCCGGTTCTCCGCTAAGATCTCCCCTAAAAGTTTTATCACGGCCTCTTTCTCTGCGCCATGGGAAGCCCAAAATCCGCACTCCATATATCGTCTAACGAATCCAAAACGTTCCACAATAAATACGCACTTCCCAACCAATTCTTAACTCTTAATTATCCCCGCCTCTGCCTGTGATGTGTTCGCCCATTCTGGGCTTAGTGTGGTGGCATAAAGAAATGGACATTCTCCAAGTCTATCTCCTGGTCTTTCCATTGATTCAAATTCCTTTCTTTCGCGACACTTTTCATGATATTATCCCGCGAGCGGATTTCAGCCTCTTTCCCATCCTCCGGATGAACAAGGACTTCCTCATTACAAAAACCTTCTTTTTCCGCCCTTGCAATCCACTTCAAACGTTCTTCTTCCACTGCAGCATTCGGATTGTCATACTCAACAGTCTTTTCCTCTTCATATTCGGCCAATTCATCCCTAACAAGATTGATATATTTTTGATAATAAGGAATATACGAAGACGGCACATGTTTTCCCAGATCCTTTTCAAAGGCGTTCAGATCGATGGACTTAAGCTCAGAAACATTGCACATAATAGGAATACAATATTCAGGATACTCTATCTTGCTAAAGGAAGAGAGAAGTATTCGCTTGTATTCCTTCGTCGCTTCTCCGCCAAACAACATCATTCGATGCAGAAGATCCAGTTTTAGCTCCTTGGTTATGATCTTATCATCCAATCCATACAGAATACGATATACCCTGGCTGCGATATCTTCCGCAGAGTGTGCATTCCCCTGATGCAAAGACGAAAAAATCAGTTGGACCGTTTTCTCATAATATTCACCCACGCATTTTCGCACGTTCATAATCAGATCAGCGTCGTTCGGTGATTCAAGCAAATCACGGGATACCTTTGTGGATATCGGGTGGACCAATCCACTGAAGAATATGGTAAAATCATGAGAAGGATATTTTACATAACGTAGATTCCCGCATTGCTCGAAAGCCCATTCTTCAATCATCTCCAGGTTGTCGGGCAACATAATAGAATCCAACGAAGAGCCCCTGAAAGCATATCTGCCTATTGTCTTAACCGAATCATCTATTTTGTAACTCTTCCTTGTTGCCCTCTCGGGATATAACACTAACCCTTCCCGGTTACGGGTATATAGGACGTCATCGATGGATTGAAAGGATTTGTTTTTCCGATCGACGACAATATGCGCAAGCGATTTTAATCGATGGACCCGAAAAGAATCCAGCGTCTTGGGGATATATATTGTTTCGATATTATCACATTCGTATATACTTAACACGGAAAAGTCACGGACACCCTCTGGAATGCGGAACTGCGTGAGGCTCGAACATCCCATGAATGCATGGGGTTCTATATTTTTCACCTTTCCCTTGAATATGACCTCCTTGAGAGAAGAACAGCCATCAAACGTATGCCTACGTATCACTTTCACAGACTTTGGGATCTCTATTCTCTCTAAGTTTTTGCAACCAATAAAAGCCTCCTGGAGTATCTCTTCCACAGATTGCGGAATCACTATTTCCCTCAAGTTTGTGCATCTGCGAAACGCACCTGTGTGTATCACTTTCACATAAGATGGAAGTGTTATCTTTTTCAATTTACTACAAGGAGGAATAGAAAACACGTGCGTAATAGGCATCTTCTTTCCATCATATTCCACATAATCAGGCATATCAAAAGAGTCTATTCCATTACGATGAAAATATGCGGTATCCAGACCCCTTATCGCAAGGTGGTTATCGTGCGCAGAAAGGACCAAACCTTTATAATTAATGTAATCAAAAGCCTTTACCATGCTGGAACAGCAGGCCACATTGATAAGAAAAAAGAAAAAGAAACGTTTCATTCCGGAATAGAATTAAAATACAATCGTTCTTGTGCCATTATATTTGAGGTCATATGAACAGCCCCCCCAATCCACAAGTCCGATCAGGAGCATAAGAATCAGGAATCGTTCAAGCCTGAGCTTCTCTTTCCATAGAAGGAGAGAGAGGTAAATGCCTATGCCACTCATAACTATGCATGTCCACAGCACCCAATCGGGATACATGAAAGCATACAAGGCGGGCGTGAAATGATAATTATAGAGCAGTTGGATTGACATTATCATCAACCATGCGTTCATGACCATCGCCACACCTGCCACGATTCTCTTTGTCCTACGACTGACCGTCATGTTGGAAAGATAATCTAACTGTTGCCTCAACATATCATATTTATTTTGAACTCGTTAAATAACATCAATTTTAAATATTAATCCTCACACGCATAATCGTCCAATTTCTTTTTCAGACTATCATCACCTTCGAGACATATTGTTCCTTTCATATGTTGGAACAAATCCCTATTTTTATTTATATACATATTGAAAGTCGACCATTGAGAGAAATCGCAACAGACCTTATCGCCTGATTTATAGAAATGAAGCCGTATAAACATATCATACCATGCCCTAAGTTTGAAAAAACCATAACAGCCATATGCGGAGTCGTGCTTCAACAGGAAACGATGTTCCCCATATTCTTGTCTGAACATGAAGAATGAGCCTTCCCCATTAAATAATTCACGTCTCTCATAATCGCACCACCTGTTCCTTAGACGACTGGGCTTGTCTCTTTGTTGATACAAATATATCTTCAATTGGCTCTCCACTTCCTTGTCTACGCTGATCCACACGACATTCAACGGTACAAAATAGACAAACACGCAATACAAGGGAAACAAGCTTACCAAAAGTGCTATCAATACTATTATTTTCTTTTTCGTTAGCTTCATACGCTTATAGCAACATTTCGTTGGACATATATTGATTCCACCTATATCCATATAAATCCAGATCTATGAAGTACTCATTATACTCCTCATAGAAATCTATTATCAGTTCATTGATTAGGTCATATGAATAGAGCGTTATCATTCCAGTATGTTCGTCCTCCCATCTAAAATCCGCATTGAAACGGGTGATATCATTTAATTCAGCGATACCGCATATTTCAGAATAACCCATAGAGAGATAACATCTCTTATCAACCGCTATATTCTTGACAATACGCTTTAGTATGGTTCTATCCTCAAACGGTAATTCCGTATATATCCGCTTTATACGGGAATAGTTAGGCCAGTTTTCCCTGATCTTTCCCATTATAACATCAGAGGCCTCCAGTCCGATTACTTCGTAGGCATCATCACGGACTAGACTACCCAGTTCTTTTATGTATTTGGGCATATCAAGCCGTCCCTGATTTTTCCTCATAAGGAAGGATAACCGTTCATTATACGTCAACATACAAATACCTATTATTTCTTCATGGATAAAGAATCAACAACGCTTTTCACCACCTCCGGGACCGAATCCAATAGTATCATTGAAGATGTCCCATCATAATCGATTATACAACTTCTATTAATTAAACCATTATATGGTATGTTTGCGTTCTCATCATCCATCCATTCTACGGCAAGAATATTGAACAGGAAATCAAAATATATTTTTTCCACATGAGAATAGGACAAGGCATCAACATCTTTTTTATCGAACCGATATGCTTCATACGGTTGTCCATTCAACGTGATAACTTGTTTTCCCCTGAATTTTGTGACAAAGTCATTACCTGGAGGAGGTGGTACACGATCAGAATGTTCATAATAATGCTCAAGTGAATCATATGGGATTGAATCACCCTTCTCGTCCAAGACAAGAGGCGTAAAGTGATGTGTTAACGAGTCACGGACCATCAAAATCTTACGAATGGTATCATCCTGATATTTAATACTGGCAAACAACGTATCTTTATTTATACAAAATCGATACCTGTATGGTTGCTTCCGTTCACCATCCATACCGATTTCATACCAAGTCATATAACGATATTCCCCTTTGTCCAATGTGTTTAGAACCACATAATGAACAGGAACAGAATCCATAGAAAACAAGAAAATGGCAATTGAGTTACGCTCCTCCTCAATGGATGCGTTTTCGTTGTTCGTATTACAACTAGCACAAAGGAAAAGCGTCAGTAACCATCCTAAAACGATTAACAATGTGTGTTTATCTTTCATATAGATCGTTATTTATGATACGCGCTCCCCAACCTCGACCCAGAGCAGTGCCCATGGGCTATTTCTGTTTAGGCCTTACAGGCCTATTTTTCATCACTGACAAACAAACAGATACGTTTTCAGAATATATCCGAATGTGTACCAGTATCAACCATCAGCATTACAAGTCTATCGTCATATTGTTCCCAAACAAGCAACCAATCAGGTTTGATGTGACATTCCAAGCATCCAGAATATTTGCCAGACAACTTGTGAGGTTTGAATTCCCGAGGAAGTTCGCCTGTCTCACATAAAATGTTAATTGTCTTTGCGAGTTCTGTCAGGTCATAACCACGTTTTTTCAATAGTTTCACCTTCTTTTTGAAGTGACTTGTATATTCAATTGAATATTTCATTTAAGGCATTTATCTATTAAATCAAAACCATCTTTTGCCTTATACGTTTTTCCCATTCTTGCTTCGGCCAATGATTCATCAATACTTGAAATCTTGCCTGCCTTCTTATCCTTTACGAACGAGATGGAAGACAACGATCTTAAAAGAGCAAGAACACTTTTCCCCTCTTTGGTCGTCTCATTGATATTAATCGTATAGGTTGCCATATTTTTTCGTTTTTCCAATTTATAAGATGAACTATGCAAAAATAGAATTTATTTGGGAATTTTTCCCTCTACACTAGAACGATTTACGGATATTTGTTTAGGCCTTTATGAACTATTTTACGTCACTGACCAACAAACGCTAAATTCATGTTTTCTCATCAACAAAAGTGATGTCGCAAGTCCCGGAGGGATGGTATATTATAGGCAGGGGTGTTAACCTGCCTGTGATGAGGCAGCCCCGATGGGGCTAACCATCCTCCTCCTTAAATTACCACAGCCAAAAATATCCGTTTTCTAAATTCACTTCATGATTATTTAAAATATTTAGTTTTCTTTCTTTTGCCAGTTGTAACATAAGCGCATAAAAAGGGCTTTCTTTATCAGGGAATTTTTTCCCTGCTCTTTTCATTCTCACAATTTGTAAATATTGACGATAATATGGCACATAGGAAGGAGGTACAAATTCATCTATATTATTTTCAAAAGAATCAATGTCAATGAATTCGTATTGTTCCATATTTGCATAGTAGCCACACATAAGAGGAATACAATATTCGGGGTGCTTTGCTAGCATATCAAAATTCTTATCAAAGTCCAACACATCTCTATACGCCCTTACTGCAAAGCATTCCAGTAATATCATCCTGTGCAGGAGATCCATTTTTCTCTCCTTGGATATGAGCGTATCATCTGTATTGTACAAAATAGCATATACACGTTTTGCGATCTCAGTTCCATTTTTAGCCGCCACAAACTCATGTTCCACACTATTATAATCAAAAATTAGGCGAATAGTCTTATCATACTCAATATCTTCCTTATTACGAGGCAAAGCCAAATTCTGTGCATCAAGAATCGGATCTTTGTAGGCTTTTATTCCTTTCGACGCATCATTCTCTTGCGCATGAAATGAGCTATCCTCCTCCACCCTAAATTGACACCCCATTCGGGTGTTAAACAAATCGATGTAGAGATCCTTTGTGCCTTTAGGTACTTTCAACGTAATCTTAGATGTGTTAATCTCGTCAAATGGCTGTGGATACCTGAACACTTCATTCGGATCTTGCCAATGCATCTCGATACATCGGAGATTGGGACACAGAGTGACAGCATAGTCAAACACTTTTTTTATCGTTCCTGGGAAAACAAGCGTATCGAATTGGCAACCATCAAATGCATTTTCTTCAACATACATCACATACGGAGGAATAACAAACCTATTTCCCTCTTTTGCTGGAGGATATTTGACAATAGTTATCTCTTTTATACTGTCTGGTCTTGAGTATGTCATTACCCGATAATACTTATAAAGCACTTCATCCTGCGAGAAAAAAAGCTTATTGCCTGGCGAGACCGTAATGGAAGCAAGGCGTTTCGAACGAATTCCGTAATCACCAACAGTATGTACAAGATTCTGACCTATATGTAATTTTCTAAATGGACAATCGCCAGATAATTCCTTTATCCCTTTAACGGAATCAGGAACAACAAAGGACTCCAAATTAGGACAATTCGAAAGGAAGCAAGAAATATACTTATAATTTTCAGGAAGCACCACTTTTGACAATTTCTTACAATTACGAATAGCAGCATATCCACTTCCCAAAACGGATGATGAAAATATAATGGTCTCCACATTATTACAACCATTGAACGCCTCATATCCAACGGAGGAGACATTTCCTCCCACATAGACAATCTTTGTGCGAGGATATTTCGCCAACGCTTGTTTCACATGCTTCTGTTCCAGAGTTCCCTCTCCCGTGAAGGTCAAGGAGTCCCTCTTCGCGTCATAACTGAATCGAATGGGTTCCGCCATCACTTGCTGGAAGCAGAACAATAATACGATGTAGAGAAAAACTTTTCTATTCATTTAATTTTATAAAAGACGAGCTCATTTTCAAACAATAACAGACGATCTCCAACAACATCCCAATAGTAATCACTATTCGGACAAGCGTACATAGGAAGCATAGCATTATCTATACTATATCCTCTCGCCATCTTATAAGTACCATTCATTTCGAATTTCAACACGACAGAGAATGGATCTTTTACTAGTCTCTCAGCCACAGAATCACTTAAAACAATACGAAGATTATCATCTTCTTGGAACGACACTCGAAAATCCTGCGCATTGAGTATAATCATATCTTTGCGTTTTCCCCTTATCGACGCATCATTCTCTTGCGCATGAAATGAGCTATCCTCCTCCACCTTAAATTGATACCCCATTCGGGTGTTAAACAAATCGATGTAGAGATCCTTTGTGCCTTTAGGTACTTTCAATGTCACATCAGCTGTATTTATCCCATAGAATGGGCAAGAGAACAGAATCTCATACGGATTCTGCCAATGCATCTCCACACAACGAAGATTGTTACATTGAAGAACAGCGTGCTGAGATACTTCTTTAATTGTTTCAGGGAAAACAAGCGTGTCAAATTGGCAACCATCAAATGCAAACTTCTCAATCTTCAACACATGCGAAGGAATCATATATCTACTACCTTTTTTTGCTGCAGGATAAGCGACTAAAACATCTCCCGAGTGACAAAACAGAACGCCATCCTGCGCAGAAAATAATTCGTTAGAATCATCCACCATAAAGCGAACCAAATTAGGAGGATTGAAACCTCCTCTATTAATACGATAAGCCTCATAATACTCATCAAAATAGAACCCCTTGAAATCTTTTCCCAAACGCATCTCCTTTAGATACTTATTGCTAAGATTGCTTCTTATAAAGTCAGGACTATATCCACCATCACTGAGAATTGGATAATTGTAATAAAACGAGGTATCCTTCTTCTCAGGAGGATAGACAAGTATCGATGGCCCGACACCTCCGTTTTTTAGGTACTTCCAGGTTCCCTCGCAAAAGTTGATTGACCTTAATTTATCTTTATATTGCTCACAATAATACATAGAATCCGTGTAATAAAAAAGGACATCATCCTGCGAGAAAAAGAACTTATTTCCAGGAGAAACAGTAATGGAAGAAAGTTGATCCGAGTTAACTCCAAAGTCGAAGCGAACTTCACGAAGGTTTTTCCCAATATGTAAGGTTTTAAAAGGACATGAAGAGGACAATTCAACAACCCACCATACAGAGTCAGGAATAACAAAGGATTCCAGATTGGGACAGTTGGATAGCAACCGATAGATTCCCTTCTTATCATCAGGAAGAACCACTTTAGACAACTTCTTGCAATTGCAAATAGGAGTGGTTCCATTAGACAAGACTGATGACGAGAAAATAATGGTCTCCAAGTTACTACAATTATTGAATGCCTTGTCTCCGATGCGAGCGACATTTCCTCCCACATAGACAATCTTTGTGCGAGGATATTTCGCCAACGCTTGTTTCACATGCTTCTGTTCCAGAGTTCCCTCTCCCTTGAAGGTCAAGGAGTCCCTCTTCGCGTCATAACTGAATCGAATGGGTTCCGCCATCACTTGCTGGAAGCAGAACAATAATACGATGTAGAGAAGAACGTTCCGATTCATTTAATTTATAATGATAAAATGGTTTTAATCTGTGATGATATTTGGGGTAACATCATTTCGGTTCACCTCTTCGGGATTCCAATACCGTCCATCACGTTCCACACAGGGGTTTACGCCCCAACAGGGGTTGACACCCCTGCCTGTGATGTGTTCGCCCCATTGGGGCTCAGGGTGTACGCATCATATGGGGATACGCACTCCCCAACCTCGACCCAGGGCGTTGCCCATGGACTATATATGTTTAAGCCTTTCAGGCTTATAAGCACTGTCCTTAAGGAAAGCTTAACTCTTAACTCTTCACTCTTCACTCTTAATTCTTAATTCCTTGCCTCACGTTCTCCTGTGCATAAGACCAACTATCCTCCTGATTATCTTCATATTTGACAGCGATTAAGCAGTAGTTGGTATGGCTTCGCCACTGTCAGTCACAGGACTGGCAATAAATTAAAAGTGATTATTCACAAATATATTCATAAATACCTATAAATATAACATTGGGGCAATTATTCGCGGAATTATTTCTCCACACATTTTTTTTGTAGAAAGGACAGACAACATTTCGACCAATTCACATTAAATGTTTTTACCACATAATAACCCCGCCTGCACCGAATATACGATGTGGCCGTGCCGTCTCTACAATTCGTATCGCCCTAGGACCCTCCACCGCAAAAAAAAGGAAGGACAAACGCCCTTCCTTTTTTCCTATAGTTGTAAGAATTCCTCTAATTCTGCAAGGCAGCCGCACCACCGACGATATCGAGCAACTCGCTCGTGATCGCCTGCTGACGCGTCTTATTGTACAATACAGTCAGTTCGTTGATCAGCTCGTTGGCGTTATCCGTAGCGACCTGCATAGCGACGACGCGCGCACCATGCTCGGAAGCGTTAGAGTCCAACAAGCAAGCGTACATCTTCGTTCTCAGCGCCTTAGGGAGCAATGATTCGAGGATTTCAGCCTTGTTCGGCTCGACGATATAATCGCCGCCCAAACTAGCCGAAGCACTCTCATCCGCCTCCAGATTGATCGGCAAGAACGTTTCAGTCGTCAATTTTTGAACCGCGGTATTCTTCAAATGGTGGTAAATCACGATAACCTTATCGTAGGATTTATCCAAAAACTTAGCCATCACTTCATTCGTCACAGAGCTGATGCCCTCGAAAGAGGGGTGGTCCGCCAGCTCGACACTGACAGGGACCGACTCGATGCCCGCGATCTTGGAGACAGCGTCCTTCACTTTTTTCCCGACAGGGTAAACCGTGATGCTCTGCACCGCATTCGCGCACTCAGCCTTGATGACGTTATTCAGTTCCTTGATAACATTTGAATTATAGGCTCCACAGAGACTCGAATTAGAAGAAAACACTACAATAGCCACATTCTTGACCTCCCTGACAGCGGAGAAATCGGACTGGAAGTCACTCTCCGTAGCCAAGAAATTGTTCAAGATTCCATTCAGGCGACTTTGATAAGGCGAGATGTTCTCAATAGCCATCTGAGCCTTCTTCAACTTCGCTGAAGAGACCATCTTCATCGCTCCGGTAATCTTCTTCGTAGAATTTACCGAACCGATACGTGCTTTAACTTCTTTTAACGATGCCATCTGGTACTGTTCCTAAAATTTGTTTTATAACGACCTGAGACTCCTCTTTGAGGATAGCCTTGATGTTATCATCAATCTTACCTTGTTTCAAGAGATCCAAGACATCCGCTCTGTGGAGATGTTCCAAACGTTCGATGAAGAGACGCTCGAACTCATGCACAGACTCTACCGGCAATACGTTCAGGATACCTTGCGTACCGCAATAAATAACGGCAATCTGGTGCTCGACAGGGAACGGAGTATACTGAGGTTGCTTCAGCAATTCAGTGTTACGCACACCCTTATCGATCGTCATCTTCGTGACGGCATCCATATCACCACCGAACTTCGTGAAGGACTCCAACTCACGGTACTGAGCCTGGTCGGTCTTCAACGTACCGGCGATAGACTTCATCGCCTTCACCTGAGCACTACCACCCACACGAGACACTGAGATACCCACGTTGATGGCAGGACGGATACCTGCGTTGAACATGTTCGTCTCCAAGAAGATCTGACCATCCGTGATGGAGATCACATTGGTAGGGATATAAGCGGAAACGTCACCAGCCTGCGTCTCGATGATAGGGAGGGCGGTCAAGGAACCACCACCTTTCACCTTGCCCTTGAGGGAAGCAGGGAGGTCATTCATCTGTGCGGCCACATTATCATTGCTGATGATCTTAGCGGCACGCTCCAAAAGACGGGAGTGCAGATAGAAGACATCACCTGGATAAGCCTCACGGCCGGAAGGACGTTTCAAGATCAAGGATACCTCACGGTAAGCGACCGCCTGTTTAGACAAGTCGTCGTAAACCACCAATGCGTGTTTACCTTGGTCACGGAAATACTCGCCAATGGCAGCGCCCGCAAATGGAGCGTAGTACTGCATGGCGGCAGGGTCGGAAGCCGTAGCGGAGACGATGATCGTATAATCCATCGCACCGTACTCCTTCAAGGTATTCACGATATTAGCGACCGTGGAACCCTTTTGACCCACAGCGACATAGATACAATATACAGGGTTACCGGAGAGGTAAGCCTCCTTTTGGTTGATGATCGTATCGATAGCGATAGCAGTCTTACCCGTCTGACGGTCACCGATAATCAACTCACGTTGACCACGACCGATAGGAATCATCGCGTCGATCGCCTTCAAACCAGTCTGCAAAGGTTGCTTCACAGGCTCACGATAGATAACGCCCGGAGCCTTACGTTCCAACGGCATCTCCAACAAATCACCCTTGATCGGACCGAGTCCGTCGATAGGGTTACCGATTGAGTTCACAACTCGACCGACCATGCCTTCGCCCGTCATGATGGAAGCGATACGACGGGTTCTCTTCACCGTGTCGCCCTCGCTGACTTGATCAGTAGGTCCCAGAAGCACGGCACCCACATTGTCTTCCTCCAAGTTCATGACCACCGCGTTCATACCGTTCTCGAACTCAAGGAGCTCGCCTGCCTCAGCGTTCTGCAGTCCGTAGATACGAACCACACCATCGCTTACCTGCAAGACGGTACCAACCTCTTCGAACTTGACCTTCGTGTCAACCTCTTGAAGTTGCATTTTCAGCACGTCGGATACTTCACTTGCTTTTATAGCCATAAAAATAATTTCTTTAATAAATTAAAAACCGAAAAAACCTCAAGCATCCTTAGCGTTGTCGTTGAGCAAGGAATCCCTTACGCTCCTCAACTGGCCTCTGATGCTGGCATCCAATTGGTACGTTTCAACATTGAGGATGAAACCGCCAATCAGATCCGGATTTACAGAAGTTTCAAATTCGACGGAACCCGTGGAGACCGCCTCCACAGCCTTACGCATACGTGCAATTTCAGCGTCGCTGACTGGGCTCGCCGTCACCAGTTCGCTAATCACGATGTTCTTTTCCTTGCGGTAAAGATCCTGATAAACCAAACTGATACCATGAAAATACTCCTCTCGTTTGTTCTCGATGACAATATCCACGAAACGTTTAAATTCCGAGCATACATCGGTACCTGCAGCGGTGATAAGTAAGTCCACTTTCTTTTGCCTAGAAATAGTCGGGTTAATCATCGCCTCACGCAATTGTGGGACGGTGAGGAAACTCGAAGAGACAAGTTTCATCGCCTCGTAAACATCCGTTTCATGTTTACTCTCTTCCGCAAACTTGTATAGAGCCTTTGCGTATCTTGCTGAAATTTTACCTGTATTCATCGAACTTACGATTTAGCAATATTTACCTCATCCAAATATTTGTTGATCATGTCAGTCTGCGCCTTCGCATCCTTCAACTCGCCTCGAATGATCTTTTCAGCGATATCCACGGAGAGTTGAGCCACTTGCGAGCGTATATCTTTAATGGCATTATCCTTTTCTAGTTGGATGCTCTCTTTTGCGCTATCCATGATCTTGTTCGCCTCCGCAACTGCCTGCGTCTTAGCGTCCGAAATCATTTGGTCCTTCAGCCTAGAAGCCTCCTTCAACATCTCGAGACGCTCATTCTTGGCTTCTGAAAGGAGCCTTTCCGCAGCCTCTTTGGTGTTAGCCAAAGCCGCGTTGGCTTCGTCAGCCTTCTTGAGCGAATCTTCGATGTACTTCCCTCGCTCCTCGATCATCCCAACGATAGCGGGCCAACCCCACTTCCCCAAGATGAAAGCCACAGCCAGGAAGCACAGAAGCATCCAGAATAATAGACCGGGATCTGGTGTCAGTAATGACATAACTTTTCAGTTTTATAGTTAATTACATGAGCAAAGCCAAGATTGCAACGATGATAGCCAAGAATGCCACACCCTCGACCAAAGCCGCTGCCACAATCATGTTGCTTCGGATATCACCGGATGCCTCTGGTTGACGACCGATAGCCTCCATTGCAGATCCACCAATTTTACCAATACCGATACCTGCTCCGATTGCCGCGATACCTGCTCCGATTGCTGCTCCCAATTTTGCAGTTGCCGCACCTGCTGCTGCCGCTGCTGCTGCTTGTAATAAAATACTCAACATAGTCTTAAAAAATTTAATTGTTATTTAATAATTATTATTTATTCAAAAAAAACACTTAATCACTTCATTATTCCTCTTCCTCCACCTGCGCCATTCCGATGAACAAGGCGGAAAGAGTCATGAACACATATGCCTGGATGAAACAAACCAAGCACTCCAACAAGGACATGAACACTACCAACAGAACGGAGATGACCGAAACACCCAAGCCTGCGGCGATGCTCATCTGAGAGAACACGAATATCAAACCGATCAACACCAACACCATCACGTGTCCCGCGAACATGTTCGCGAAGAGACGTATGCAGAGGGCGATAGGCTTCGTGAAGATACCCAACACCTCGATGAACTGCATGATAGGAACTGGCATTTTCAAACCGATCGGCACATGTGGCCAAAAGATATCCTTCCAATAGGCCTTCGTTCCGAAGATGTTCGTCAACAAGAAGGTCAACACAGCAAGCACCATGGTAACCGCAATGTTACCCGTCAAGTTCGCACCTCCAGGGAAGATTGGAATGATACCCAAAACGTTGTTGATGAAGATGAAGAAGAAGACCGTCAGCAAATAGGCGGAGAACTTCCTGTAATTCTTACCAACACTTGGCTTGATGATATCGTCATGCAAAGAGACGATGAGCGGTTCCAGAATCGCCTGGAGGCCCGTAGGCTTGCAATAGCCCGTTTCCTTGCACTTGTTATACTTCTTTGCGATGGAGAGGAAGATGATCAACAGAAGTGCGCAACTAATCAGCAAAGAGACCACGTTCTTCGTGATGGACAAATCCACCGGACGTTGTCCCGTAGACACCTCGATGATCTTTCCGGCATTGTCGCCTTCCTCCGCGATTTTATATCCATTGTACTCCGTGTAATGGCCTTCGTGGCCCAATCGGGAAGCACAAAAGACGTTCAAACCGTTCTCCCCATAGACGATACAAGGAAGAGGAATGGAGATATGCGTCTCGCCAATCGTCGTGATATGCCAGTTGTAGGCATCGCCGATATGTCCGAAAACCATCTCCTTCAGGTCTAATTCCTTTTTCGTCTCTGAATCATGGGAAGCGAAAGCCACGATGCCCAAGACACCCAGGATGCATAGCAATGCGATGAAGAGCACCTTTCCCGTTTGACCCATCGTTTTGTTTATGGACTGACTCATTTTGAAAAAATCCTTTATTTAAGTTTCGTGAGGGCAATCGCCTCAAATACTAAGTATATCATAAAAAAGACACCGAATATAACCAGAAACGGTAAGAGTAACTCTCGGTTGAAAAAGCCATATATTGCCACGACCAAGACGGATAATATAATCTTCAAGCCCTGTAAAACCATGTAAGCTCGCGTATACTTCACCGCATTGTTCCTCACTCCCTCCAACGCCAGGAAGGTAATCACGCCAAAGAGGCAGAAAAAAGCGGAGGAAAGGGCAATCGCCGGCTTTGCGCCCGAGTATTCAGGGAAACGAGTGTCTATTAAAAAGTTGGCGACAAAAGACGTCAGTGATAAAAGCACCACCATAGCCACTTCCGCCATGATAACAGCACGCCTCATTCCACCCTACTCGATTACATTCTCAATACATACGGAAATCTCATCGTTCTTCACCTCCGCGAATCCTCCATCCACATTCAAGGAAGTCTCGGCACCCTCAGCCACATAGGTGATTCGGCCGGCCTTCAAGGACGAGATAAGGGCCGCATGGCGAGGCAGAACGGTGAATCTTCCGGCAGCTCCCGGAAGGCTCACGGATTCCACTTCTCCAGAGAAGACCAATTTGTCCGGTGATATGATTTCTAATTTCATGACACTGATTAATTAGCCGCCTGCGACATGAGTTTCTTACCCTTCTCTATCGCATCGTCGATGTTTCCGACATTCAAGAACGCCTGTTCTGGAAGGTCATCCACCTCGCCATTAATAATCATATTAAAGCCTCTGATTGTCTCTTCGATAGGAACCATCACACCTGGGAGACCCGTGAACTGTGATGCCACATGGAATGGTTGAGACAAGAAACGCTGGATACGACGCGCTCTGGCGACAACCAACTTATCCGCCTCTGACAACTCCTCCATACCGAGGATGGCGATGATATCTTGCAACTCCTTGTATTTCTGGAGAATCTGCTTCACATTCTGAGCGCACTCATAGTGTGCCTTTCCAATCACGTTAGGATCCAAGATACGGGAAGTGGAATCCAATGGATCCACAGCAGGGTAGATACCCAACTCCGCAATCTTACGGCTCAACACCGTGGTTGCATCCAAGTGGGAGAATGTCGTCGCAGGCGCAGGGTCGGTCAAGTCGTCGGCTGGCACATAGACCGCCTCGACAGCGGTGATGGAACCATGCTTGGTGGACGTGATACGCTCCTGCATCTGACCCATCTCGGTCGCAAGCGTAGGCTGATAACCCACGGCTGATGGCATACGACCCAACAAGGCGGACACCTCGGAACCTGCTTGCGTGAAACGGAAGATATTATCCACGAAGAAAAGAATATCCTTACCTCCTTGTCCGGAATCACGGAAGGTCTCCGCAACGGTCAAACCAGACAATGCGACGGAAGAACGTGCTCCCGGCGGCTCATTCATCTGACCATACACCAAGGTCGCTTGAGACTTGGCCAACTCGTTGTAGTCGATCTTGCTCAAATCCCAATCACCCTTCTCCATAGACTCCTTGAAGGCGTCTCCATAACGGACAATGTTAGATTCAATCATCTCACGGAGCAAGTCATTACCCTCACGAGTACGCTCTCCCACTCCAGCGAACACTGAATAACCATTGTATCCTTTCGCGATATTGTTGATCAACTCCATGATAAGCACGGTCTTACCTACACCGGCACCACCGAACAAACCAATTTTACCTCCCTTCAGATAAGGGACCAACAAGTCGATGACCTTGATACCCGTGAAGAGAATCTCCTTGGAGGTCGCCAACTCTTCAAACTTAGGAGCAGGTCTGTGAATAGGAGATACATCGGCACGGTCGAACGATGGCATGCCGTCAATTGGCTCGCCTACGACATTCAACATACGTCCTTTGATTTGTTCTCCCCTTGGAACGGCGATCGCCTGTCCCATAGAAACCACTTTCATTCCTCTTCGCAACCCATCGGTTGAGTCCATTGCGATGGTTCTGATTGAATTTTCTCCAATGTGCTGCTGGCACTCGATGACCAGGTTACTCTGGCCCGGACGCTCAACTTCCAACGCATCATGAATCTGAGGAAGGGACGCCTCAGAATCCGGGAAACTTACGTCCACGACAGGTCCGATGACCTGCACAATTTCACCAATTACTTTTGCCATGTTTTAGCTTTTTTGTTTTATGGTATTATTATAATTTTTTGTACAATTTTCAATCCCTACAGAACCAAACTCCCGCAAGTCGTATGCAAATATAAGTTTTTTTTTCTCCTAAAAACTATTTGAACATTCTTTTTTTACTCATTTTTCTGCCCTTTTCGCTAAATATGTTGAGCAACATAATTAAACATTCATGATTTCGTAAAATTGACGCTCTCGACTCATTTATTGACTAATATCGATTGTTCAAAATGCCGCGCAGGAAATGATGCTTTCATAAACTCAACATCTGAAAAAAAAAGTTACTTTCGCACCATAATAAATAAAAAGGAGAAAAAAGATGAAATACAATAGAGTTCTTACCATTGCGGGAAGCGACTCGGGAGGAGGCGCCGGCATACAAGCCGACATCAAGACAATTTCAGCGTGTGGTTGCTACGCCGCATCCGCTATCACGGCCATCACTGTACAGAACACCTTGGGTGTCGAGCAAGTACAAGGATTGCCCATCGAGATCGTCGGTGGACAAATCGAAGCGGTATTGTCCGACATCGGTGCGGACAGCATCAAGATAGGCATGCTACACTCCTCGGCGGTGATCCGATGCATCGCAGAGAAACTGAGGAAATATAGCGACATCCGCAACGTGGTGCTAGACCCGGTCATGGTCTCCACCTCAGGGCATAAATTGATGGAAGATAGTGCCATCGAGACACTCAAAGAGGAGCTGATCCCCTTAGCGAGGATCATCACGCCTAATATTCCAGAGGCGGAGATACTCATCGGCAGTAAGATCACCCGACAGGAGGAGCTTCCCCAAATCGCTCAGGAATTGGCCGAGAAACACAACATCTCCGTCATGCTGAAGGCCGGTCACCTGACAGAGGACGAGTTGACCGACATCCTCTACGACAACGAGAAGAAGCAGTTCCTGCGGCTCTCCGGCAAACGTCTCGACACGAAGAACACGCACGGCACGGGCTGTACCCTATCCTCCGCCATCGCCTCCATGCTAGCCCAAGGCTACGACATCAGCGAAGCGGTCAGCAGGGCGAAGGAATACTTGTCCAACGCACTCGCGAAAGGGGCACAGTACGAAATCGGGCACGGGCATGGACCGGTTTGCCATTTTTGGAAACTGTGGAATTAATTAAGAGTTAAGAGTTAAGCCCACATCATAAGTTGCGGTTACAAGCCTGTAAGGTTTAAACAGATATAGCCCATGGGCAACGCCCTGGGTCGAGGTTGGGGAGTGCGTCTCCCTACGTGATTCGTGCGCCCTAAGCCCAGAATGGGCGGTCACATCATAGGCAGGGGGGTAAACCCCTGTGTGGAACGTGATGGATGGTATTCAATGGACAGCAAAACCTAAACAGATATAGCCTAGGGCAACGCCCTGGGTATCATAATAAAAAACAAAACGGGGACCAAACTAAACGTTCAGTCCCCGTTCCTTTTATGGTGATCGAGGAGGGATTCGAACCCTCGACCCACAGCTTAGAAGGCTGTTGCTCTATCCAGCTGAGCTACCCGACCATCCTTAAATTGAGCGCAAAGGTAATACTTTTTTTGTGTTCGCTCCTAACGTGAAGCGTGAAAAAATTCATTATTTTTCATAACAAACTGAATGATAAAAGATTGACGTCAAACAAGCGAGAAAAATCCATCAGAAAGGATAACCCACGGCGAAGTGGAGCGCACAATCATCCGACCAATTGAGGCCATGGAAACGCCAACGTTCCCTACCCTCCCTAGCTGGGTTGAAGGCCTTCACACCCACATCGAAGCGGATCAGGAAATAAGAGAAATCGAGGCGGATACCCAAGCCATAGGCCAAGGCGATCTGTTCGTAAAGTTTCGTGAAATTGAACTGCCCCCTCGGTTGGGAAGGCGAATTCTTCAAGGTCCATATATTACCCGCATCCATAAATGCGGCGGCCTCCGCCTTCCAAATCAGTTTCGTACGGTACTCTAAATTCAACAGCAACTTCACGTCACCCGACTGTTTCACGAAATCATTGTAACTGTCTGAATAATAGCGGCCCGGACCCAACGTGCGCACCGACCAGCCCCTCACACCATTGGCGCCACCGCCGAAGAAACGACGCTCGAATGGAACGACCGACGCATTACCGTAAGGGCAAGCGACACCTAAACCGATATGATAGACCAGACGGCTCCTACCATCCAATTTGATGTTATAGGAGTAGTCCGCCTCCGCCTTCACATACTGGGAGAAAGGAATCTTGCCAATCGTATATTGTCCGGAAGAGTCCTTGGAAGAGACCAGATGGCAGATACCATTCAGCAAAGCGCCCGCCGACTCGAAGGCGATACGGTAATAGGTCTTATTCGAACGAGTGACCTGCGCTTGGTTATCATAAGAGATGGCGAAGCCCGAATTCATCACGAAGTGGTCCGAATAGCTCTCACGCAAGACCGAGTAGCGATCCGCGCTATATATGGAATCGAACGACCTGCTGGTCTCGATATCCACATAGTTCAAGTCTATCAGATCCAACGTATACCTATAGAAACGACGCAGGGTCCACAGATACTTCATGCTGGTGGCGATGGATTTACGCTCGTACGTGTTAGGGCGGACTTGGTAATTATAGCGCACGTTGAACTCCGTACTGGCGGAGATACGTCTCTTGAAGTCACGGTTCAAGAAAGGGAACATGAAGCGAGGAAATGTGAGCCCCACACTTCCGCCCAAGTCCAACACATACTTATGGAGGATATCCGACAAGCCCGAATAAGCCTCCTGCGCATACCTTCCCCTCACGCTCAGCACCTCCGAACCGTGGAAAATGTTCTTATGCGCATAGCCCAAATTCAGGGCGAAACCCAAGTCACCGTCCGAGTTGGTACCCTCCACATCCAAGGAGAAGGACTGAGGCTTGGCAGGATAGAGATCGATCTCGCAATCCACCTCATGCCGATCATTCTGCAAATCCGTGAAACGGATATTGGACGATCGGAGAATACCCAATCCGTTCAGTCTGGAGTAGGTACGCTCCACAAAGAACTCATTATAAAGGGAGTCCGTCTCAATACGTAGCTCATCCTCCACCACAGAGGGACGAAGGAAAGGTTTCCCCTTGACAAGAACCGTCATGTTATCCGAATGGCGCAACGTGTCCCAGATCACCTCCTCGTTCGGAGTCTCCGACCGCGCATGTTCCGTGACATAGATATGGCGCACCCTATAACGGTCATGGTTCGTCTCCTCCCTATCCCCATTAGGAAGCACCCTGCTGTAAGGCTTCAGGTGCAGGGTAACGTCCACCTGATGGTTCCCCACACTACTATCCGCGGTATAATTCAGGAAATCCTTGTTGAATCGATAATATCCACGTCGACGGAGGAATCGGCTCAGGCGTTCCCGCTCCTCGTCCAGTTCGTCCACGTCGAAAAGCATGCCCGGCTTCAACTTTGTGCTCTGCAATCCACCCCTCATGTGGAGGATGGAGTCCAAAACACGGTCGCTCGGGATATCACTCTCCACCTTACGTATACGGTAAGGAACGTTCGGCACGATCTTGTAAGAGACCTCCGCCTTTTTCTTCTTGAGTTTCACGGAAGAGGAGACCTCAGCGTTCATATAGCCTTTAGACTTCATAAAAGCCTGCAACTCCTTTTCCGACCGATACGTCAGGAAAGGATCATAAACGACAGGAGCCTCACCGATACTCCTCAATTTGCGGTTGATACGTTTCGTGGAGTCACGTCCCGAAAGATTATAGACACCCAAATAGATACGGAATAGTCCAAAAGCCTTGAAATTAGGCTTTTGCCGTAGATGTTTCGTCAAATCATTATTATTGACGGTACCATTGACTCCGTCAAAAGAGACCTTGTCCAACAGGTAACTATCCTTCGGCACATACTTAGTCGTTGAGCATGACGACAGCAAGAGAACCACCGCCATCCCAATCATCAACGAGAGCTTGTAAAAGTGCCTTTCCATTTGTTAATAATCTTCGTACAAAGATACGACTTAAGAATAAAAAATTAAGTATATTTGCAACGTTTGGTTTAAAAAAAATATAAATACAATCAATAATGACACTTATTAAATCTATTTCCGGCATACGCGGAACAATCGGAGGAGCCGTCGGTGACGGATTGACCCCTCTGGACGTAGTAAAATTCACAGCCGCCTACGGCACGTGGATAAAAAGGAACACACAGTGCAAGAACAACCTTATCGTAGTGGGAAGAGACGCCCGCATATCGGGTGAGATGGTAGACCACCTCGTCACGGGTACCCTTATCGGACTCGGATTGAACGTGACCAACATCGGACTGGCCTCCACACCGACAACCGAAATCGCAGTGCAGAAGGAGAAGGCTTGCGGAGGCATCATCCTCACCGCCAGCCACAACCCTAAGCAATGGAACGCCTTGAAACTCCTCAACGAGAGGGGCGAGTTCCTCAACGACAAAGAGGGGAAGGCAGTATTGTCCATGGCGGAGAACAATGATTACGAGTTCGCCGAGGTAGACAACCTTGGCAAAGTGACCTATAAAAACGATTACAACAACATCCACATCGACGACGTGCTCAAGCTGAAGCTCGTGGACGTGGAGGCCATCAAGAAAGCCAACTTCAAGGTAGCCATCGACTGCGTCAACTCAGTCGGAGGCATCGTGATCCCTCAGTTGCTGGAGCGTTTGGGCGTGAAGAACATCATCAAGCTCAACTGCGACCCGACGGGCAAATTCGCGCACAATCCGGAGCCATTGCCAGCGCACCTCACTGAAATTTCAGAAAAGATGAAGGTGGAGAAGGCGGATGTGGGATTCGTCGTAGACCCGGACGTGGACAGATTGGCCATGATCTGCGAAGACGGAGAGATGTTCGGCGAAGAGTACACATTGGTTTCCGTGGCGGACTATATCCTGAGCAACACGCCAGGTAACACGGTCTCCAACCTCAGCTCCACCCGCGCTTTACGTGACGTGACCCGTCAGCATGGAGGTCAATACAATGCGGCGGCCGTAGGCGAGGTGAACGTGGTAGCCAAGATGAAGGAGACCAACGCCATCATAGGTGGCGAGGGCAACGGCGGCGTCATCTACCCTGAAAGCCACTACGGAAGAGACGCGCTCGTGGGCATCTCCCTGTTCCTCTCCCTCATGGCGAAGAAGGGCATGAAGCCTACGGAATTGAGAAAACAATATCCTCCATACTTCATCTCGAAGAACAAGATCCAACTGACACCAGACATCAATGTGGACAACATCTTGGCGCAGATGAAGGAGAAATACAAGAACGAGGAAGTGAACGACATCGACGGAGTGAAGATAGACTTCGCGGATTGCTGGGTACACCTGCGCAAATCCAACACGGAGCCAATCATCCGTATCTATTCGGAAGCCTCCACCATGGAGAAAGCCGACAACTTGGCGAAGAAAATCATGGGAGAGATAGAGGCCATCTACAAGAAATAAGAGGCCTACAACAAAAAGGAAGAGGATGCGTCAGACCGGTTGGTCAGCGCATCCTCTTATTTTTTCAGGACTTTCAAAGGAAACACACGGGAAGAGGAGCACCCCACCCCACGAGCCTAAGAACTATAGAGTCCGTTGGAAGGTAAACATATCAGGGAAAGCCGAGGCGGCATCCACCTCACGCTTGAAGAATCCGAAGACGGAAGAGCCGGAGCCAGACATGGAAGCGTAGAGCGCATCCTGTTCGTACATCCACTCCTTGATCATCTTCACTGTCGGATGAGTCTCAAAAACACTCGTCTCGAAATCATTCACGATATTATATTTCCACTCTGAAATCGGTTTCTGGACCATTTCCGAGAGAGGCAAGACCGTATTCTTAGGGGAGACCTTCGAGTAAGCCTCCTTCGTGGAGACAAAGTCGTCAGGCTTCACCAGAAGGAAGGAAACCCCCTCCAGAGAGAATTCGATAGGTTGCAGCTCATCCCCGATGCCCGTCACATAAGAGGGTTTATTTTGGATGAAGAAGGGGCAATCCGCACCCACCTTCGCAGCGACAGACTCCATTTGAGGAATATCCATGCAGAGATGGAACAAATCATTGAACAGTTTAATGGCGAAAGAGGCGTCGGAGGATCCGCCGCCCAAACCCGCGCCGGAAGGGATGACCTTTTCAAGATATATCTTCACGGCAGGAAGGTCGTACTGTTCCTTCAGCAAACGGTATGCCTTCAAGACAGAATTATCGTTCACATCCCCCTCCAAAGGAAGTCCGCCGACACGCATCTCCGTCACGCCGTCATCAGCAGCGACAACCTCCAGGACATCCCTCAAGGGAATAGGATAGAAAACGCTCTCGATATCATGGTATCCATTTTTCCTCACGCCGGTAATATTCAATCCGACGTTAATCTTTGCATTAGGGAAGACTATCATCACTCTAAAGTTTTTTTCACAACGCAAAAATAACAAAAAATCCGCAAAAAGGGAGAAAGGGTTCGATAGAATTCCCTCACGATTGTCAGTCAACAAGTTAGGGGCATCAAAAAATATTCCTTTACACAATATCAATAGAATAGAAAATCAAGGATAAATAGCAAAAATAAAAAGAAAAAAGTTACACCTCAAAGAGAAATAAGTATTACAAAAATTTGAATCTAAGAAGATAATTTTTATCTTTGAAGTAGATATGTGAAGGAAGAGATTTGATGAGATAGTGATTTGATGAATTGGAAAAAGGAGAAAAAACATGGAAGAAAATTTGGTGACATTGGCGATACACACCTATGAGAAAGCCCAGATATTAAAGTCTGTGTTGGAGGTGCATGGAATTGACGTATACATACACAGCGTCAACCAATTCCTGCCAGTTGGTGTAAGAGTTCGCATCAAAGAGAGTGACCTGCCGAAAGCGTTAGGCATCATTGAGGAGATGAATAACAAGGACGGGATTAACAAAGCGTTGGAAGAGATGAACAAGAAGCCGATGGTACTGCTTCCGATAGATTTCTCCGACTATTCGTTGAAAGCGTGCGAGTTCGCGTTCCCGTTGGCGGCGACACTGGATGCGGAGGTGGTGTTATTCCATGCCTATCTTCCCCCATCGTTCTCCACCATGCCAATCGGAGATGTGATCAACCACGAAGGAAGGACGGAAGAGTCCGCCCTCGAACTGTTAGAAAGCGCAAAAAAGAACCTGGTCGAACTGGAGGCCAAGATAGAAGGCTACATAATCGAGGGGAAATGGCCACGCACGAAGTACCGTCACGTACTCCGCGAAGGCGTACCCGAAGACCAAATCCTAGGCTATGCGGAAAGGCACAACCCAAGGGTTATCATCATGGGATCGAGAGGTAGCGACAAGAAGGACATGGACTTCATCGGGAGTGTGACGGCGGAGATCATCGAGCGTTCACACGTGCCGGTGTTCGCCATACCGGAGAACATCAGCCTCAACGGGTTTGAGGAGATCAAGAAGGTGGCATTCTCCACGACCTTCGACGACAAGGACCTGATCGCATTCGACAAGATGATGACATTGCTGAAGCCCAACAACGTGAGCGTCCACTTCATACATTTCGAGAACAAGGACGACAGATGGGCGGAGATCAAGTTGAGCGGCATCAAGGCCTATTTCCAGCAGAACTATCCGGACAACAAGTTCGAATACAGTTTGGTACCAGGAACTGACATTTTATCCGCTTACGACGAGTTCATTCATAAAAACAATATTGATGCCATAGCCCTGACAACGCACAGAAGAAATCTGATTTCCAGACTATTTAACCCAAGCATGGCAAGGAAAATGATATTCCACACGGACACACCGATGTTCGTTTTCCATGCATAAACGTTGGAAGAAGAAAAAGTTGATGTGACGAACAGATAAAATGATTGGATGATTTGAGGTTGAATATTAGTAAGATTAGATTAATGACGAATAGATTATACAAAATCGGAGGATTAGCCACAGCGACGATCTTATCCCTTTGCGAATGCGCAGCGGATAACACGGTGAAATTCGGGGCATCCCCCAACCATGAGGTTCATTACCAGGCGCCGACCATTCCGGACGAAATCAGTTTCTGCGGCGAACGGATAGACTTATCGAATTATTACCTTCGGGAAAGGTTTGACAGGGAACTGTTGAGTTTCTCCTATTGGCACTCGCAAGTGTTCCTTTTCATCAAACGGGCGAATAAGTTCTTCCCTATCATCGAACCGATCCTGAAAGAGAACGGCGTACCTGACGACTTCAAATACTTGGCTCTCATCGAGAGCAATTTGGACCAAAGGGCGCAATCCCCCGCAAAAGCGGTCGGAATTTGGCAAATCTTACCGGGCACGGGCAAAGACGCAGGGTTGGTCATCAATGATGACGTGGACGAAAGATATAATGTGGAAAAGGCCACAAAGGTGGCTTGTTCAATGCTGAAACACACGCACGATGCGGCAGGCAGCTGGACACTGGCCGCGGCGGCATACAACACCGGGCACGCGCGCGTCATGAGACAGATTGACACACAACAAACGAACAATTACTTCGACATGTTGTTCAGCGAAGAGACAAACAGGTATGTCTTCAGAATCATCATGGCAAAGTACCTTATGGAGAATCCCCAAAGAATGGGGTTCTATCTGACGAGGGAAGACTTGTACTACCCAGTCGAGTCGGATGTCGTGAAGGTGGACACCACGATAGACAACCTGACGGATTTCGCGAAGGAGAGAGGCATCAATTACCAGCTGCTCAAAGACTCGAATCCATGGCTCAGAAGCAACAAGTTGCCGAACAAGGAAGGAAAAGAATTTTTCATAAAAATACCAAGGAAAGAGGCACTGAAATTCAATCCCGAAAAAGGGAAAGTACATCAAGCGAATTGGGTCACAAACCCATAGTATAAACGGATTTAAGGACAAAGATTATGAAAAGAGTGTTTAAATATATATTATATCTCTTATTCGCCGTCAGCTCTATCGGCACGGCGAACGCACAATCTATTGCGTTCAAATCCTTTAGACAGACCGATGGTGTCGTCACGCAACAATCCAAGGGATTATACGTTTGGGGTGCATGGGAGCAGAGTTCCACCATCATCGTCCTTGACATGTCCAACAACTACATAGTCACAGACGACAAGCTGAACAAAAAAGTAACCGTTTTCGAAATATTCGACAAACCCCAGAAATGGATTGTCAAAAAGGATTACAAATATCTCAACTACGAGTGCATGAACAAACGAACGCTGGAAAAGTATTACATTAAACTCTACGAATACGATTCCGGAGAGTTCCGCGTCACAGTCATGTCCCCTAAAAAATCGACCAGATACTCCGTTGTCTTCCTGAAAGACTACGAAATGGAAGATGAATTAGAGGCGAAAGTGAAGAAAGCCTTCGAGAAATAAACCGAGGGACACGGCACAACAAAAAAAAGCGGCAGGAGCTTATCCTACCGCTTTTTTTCATGGGCACCCCTCATAAGGGAGCTACACAATCAATTCTCAGCCATCGCTATTCCGATGGTCCTACCCTGAACCAGCGTGTCTGTCCACACATAATCATGGGACGTGCTGATCACACGGCAACAACGAATATGAGTATACCCCGCACGACGCACATCGTGGAGAAATGTCCTCGCCAAATTATCCTGGAAATGCTCCTCGCCCCTACGGGAAGAGCAGCCAACATACATCGTGTCCCCAACGACCGTGGAGAGATCCAAATAATTCACCGCGGCCATATTGCTAACAAAGCTTCGTTCATCAGCCAATTTTTCCTCAGGAGTCATCTCCGAATAAGACTTCACAGCTGGTTTCTCCTTTATCTCCGTCACATACGCACAAGAAGAAAGCAGAACGACTATACCTAAAACTAACATCGGTTTTCCCATCTCGACTATAAACTTTTCTGTTACACAATCATACAAAAATAAAGAAAACACACAAAACAAGCAAAAAAAGGATTTAAGAATAATAAATTCTCAAAACCAAATTTTTCAGGAAACAAATAAAAACAACCAATTCCAACAAACAATAAAGGAGGCGAACAAATATGCCCGCCTCCTCTATTCCTTTACCTAACTGCGAAAGATTACTCTACTACAGCGGCAACAGCAGCAGCGGCTGAATCAACTACAGCAGTAGCAGCTGAATCAACAACAGCAGCAGCTGAGTCAACAACAGCAGTTGCAGAGTCAACAACCTCAGCAGCCAAGCTATCTACAGTTTGTGCAGCTTCTTCTACCTTAGGAGCAGGTTCTGTGCATGCTGCAAAAGCGAATGCAGATACAACAGCGAAAAATAAAACTACTTTTTTCATTTTTTTATTATTAAAAAATTAAACAACGTTTTCTAAAATTTCTTTTAATCGTCTATTGTCCTATTTCTAAAACACCGCAAAGTTAAATATTTTTTTTTACAACAATCCAATAAGCATAATATTTTTTTCCCGAGGCATAAAAAAATTTTTAAAAAAAACACAATTTTCTATGAATCAATGAAATAAAACAACATATCGGAATCCGAAAAATCAATAAAAACAGCACAAGAAGACCCGAAAAAACCCTATTGGAAGAGTTTTTCCCTTCAAATGGCATAATGAAATCGAGCATTTTCGCCCTATTCCGAAGAAACCGTGAATGGATTTGTCCCCAAAAGATGTGAGAGGTGAGAAAAACTACCGAATTCGATTTACAGAACCCACCTTTAATATTATCTTTGTACCCAAAAGAAATAAGGACAAAAATAGAAATGAAAGCCATAATTTTCAGCTTAATAATAGGGGTATGCGTCTGCAACGCCATGGCGCAAGCGAATGAGACGGGAAGCATAGCGAAAGATAGCGTCCAAGCCACGCCACAGATGACCGCGACAGAGAACACGGAAGAGATGGTCGCGACAGCGAAAGACTCCGCAACAGCACCAACCCTCTCGGAGAGCCAAGAGCCCGACACGAAACAGGTCTATGCGGCGGCACAGGACTCCACTCAGCAGAAAGCGACGATACAGGAGACCTCCTCTCCTGAGGTGGCAACCGAGCAGACCAGCTCAAAGGATACAGCCAGCAACACTCCCCATTTCCTCACCATCTTCGAAAAGGCCTACTACAAAATCATAGAGAGCAAATTCGCCGAATTCGTAGGCACCAACCACTGGGGAGCATTCGGGGGAATCGGTCCAGCCAACGTCCACTTCGAACGATACGACCTCTACCAGCACGCCGTGTGCAATGTGCGCATCGGTATCGTGGCGGACCACGACATGGATATGATCAATAAGAATTTCTTCGTGGAGACTGGCATCGAACTGCAACGGAAAGGATACCAACGTTTCTTCGACGAACATGCGGACTCGCTCCATGTCACCTATAAGGAGAAAACCAATCTGTACTATATGGTCTTCCCCACCACCGCCAGCTATCGTTTCCACTTCAGGGGATTCGAGTTCACCCCAATGCTCGGTCCATACTACGCCATCGCCTTGGGCGGAAGGTTCAGGTACAAACGCGAGACCAACGACAGAGGACAATATTTCATGCAGACAAAAAAATATTCCATGTTCGGAGACAAGACCGGCACCGACCGTCTCTACGACACGCGCAGGTTCGACCTCGGACTTCGCATAGCGGTCGGCATACAATATTTCGAGAACATGAGAAGTTCCATGGGCTACGACTGGGGATTCATAGACATAAGGAAGACAGACTTCCGAGGAGACAAATACAAAAGCCGAAACGGCGTTTTCTATCTATCCCACACCTATTTTTTCCATTAGCGGTCCACAACCACCCCGAAAGTATAAAGTATAAATGTATAAATGTATAATCCTAACACGCATGAAGAATTTATTTAAAGGAATAGCGGTTCTATTACTGGCCTCGTCCCCAATAGGCGAGATCCAATCACAGAAATTCGTTCGGGTAAACCAGATCGGATACATGGTCAACGCACCTAAATACGCCCAGATTGGAGGACTGAACGCCTACCGCTTCGAACTCAAGGACGCGAAGACGGAGGAGACCGTATTCAAGGGAAGCCTCCCCGAAGGAAAACGATGGAACCAATCAAGGGAGGTGACGCAGTTCGCGGACTTCTCCGCCTTTCAGAAACCAGGCAAATACTATGTGGAAGTGAACGGGGAACGCTCCCACCCGTTCGTGATCGGCCACAGATCCATTTTCAAGGAGTTCTCCACTTGGACACTCAAGGCATTTTATCTGTGGCGTTCTTCCATAGCGATCGAACCCCAATACGCCACCTTCAAAGAGACCAACTTCGCGAGGGAAATGGGACATCCCGACGAGGAGGTGTTCATCCACAGCTCCGCAAGCAACGAAACAAGGAAGACCGAATCGGTCATTTCCTCCCCAAAAGGATGGTATGATGCGGGAGACTACAACAAATACGTGGTCAATGCGGGAATCACGCTCCACCAGCTCTTCCTCGCATACGACATATTCCCCTCCTATTTCCAGAGAAAAAACCTGAACATCCCAGAAAGCAACAATGCGCTTCCGGACTTGTTGGACGAAATCAAATGGGAGACGGATTGGCTATTCACCATGCAGGACCCCAGCGACGGAGGCGTTTACCACAAATTGACGACAAAGAAGTTCTGCGACATTTTCGTCCGCCCCGTCGACGACAAGCAAGACCGCTTCGTAGTGACGAAATCCACATCCGCCGCCCTAAACTTCGCCGCAGTGATGTCCATCACCGCACGGGTGTTCAAAGCATGGGACGAGCCATACGCCAACGCAGCCCTCGACGCAGCCCGCAAGGCATGGGATTGGGCGGAAAAGAACCCGGGCATCTACTACTTCAACCCATCGGATGTCCGGACAGGCATATACGGAGACAATGATTTCTCGGACGAGTTCTTCTGGGCCGCCTCCGAACTGCTCATCACCACAGGGGAGAAGAAGTACTACGACAAGATGGATTTCTTCCGCCAATTCGAGACCCCACGTTGGAACGCCTGCAACTCGCTCGCCCTCATGTCCATGATCTGGCATCTGGATAAACTGCCGAACTACGTGGACAAGCAACTTATCCACAGGAAATTCTTCACGTTGGCGGAGCTGCTCTACAACGGATACAAATACTCTCCGGGCCGATTGTCGCTCAAAGCATTCAATTGGGGATGCAACGGAGAGATAGCCATCAACGGAGCCATCCTCGGGCTGGCGCACGTCATCTCGCAAGACCCGAAATACAGGGATGCGATGTTCGGCCAGTTCGACTACCTCCTCGGCATGAACCCGACCGACTATTGCTTCATCTCTGGCTTCGGCACCAAATACCCCAAGCACATCCACGATAGGCGCTCCTTCAGCGACGGCATAGCGGAGCCATTGCCAGGATACCTCTGCGGAGGAGCCAACCCGAACCAGACATCAGACTGCGGAAGGAGCAACTACCCATCCATCGCACCAGCCAGATGTTACCTTGACGAAGACTGCAGCTACTCCACCAACGAGATAGCCATCAATTGGAACGCTCCGCTCGTGTTGCTGACCGCCATGATTATGAACACATTCGAATAAAACACACATGAGAAAACTTGAGATAACGGAACTGAACAGAATCACCACGGAGGAATTCAAAAAAGCGACGAAAATCCCCCTCGTGGTCGTGTTAGACAACGTGAGGAGCCTGCACAACGTAGGATCAGTGTTCAGGACATCCGACGCCTTCCTCGTGGAGAAGATCTGCCTCTGCGGCATCACCTCCACCCCACCCCAACCCGAAATCCACAAGACAGCGCTGGGTGCGGAATTCTCCATGGAGTGGCAATACTACGAGCAGACCCAAGAAGCGATCAAGGAATACAAGGAGAAAGGATACCACATCTTCTCCATCGAACAGGTCGAGAACAGTATCAAACTGCCGGACCTTCAGCTTGAACCAGACGGCAAATACGTGGTGATCCTCGGCAACGAAGTGAAGGGCGTGCAACAGGAAATCGTTGACTTGTCGGACGATAGCATAGAAATTCCACAATTCGGCACCAAACACTCCTTGAACGTCTCCGTCACCTCCGGCATCATCATTTGGAGCTTCTTCGAAAAAATGCGAAAAAATTTCCTTTAAAACGCTTGCACTTTCGGAAATAAGCATTACCTTTGCACCGCATTTGAGAAACAATGGAGCTCATGCAGGGGAATGGCCCCGTAGCTCAACTGTATAGAGCATTTGACTACGGATCAAAAGGTTGTGGGTTAGAATCCCGCCGGGGTCACTAAAGACTGAAAATCAAGCGATTAGGTTTGATTTTCAGTCTTTTTATACCATCTACCCTCATAGTCTCTCCACATATTCTTGTAATCTCCCCATCAAAACAACCACCTGGCGCACCCACACCTCCCGCACATTATGAATATAAATCTGTCATTCCCCTCACCTCCCTTAATAACATATTGATTATTATTAAGAATACAATGTGTTATTATTTTTAGATTATAAATTATTAAAAAAAATCCCCAATACAGTATTTTTAGACTCATATTTAAGAAAAGATTATTACATTTGCGCCAAACCCGCAAAAAAAGTTGGCATGGAACTAAAACTGAACAAATTTTTATTGTCCATATTGTCCATTCTCACCATATCGGTTATCCTGTACGGATGCGACAAGGGGATTACTATAACTATGTACCACGAAATCAACCCGGGATTTCTCCAAAGAGGCAAAACAGACAAAGACGGGAAAAAGCAAGGCACATTCTACGCTCAAAAACCTGAGAGTTTCAAAATCGACACCTACAAGGACAATGTCCTGAACGGATATTTCTGTCACTACGACAAAGACGGGAACATCACCGAAGAGGGATTCTACAAAGATGGCATGCTGGACAGCCTATACTTGGAATACCACCCTGGCTACGGACTGAAATCGAAATGCAACTACGCCATGGGCAAAAAGCATGGCATCTATTACGAATACTTTCCAAGCCATATCCTCAAATGCGAAGGCAACTACGTGTTGGGCAAAAAAGAGGGTGAGTTCATCGAATACGACAATCTCATGAACATCGTATACCGTGGAGCGTTCCACAACGACACTCTCATAGGGGAAGAAGTCCAATACTACCCTAACGGCATCGTGAAGTCCATCAAAAGCGGACAATACAAAGACATCAGGGAATTCGACTCCACCGGACGTATCACCAGCTACAGCATAGAACGGGACGGAGAGATTTCTAGAACAGAATTCCCGCTTAGACCTAAACGGGGGAACGGTATCATCAACAACACCTCCCTCATCGTGGACGAAGTATACTCCAATTTCTATGAGGGACGCAACGGCAGGGAGCCTATGTGGACAGGACGCAGCATCTCTCTCGTGGACGATGTGGTCAACATATCCTTCAACGGAGGATACGCGGACGGGGAAGAAACCATCCTATGCAAGGAGACCCACTTCCAAATCCTGAACGGAGAACTCGTGGAGGGTGAATATTCAGGGAATGACAACCGTCCGTTGGACTATTACCTGTTCGACGTGAACAAAATCAGGCACGTCAACCCTAAGGACGACTTCTCGGGCATCAGTTCCACTACCCTTCCCGTCGCGAAGGACACAACCATCCGATACGGGGCGTACCACATCACCGTGCACTCTCAAAGGGAACGCATTCCTGGCACAGGCTACAATCCTATCACCATCCAATACAAAGGTGAGAACCTAGAGATGAAGGAACTGTACGACGTGACGCTTTTCTCCTACGACGGAGACCACAACGGAGAGAACGAACTCTACATCATCTCCAGCACCAAGACATTCGGACTGATCCAAATCTTCAGAGTACGAGCATAAAAATTATATATATAAAACAAAAAGCCGCACGGAAAACCGCGCGGCTTTTTGTTTGGATACTATCTTAATCACATCATCTCCACACTACGCTTGATGAACGCACTGAGAGCCTCGCCCTTCAACAGATTGTTGGAGAGGAGCGCTAAGTCCACCAACTGGCGCAAAGACTTGCTTTCCGACGCATATTTCACATAAACACCCTTCTTCTCGTCACGCACCTTCTTGGTCTCGTCGTCCAACTTCTTCACTTCCTCCTTGACTGGATCAGGCAAATCGGACTCGCTCTTATCGCCCATCAAATCGGCACGTTTCTTGGTAAGCTCGGCCAACTTGTCCACCAATGGATTCACCTTCTCGCCACAAGCGGCCTCCTCATCCTTCAGCAAACGTCCAATCAACGGATGAGCGGCATTCACCACCAAGTTGTAGGAATCCGGCATGTCACCATAGAAGTTCATGCCACTCTGCGTGGCGGACATCTCCTTCATACGACGCATAAACTCGTTCTGCATGATATAAACCGGGAGGCTATCCGCTGAAAGGTTCTCGAAGGTGATCAGGAAGCTCTTCTTGTCATCGTTCGGCAATTGTGAATTGAACATGTCAATCAATGCGTTCTGCGCCTCGTTCGACAAATCCACCTTCTTGGCATCCTCCTTCATGATCAACTTATCGATCACGTCAGCATCCACACGCGCATAGCGCACCTTGCCCTCGGACTTCTGCTCCAGACGACTGATGAAGTGCGAATCGAGCATACCATCCATCATCAAGACATCGTAGCCCTTGCTCTTCGCCGCCTCGATATAAGCGTGCTGCGCCTCTTTGTCGGTAGCGTAGAGATAAACCAAGTTGCCGTCCTTGTCCTTCTGGTTAGGCTCGATCAACGTCCTGTACTCCTCAAACGTGAAGTATTTGCCATCCACGTTCTTCAGCAAAGCGAAGCTCTCCGCACGCTCGGCGAACTTCTCGTCGGTCAGCATACCATAGACGATGAAAATCTTCAAATCATCCCATTTAGCCTCGTAATCAGGACGTTGTTGTTTAAAGATATCCTGCAATCTATCCGCCACCTTCTTCGTGATATGGCTGGAAATCTTCTTCACGTTACTATCACTCTGCAAATAGCTTCTGGAGACGTTCAACGGAATATCCGGTGAATCGATGACACCATGCAACAACGTCAGGAAGTCAGGCACGATGCCTTCCACAGAATCGGTGACGAAGACCTGGTTGCAGTAGAGTTGGATCTTATTCTTCTGAACTTCGATATTATTCTTGATCTTAGGGAAATAGAGGATACCCGTCAGGTTGAACGGGAAGTCCACGTTCAGGTGGATATAGAACAACGGATCGTCCGCCATCGGATAGAGCTCACGGTAGAACTTCTGGTAATCCTCGTCCTTCAAGTCGGCTGGCTTGCGAGTCCAGGCAGGCGTCGTGTTGTTAATCACGTTCAACTCGCCCGTCTCAACCTGTTTGCCATCCTTCCACTCCTTCTTCTTGCCGAATGCGACAGGGACAGGAAGGAACTTGCAATACTTGTTCAGTAATTCCGTAATCTTATGATCCTCAAGGAATTCCTTATTCTCGTCATCGATATGCAGGACGATATCCGTACCACGGTCCGCCTTTTCGGCATCCTCCATCGTATACTCAGGGCTACCGTCGCAAGACCATTTCACAGCCTTCGCACCCTCTTTAAAAGATTTTGTGATGATGTCCACACGTTTGGAGACCATGAACGAGGAGTAGAAACCGAGTCCGAAGTGGCCGATGATCGCGTTCGCGTCATTCTTGTACTTCTCGAGGAACTCCTCTGCGCCTGAAAAAGCGATTTGATTGATATACTTCTCGATCTCCTCCTCCGTCATACCGATACCACGGTCGGAGATAGTGAGCGTACCCTTATCCTTATCAATGTTGACGTTGACCGTCACATCGCCCAACTCACCCTTGAACTCGCCCACTGAGGCGAAGGTCTTCAGCTTCTGCGTCGCATCAACTGCGTTAGAAACCAACTCACGGAGAAAAATCTCGTGGTCACTGTAAAGAAATTTTTTGATGACGGGGAAGATGTTATCCGTCGTTACCCCAATATTTCCTTTTTGCATACGTATATGTTTTTTAAATTATATTCAACACATACGTAAGACCAAAATCCGTGCCACACTGTTCTTTATGACAAAATGGCAGAAGATTTACAATACACCATGCGATTTACGAACCAACCATTGATTTAGGGAGAACAAAATGACGCCAAGTGCGACAGAGAAAACGCAAATGGAGAGGAAAATCGTACCCGCACCGACATCAGAGATATTGGAAGAGATCCAACCACCCAATATATTGGCGAAGAAACTGCTGAGCAGCCATACGCCCATCATCAGGGAAGCCAGCTTCACAGGGGCCAGTTTAGAGACCATGGAGAGACCGATCGGCGAGAGGCACAACTCTCCCAACGTATGGAAGAGATAGGTGAAGAGGATGAAGAGGATGCTTGCCTTGACAGACTCGTCCGCGCCGTCCCCGCCACGCGCGCAAACCGCACCATACAACACCAGGAATCCGACGCCCAACAAGATCATACCCATCGACATCTTCACAGGAATGCTCGGCTCCTTTCCACGCATGCCCAACCATCTCCACAACATCGTCAATAGCGGAGCCAATATGACGATAAGCAACGGATTCACGGACTGGAACCACTCCGTCGGAACCACGAACGAACCAATCTCCCTATCGATGTACTTCTCGGTATAGAGCGTCATGGAGCTACCCGCCTGTTCGAAGCCCGCGAAGAAGAAGATACTGAAGAGCACAAAGACAACGATCGCCAGCGTGCGGTCCTTCTCCTCCTTCGTGAGAGGCACATTCTCCAATGAACTATCCTTCGCCTTGCAAGAGGGAGCCTTCCCCACCTCGCCAAGGTAGCGGTTACCCAATATCGTGAAGACCAACAAACCGAACAGCATACCGATACCCGCCACCAAGAATCCGTAACGGTAGCCGTAGGTGAGCGCCATGTAGCCCGTCAACAACGGAGCGAAGAAGGCACCCACATTGATACCCATATAAAAAATCGTGAAGGCGGAATCCTTGCGTGGATCCCCCGGTTCGTAGAGCTTACCCACAATCACAGAGATATTAGGCTTAAAGAAACCATTGCCGATGATCAGCAGGACAAGGCCCGTATAGAGGAACGGCAGGGAGGTTTCGGTGGCGAGGCTGAACTGCCCCAACATCATCAGAATGGCGCCAATCACAATCGCCTTGCGTTGTCCCAGATAGTTGTCGGCTAGCCAACCTCCGATCAGGGGCGTGAAATAAACAAAACCCGTGAAAAAACCATAAAGCAAGGAAGCGTTATCATCCGTGAAGCCCAGACCACCATCGATCAACGACTTCGTCAGATACAACACCAACAATGCACGCATGCCATAATAACTGAATCGTTCCCACATCTCCGTGGCGAACAATAAGTACAAGCCCTTCGGATGTCCTTGTCGTCCAAGTCCCATAACCCAATATATTTCTAAAAAGGAATCTGAGAAGAACTCAGTATTCCACTACGTTACACATAAGACAAAATTACATAAAAAGAGGGAATCAACGTACTAAGACAAGAGGAAAAAGAATATGGAGGGGGCATTTGGTGCAAGATATGATACGACATTTACGATTTACTATTTACCATCTACGATTTATTATTTAACAAAAACGGTATATACCTAGGGACGATTAATAATGCTAAAAATTTGGATATCAGGTATATTTTTATTAAATTCAAGAAGTATTCCATCATAGAGGACAACCCATCCGTCAAGCGAATGGGCCATACCTTTTTCGATAGAAGTGCGTTCGTAAGTCTATAACAATTTAAAAGCTAGGAATCATGAAAAAAACAATCATAATCATCACGGCATTGGCGTTATGTTCCGCTTGTTACGGAAAAAGCGCGAAAAAAGAGATAGAGGAGATCGCACAAGCATTGAACATGGAGACTCCTTTTAACACGAGCAATGGCATAGGATGGATATTGGACAGCGTCAGATACGATAAAAAAAGCAATATCTTCTCCTACTATTACTCCAGTCCGCTCATATACGACGATATCATGACAGCGAGTCTTAAGGACATAAGCAACGATGTCTACGCCCTCCAAATATGCTCCAACATGACGGAGCAAAACAAGGAAGCGGTCCTCTTCAAGAAAGCCGGGACAAACCTCAGATTCATTTACAAGAAATCGACAGGAGAGGAAATTCGTACATACAACATAGAAAACAAAAACATTTTGAGGAAATACACGCAAGCGGAACTAAAAGAGGTTGACAAGCTGATCATGGTTGAAATTGCCCAAAACACAAACAGACGATGTCCATGGAACATAGACCCGTTCACCACAATGACAAGTTGTTACTTTGATGAAGAAAATTACATCATAACATACACCTACGCGGTTTCGTTAGGAAGCCAGAAAATCATGGACAGATTCGAGGAGAAGCAGAAAATACATATAGCGCAAAACATACGAAACAACAACAGCAACGAAGCCTCCTTCAAAAGGAACAATGTGACTTACAAATACAAGTATGTGTTCAATGAGAAAGAGACTCGTGAAATAGTGATCAATCCTATCGATTACAAGTAGGAGGAATATTGGCGCGCATTCGAGCACAAAAAGGGACGGCCGACCCTAAGGTTGACCGTCCCTTTCCATTGTGAGACGACACGAATCACTTCTGCGAATCGCTGGATACTGGTCCACCTATAGAAGACCTCATGTTGGTATCCGCCTCGATATTCTTCATGCGATAATAATCCATGATGCCCAAGTTTCCGTTTCTGAAAGCCTCGGCCATAGCCTTTGGAACTTCCGCCTCCGCCTCGATAACAAGCGCGCGGGCCTCTTGCGCCTTCGCCTTCATCTCCTGCTCTTGAGCGATAGCCATCGCACGGCGCTCCTCCGCCTTCGCTTGAGCGATGTTCTTGTCCGCCTGGGCCTGATCCATCTGCAACTGTGCACCGATGTTCTTACCCACGTCTATATCCGCAATATCGATGGAGAGAATCTCAAAGGCCGTACCTGCGTCCAATCCCTTGCTCAACACCACCTTGGAGATGGAGTCCGGATTCTCCAACACCAGCTTGTGCGTCTCACTGGAACCAATGGAAGAGACAATACCCTCACCGACACGGGCCAAGACAGTCTCCTCGCCAGCACCACCGACCAGACGCTCGATGTTCGCGCGCACCGTCACACGGGCCTTAGCGATCAACTGGATACCATCCTTAGCGACAGCCGTCACAGGAGGCGTATCGATCACCTTAGGGTTTACGGACATCTGAACCGCCTCGAACACGTCACGACCCGCCAAATCGATAGCAGTAGCCTGCTTGAAGTCGATGGCGATGTTCGCCTTAGACGCGGAAACCAATGCGTGAACCACACGGACAATATTTCCACCCGCAAGATAGTGGGCCTCCAAATCATCCCTCGTAATAGTCTTCAAACCAGCCTTGTGGGCCTCAATCATACACTCCACGATCACGCGAGGAGGCACATTCCTCAGCCTCATCAGGAATAACTGGACCAAAGAAATTGAGACGCCGGACACCTTGGCATTGACCCACAGCAATACCGGCACATAGTGGAAGAGAATGCATAGCAGTATGAATGCCACTACCAGCAAAACAATTAAAAATACACCTGGCATAATATAAACATTTAGTTAAACAATTAATAATCAACGAATAGACGGTCGCACAATTTGCTCAATCCGCATAACAATTGTAAAAGACGATGCTATATGCGACACTTAACAAGAGGATCGCCTGGGCGACATACGACACGTTCCGGTAATCCAACTGCACATTGGCCTTCGTCAGCAAGAAGTTAAGTCCGATGGACGGCACCAAAATAGCGCACAAATAATAGCGGACGGAAGGCATTGGCTCATACGGCAACATACGGAAAACGACATGAGCGCACACTAAATTGATGAGCAATACCAGCACGAAGATGATGATCCTCGCGACCGTATGACCCAAAACGATTGGGAACGTATGGCACTCCAACTCACGCGCGCCCTTCTCCTCCTCAAAATCGGTAGCGATCTCGGAAACGAACGTCCACATGAAGACACAGAAGGCGAAAATCGCCACGATAGCTAGCAGATAACGGCTGAAGTCCACAATCTCAGGATGGGCGCCATATTTCATCGACAGGAAAAAATTGAAGCAGACCACCACCAACATCGGCACTAACGCATTCAGCACAGACGCGAACAGGTTGCCCAATATAAAAATACGTTTATACGAGGAGGAGTAGAACCACATGATCCCCGCTATGATCAAGAACAACAGCACATAGGTGAAGGCCACGGAGAAGGGAGCATTCAGCTCCACCCACGCATAGATTCCGATAACAGCCCCCAACAAGGCGCCAATGACGGAGCATACGATGAATACGGTCATCGCGGAATGCTTGGAGATGGTCTTACCCACCAAATGGTTGATCGGATGGTTGATCTCGTCAATCTTCACGTCAAAATAGTCGTTGATGGCGTATCCTCCCGCAAAGGTGAAGACGGTAGCCATAATCAACAAGGCAAGCATGTGAGGAGAGAACACCTGCTCAGCGGGAATGCCCGCCACGTTCGACACAGGGGTAATCACTAAGTAATACATCGCCAACTGCACCAACGCTATCGCCACCAGATAGGGCAGCCGCACCAACTTCATATAATCTTTCATACAATCCATAATTTGCACTTTCACCAACCGAACGCCACATTATCGGACATCCAGTCTCCATTCGCCTTCATCACCTGCTCTATCACGTCGCGGGCACAACCCTCGCCTCCCCTCTTTGGGGAAATATAGCAAGCGATCTCCTTGATCTCCGGTGCCGCATCCGCAGGGCAGCAAGGGAACCCGCACTTCCGCATCACCGGGAAGTCTGGTATGTCGTCGCCCATGTAGAGCACCTCTTCAGGCTTCAGCCCATACTTGCGGACAAAATCGTCGAAGTCATGCATTTTGACGGCGGAGCCCATATAGACATCCTGGATGCCCAAGCCCTCGAACCGTTTCCTCACCGCCAGCGTGTTACCGCCTGTGATGATCGCCAGATGGTAGCCCTTCTTCACGGCCAGCTGCAACGCATAACCATCCTTGATGTTCACCATGCGCATCGGCTCGCCGCTCACGTGCAACGGCACGCAATCCGAAGAGAGCACACCATCCACATCGAATGCCAACGCCTTTATTTTCGATAAATTAGCCTTAAAATCCATATTCTACAATGAGTCTTTAGAATGCTTCAGCGACATCTCATGAATCGATTGGCTCACCAACGCATATATCTCCCTCTGCAACGGGTCCTCGATCCTTTCCTTCTGCGCCTCGATCACATTCAGGTCGTAGCGCACGGCAGGACCCGTCTGCGCCTCAACAGGAGGCAGTGAATGGATCTTGCTGGACGTCTCGTCTATCAAAGGCAACAAGACCTCGAAAGGAAGCCCCAGTTTAGCCAATTGTTCGCTGGCGATCGAGTACATGTGGTTGCTGAAATTAGAGGCGAATACCGCCGCCAAATGCAACTGCTTGCGTCCCTCCGTATCCAAGGGCATGACCGTGTTCGAGATATGTCTCGCCACATCCAGTAGAAGGTCCATCATCCTAGGTGTGGTCGCCTCCACGAAGACGGGTATCTTCGAAAAATCGACCGGTTTCGCCTTGGAGAAAGATTGCATCGGATACAATACCCCGCCCTCGTCGGTGAACTCCGAAAGCAGCCCGAGGGGCATACTTCCAGCCGTGTGCACGATAGTTTTCCCTTTCAGGGGAGTCTTGCGCAAGACGTCCACCAAGACAGAGTCCTTCAAGGCGCAGATATAGAGATCCGCCGAGAGCGTCAGTCGGGAGAGATCCGTCGTGTAGGGAGCATCTCCCACCAAACTGGAAAGAGCGGTCGCCGACTCCACCGTCCTACTGAACAACTGGACGATCGGATACCCCGCATGATACAAAGCCTGAACAAGATGGGTGCCCAAATTACCACATCCGAGCACACAGACAGAAGGAAGAACCTCCTTACAATCCGAACCATTCGTCACATCCGCCATTCTTCTCTATGATTTTCATCCTATAATTTTCCAGGCGACTACCCCACCTTAGGGAGGAGATAGCCCACCCTCAGAGAATACACACTAAAAACTGTTCTTATGAATGCGATCCAATTTCAGTTTCGCCTCGTCGAAAGGATTCTTCTCCTCTCCCTTGTAGCCCACACCGATGATGCACTCCACGCTTAGGTTCTCAGGAGCATTTATCAAGCCACGGATATAGGCATCCGACGTCAGGTCGCCCGCCTCAGTCTTCTTTCTGTTGCGCACCTGCACCCAGCAAGAGCCCAGACCCAAATCCTCAGCCTGCAACTGCATGTATGCGGCGGCGATGGAAGCGTCCTCGGTCCACACGTTGCTCAGCGTCGTATCGGCCAAGACAACAATGGCGGCAGGTGCGCCCTCCAAGAATTTAGAGCCCATCTCACGGCAAACAGACAACTTCGTCAACGTCTCCTTGTCGTCCACAACGACGAAATGCCACGGTTGACAACGCTTGGAAGAGGGAGCCATCAACGCAGCCTTCACGATGGCCTGCAATTGCTCGTCCTCCACCTTCCTATCTTCGTATTTACGAATACTTCTTCTTTTCCTAACTAAATCGATAAATGCCATATTCTACTAAATGTTTCACGAAACAAACTTAATAAAATTTTAAGAATTTCGGTAGTTAAATTATTAAAAAAAGACGCACCCTTGGCACGCCCCCACAACCGATTCACGGAGGAAACATATAATTTGTCATTGGGCGGAACAAACAACAAGGGATGTCAATCCATCAAACAACAGGAGAACTCTTTTCAGTTCGTTTTTCAGTTCATTATTTCCATGCGGTAGACAACCACTATTTATGTTTTGAGAATCAATTATAGAGCAGCAATTTCCACTGGGAAGAAGAGTGGATAGGTTCTTCTTTTAGCATCTGCCGTAAGTCCTGCATAAACTGATTATACTCCCTCTTAAAACAGATATGTACAAACAGTTTCGTAAATATAATGGATAGAAGACACACACACCACACAATGAAAGGGACAGAGGAAACACCTTCGGCACAAATACCAACGGCAAGAAGGAGGAATACCGCAAAGACAACAAAACCCACGAATAAGCGAGACCCAACGCCATAGAAACATTCCACGACAAGCTGATCGGAGGAAGAATTGAATATACGGACATTCATTGAGGACGGACGTGTAAAAGGGAACAAGAAACGCAAACAAAGAGACTTCCCTTTCACTTCCCCACCAAGTTGCATGGTGTCCGTGTTCCAATAACAGCGATAACGCTTCCTCTTTGTGAAAGAATCATAATACGTAAGGTTGTCAAAACAGTCCGCAATCAGTTCCAAATCGCCCGAAAGATAAACCGTCTTATAATAATTCTTCAAAAAATCTTTTAACATTCCACTAAACACAACTTCACAAAAAAATTCTTAATTCTTAATTCTCATGATTCCCGCCACCATCCGTCCGCAAGCGAATCCGTCACGTCTGGCGGAGAAATAGCGCGGATCCGAGAAGGTACAGTCCGGATGTGTCCATATACGTGTGTCCTGCAAGCCCAATGCCAGCAATCTGGCACGCACCGCCCCACGGAGATTGATATGGGGCTTAGGATACCCTTCGCGCACCAGTATGCCAGACATTTCTTTTTCGGAGAAGAGTGAGCGGAAACGTTCCACCACCTCCTCGCCCACCTCGAAACGAGGGGTTGATATGGAGGGCCATATCTCAGCGTATAGGTCAGAGGAAGCCACGGAGGAGATTTCGCGCATACGCCGCACCGTTTCACCCAGGACATCAGAGACGATGCCTTTCCATCCCGCATGCGCGGCCGCGATGATAGTTCCCTTTCCGTCGAACAGCAGAACCGGCACACAATCCGCCACCGTCACACCCAGACAAATATTCCGGCACGTCGTGACCAAAGCGTCGCATTTGAATAACTCGTCACGCTCAGCCATCGGTACCCGCAGGGAGTCGTGGTCTATCATCATCACTCGGTTGCCATGCACTTCGTTCGGCACGATGAGGTTCTCCGGCGGGATGCCTAACACCCCGCAAAGAAGAGAACGGTTGGCGTCCACGTTGGAACGCTCATCACCCGAAAAGTAGCCAAGATTGAACGAAGCGAAACACCCTTGGCTCACACCTCCCTCACGGTCCGTGAAGAAGGTGGTCACCTCGCCATTTTTCCTGCCGTCAGCTATCATTCAGACCTCCCGCAATCACCAGAACCTGATTGTCTTATCCACCGTTTTCCAAGGCATCATCGAGATGGAGCAGTTACCGAAGAGGGTATGCACCTTCACCTCACCCACCTCGTCCACTTGCTTGTTCAAGTAGTTACGGATGGTGGTACACATGGTGGCGTAGTTAGCAGGTTGTCCGCCCAGTCCGTCGGACAATTGGGACCTCTCAGGACCATAGTAGCAGTCTGTCACCTTGCAGTTGCCGGTGGACCATCCACAGATGGCGCCCACATACTCCTTCTTGACAGGCTTAACCGGACCGGTGGAGATGCAGTTGAGCAGCTCAGCCTTGTTGTTGCCGATCAGTTTGCCGCAGATACCACCCACGGAGCTGATTCCGCCCTCTACTTCCCCGTCGTTGAGACAGTTATAGACGAGAGAGTAGTTTTGACCGCAGATGCCGCCAAGACCCTCATCCGGGAATCCGCTTCTCACCTTGCCATGGTTCATACAGTTGATGATCAGTTGTTCATTCACGCAAACGACACCACCTGCGGAAGCGTTGGATACGCCCACCACCTCGCCAGAGTTTTCGCACTCGGTAAGAACGCCCATTTTATTAAAGGCGCAGATACCAGCGGAGGCCTCTTCGCCTCGGATCGTCGCTTGATTGTAGCATTTCTTGATCAGGCCATAATTGTAGGCGCAGATACCAGCCACATCGCTCGCACCGGTCACTTCACCCGAAAGTGCGGTACAACCGAACAACTCGCCTTGTGAATAGGCGCAAATCGCGGCGGTTCCTCTTCCCGCATCTATGTCCAGATGGGAGAATATCACGTTCTCCACGACCCCGGATGGGCCCAACATCCCGACAAACGCGGCGCCATCGTTGTTCTCGCCCACCAGACGCAGGCCGATGATCTTATGTCCATTTCCATTGAACACACCGTTATATGCGGAGGCGAAACGCTCACTTGCATTCATGGATGCATTATCCATCACACGGGCGATCGGCGTCCAATCCCTGCGAGATATGTCGATGTCGTTCATCAACCTCGCGTTCAGGCTACGCTCTCCTTTGTTCACTCTCTCTGCGAAAGAGAACAACTCCTCAGCATTCGTGATCTTGCAATGATAGAACACCTCTTGAGGAACATCGCTATTTCTTTTACCCATGCCCTCACCGAGAGCATTATCGTTGTCATCCTTACAGGAATAGAAGGATGCAACAACACCCAACATCAATATAGGAAGTATAAATCTATTCGTTTTCATAAGCCAATCTCCTTTCACAATCTTTAGGAATTACACATACCTTACAAATTTGTCATCCTCTACCGTTACTCATCAACACCCATCTTCATATATACATCTTAAGTACAACCATCTTTTTTACATCTAATATCTGCTTCTCATCTATCACGTTTAACTAACGCTTTATATAAATATAGTTTAATTTTTTGAAACTGCAAAATTTTCGAGGGATTTTTTTATTTCAGGGCTGATATTCCTTTATTCTGGGAACGTTTTCGATAATGCATATAGCAACAAGAAGATAAAATATAAATATAAGAATATACATCTGTTCAAAATAGAATTGCTACATTTGTGAAATCTATTATAACTACAATTCACAACTAAAATGTACAAGAAATTAATAAGCCTTATTATTCTACTGCAATGCGCTACTAGCACCCTTTTCGCAGCCAACTACATGACTTTCACCGCAGAAGACTACATGTGTTCGTTCAAAATAGAAAACCACGGAGGAAACGACCCCGACATACAATACTCACAGGACGATGGAGAGACATGGGATAAACTTAGCGATGGGGTTATAATCTATTTGCCCCAAATAGGGGATAAAGTATTATTGAAAGGTAATAACCCTGGTGGTTTTAATCAGAATTTGGATGTGTATACATCGTTTGTCTTAGAAAAACCCATTGCCGCCAGTGGAAGTATAATGAGTCTGATTGACGGTGAAGGAGAGAGTCTAGTGATTCCCAATTCGCATTGTTTTTGCGAACTATTCGATGATTGCTCAGACTTGACGAAAGCGCCGGAACTGCCCGCCACAACACTGACTGACCATTGCTACTACGGCTTGTTCAATTTTTGCCGCAATCTGCGACAAGCGCCAGAACTGCCGGCCGAGCAATTAGCCCCAGGTTGCTACGGATCAATGTTCTTTGGCTGTTATGAACTAGAATCTGCGCCAGAACTGCCGGCCACACATTTAGCTTACGATTGTTACAGTTACATGTTTGAAGCTTGCTCTACTTTGACAAAAGCGCCCAAATTACCTGCCATGGAGCTGGCACCCTCCTGTTACGAGAGCATGTTCGCAAGTTGTGCCAATTTAAAAGAGGCACCTGAACTGCCCGCCACGACATTGGCGTCTGATTGCTACATACTAATGTTTGCCGAATGTGACAGCTTGAAGCAAGCACCAGCGCTACCTGCCACAGAATTAGCCTTTCAATGCTATTGGGGAATGTTTTCTCACTGTACAGGTCTAACACAAGCGCCCCGATTGCCTGCCAGGAAAATGGAGTATGGTTGCTACGGAAACATGTTCTATTCTTGCACCAGTCTGACCCAAGCGCCGGAACTGCCCGCCACCCAAATGGCACAATATTGCTACGAACAAATGTTCATGTGTTGCAGTAGCTTGACAAAGGCGCCAGACTTACCTGCCTCAAATCCATACGACGCTTGCTATACAGACATGTTCCGTTTATGTCCCAACCTATCCTCTATCTTGGTGAACTTTTCGGGATGGGATAATACAGCAACGATTTCATGGGTGTTAGATGTCGCTCCAACCGGCACATTCTACTGTCCAAGCGCATTGCCAGAAGAATATGGAATCAGCAGAATTCCAGAAGGTTGGGACGTGGTACATATAGATGTGGGAGTTGACGGAATCGACGCCGACGCGCCATGGTCGATTCACACTTCAGATCTTACTATCTTTGTCACCGGAGCCCAAACGGACGTGGAGGTGTATAACCTCACAGGCTCACTTATAGTGAAGGAGAAAGCCAACAAAGAAGAAACGAAACTGACCATGAGTCATAAAGGTGTCTATATCGTTAAGATCGGCAACAAGAGTCAAAAGGTAGAATTATAAATATAAAAAGATGGAGAAACACACCCACAAAAGACGAAACATCTGGTTGGCAATCATCTGCGTTGCCATCCTCGGCATAGGAATTATTTCCGTGCACGCCATTGACAAGGAGGGCACGGACAAGACCGTGACGACGGTTCGTCCCGCCAAGTGGGCGGAACCAATAGCCCTGGCTGGCGTACCGAACCTGCACAAGGTCTCGGACGGACTCTACCGCAGCGCCCAGCCTACGAGCGAGGGAATGGCCAACCTCGCGGCGATGGGGATAAAGACGGTCATCAACCTACGTGACAGGCATTCCGACTTGGATGAGATAGGCGACCTACCACTGCAAGCGAAGCGCATCGATATATTCACCGCCCACATGAAAGACGAGTACGTCAAGGAGTTCCTCTCGATCGTGGACGACCCGAACAACGCTCCCGTCTTGGTGCATTGCCAGCATGGAGCGGACCGGACAGGGACCATGTGCGCCATGTACCGCATCCTACGCCAAGGTTGGACACCGGACGAAGCGATAGAGGAAATGAAGAACGGAGGATATAACTACCACTCTGTCTGGTCGAACATTCCCCGATTCATCCGCAAATCCGCCGCACGTCTTAGTGACCAGAAGAAATAGAATCTTATAGAAACATTTTATATACCCAACGTTATGAATCGGACATCAGTCTTCAAATTATTTCTCATCGGATTACTGAGCCTTACGACGAACGTCATGGCACAGGCCCAAACAAAGGCGGACTCCATAGCGAAATTCGAAGTATCCATTCCGGACGCTCATAACATAGCGGTGATCAATCCGTCTAGAATCGGGTTCATGTCATTGCAGAAATCCAAGAGCTCGAACAAGCGATACATACAAGTGGAAAATGGCAGAATAGATTCGATAGGGAAAAAACGCACAGGCTCATACATGGGCAATGATGTTTTTGAGATACAAAGTCTATTCCTCGCCCCTGTCGCAGGTGCGGACACCATCAAAATAATGGTACAGGATGCGCAAAACAATGTCTACCAAGCATATAGTTTCCCGAGGAATCCCAGCATTGTCACATTCACAGGTGTCGACAAGGAGGGGAAGCCACAGTCCGTATCCATCATACATGAATGGAGGAAAATCGACAAACATGAATTATCACGCATATATGTTGAGGCACACATCTATATCAGAGACTTCACAAAAAGAGTCGTTCGATCAGGAGCGCCACTCGACTTTAATCGGCCCATCCGTGTCAATGCGACTCTCAACGGAGAAAAGGTCGACATCAAGTATTTCCAATTAAGGCTTTTTGAATACAATCCCAACTTTCCATGTTGCGCCGGATTCGGGCCCCTATTGGAAGGAGAATCACTATCGCAATTCAAGATGGAAATGGAGCGAATGTGGGCGAAACAAACGAGAAGATATTTAGTCATTGTAGACCACATAGACAGCAAAGAGGGGAAAAGAGTATTCGAGTATCCATTTTTTGAAATCGAATACGAGGACCTTTTCCCACCCACACAAGCCAAATAAGCGAAGGAGATAGGATGATTGAACAATCAATCATCCTATGAGTAGTTCAAAAGACCCTGGCGGTCTGTGACAAAAAAAGGCGTTTGGTTAAACGCCCTTGTCTTTTTTCTCTCTTTTCGGGAACCATCCCCTCTCCACCCTCTTCCGTTGGTCGAACACCTCCTTGATGCTCCAGAAGCAGGAGAAGGCGACCACACCCAAGAGCGAGGAGAGTATCTGATCTTCCGCCATCACGGAAAAGACGACGCAAACAATACCCGCCAAGAGGAACGCCCACCAGCACTTCACGCCGAAGTAGTACTCCCCTTTGATCACCAAAGGGTGGAAAAGTCCGATAATCAAGAAAGTAAGGAGGCCCACCAATAGGCCCATGCAATTATTTTCAGCAAGGAAATCCAACATACATCACCTATTTTTCGTCATCCCACTCGATTTCAATATCATCCCCCATCTCCTCGTCCTCCTCATCCTCATAGTCATCCACCTCCATCGGACGGTGCGTCATGGTCATGTGACGATCCACATCCTTGCTAAGCTCCTCCCAAAGCAGATCCTTCAGTTCCATCAGGCCCATGCCCGTGATGGAGGAGAAGAACACGCACGGGACATCCGTAGGCAACAGTTTGCGCATATCGTTCATCATATCCTCATCGATCATATCGCACTTAGAGATGCCCAGCACACGCTGTTTCTTCAGCAATTCAGGGTTATACTGCTCCAATTCGTTCAGCAAGATCTCGTACTCCTTCATGATATCCTCCGAATCGCAAGGGATCAGGAAAAGGAGGATAGCGTTCCGCTCGATATGGCGGAGGAAACGCAACCCAATGCCACGACCCTCCGAAGCTCCTTCGATGATACCAGGGATATCCGCCATGGCGAAGGACTTCTGGTCGCGGTAGGCGACGATACCCAAGTTAGGCTCCAGCGTCGTGAACGGGTAATTAGCGATCTTAGGTTTAGCGGCCGTCACAGCGGAAAGCAGCGTGGACTTACCAGCGTTCGGGAAACCCACGAGACCGACATCCGCCAGCACCTTCAGCTCAAGGATCACATTCTTCTCGATGGCAGGTTCGCCCGGCTGGGCGAAACGAGGCGTCTGGTTCGTGGCCGATTTGAAGTGCCAGTTGCCCAAGCCACCACGGCCACCCTTCAATAGGATCACCTCCTGTCCGTCCGAAGTGACATCGCAGAGGAACTCACCCGTGTCGGCGTCGTAGACCACCGTACCGCAAGGCACCTCGATGATCCTGTCCTTGCCATCCGCACCGAAGCTACGGCTCTGGCTACCATTCTCGCCATTGCCCGCCATGATATGCTTTTCGAACTTCAGGTGGATCAACGTCCAATAATCCTTGTTTCCACGGAGGATGATATGGCCACCACGACCGCCGTCACCACCGTCAGGTCCACCCTTAGGGATATACTTCTCACGGCGCAGATGAGCGGAGCCTGCCCCACCCTTGCCCGACCGGCAATAGATCTTCACGTAATCGACAAAGTTCGTTTCAGCCATAATGACACAGAGGATATTAAACGTTTACAACCAATTCTTTTTCTTAAACCAAACGACGACGCCAATGCTTACCAGCACCATGGAGATCAGTGCGGCAGGATAGCCGTAGAACCAATGCAACTCAGGCATGAATTCGAAGTTCATACCATAGATGCTCGCGATCAACGTCGGCGGCGTGAATATCACGGACACCAAGGTGAATATCTTGATGATCTTATTCTGTTCGATGTTAACCAAACCGAGGAACGTATCCTGGAGATAATCCAGACGATCGAAACCGAATTTGATGTGTTCGACCAATGAATTGATATCCTTGATCACCATGTTCAAGCGAGGTTTCAAGTCCTCCGGCACCAAGTCACTACGCAGGATACTAGAGACGACGCGATGCTTATCCACCACATTCTCACGCAAGTGCATGACACGCTCCTGCATATTCTTGATTTCCAAGAGGACATCCTCATTGACATCCTCAGCCACCGTCAAGGTCTGGCTTAACTGGGTGATCGCCGAAGTAGCGTCCTCGATCATGTCGGCGTCATATTCGACACGAGTCTCCAGCAGGGCGACGAAGATATGGAAGCCCGTCGGGTAGCTCTTCGGGTTAGCGAAAAGCTTCTTCACCGTATCGTTGAATGATTTCAGATAATCATTTTCACGGACAGAGATCAGGAGACCGTTCTTGAGGATGAAGGAGACCGTCTCCTTCTCATACGAATCCAACAAGAAGCTTGCGTTGGCCACCAGGGTATCGTCCGTCTCGATGAATCGGGACGACATCTCAATCTCTTCCATCTCCTCCTCTTCCTGGATATAGATCTTCAGGAACTGCTCCAACTGAGACTCCGTATCCGGGGCGACATGGTTCAAATCGATCCACACAAAATTATTCAGAGGGACCTCCTTCAAGATTGCGATGTCCCTTGCGATCTTCAACCGTCCGTTATCAAAATAGAACAGTCTGACTTGCTGTATACCTTTACTCTCCTCCATCTCCCTTTTGTTTTTTTAGGTCCACCGGATCCTCCGGCAATGATTTTTCGACAAGATTCGTCAAATCGACGAACTCCTGCACAGACAACTGCTCCGGTCGTTTCGTGAAGACGACATCGGAGAACACCGGGTTATCCTTGCCCAAGAGCGGTTGAAGAGAGTTGCGCAACATCTTCCTGCGCTGGTTGAAGGCGGTCTTGACGACGCGGACGAACAAAGACTCGTCGCACCCCAAGTTACGCACGCCGTTTCTCCTCATGCGGATAACCGCGGACTTGACCTTCGGGGGAGGGTCGAACACGTGTTCATGCACCGTGAAGAGATATTCTATATCATAAAACGCCTGAAGCAACACGCTCAGGATTCCATAGGCCTTGCAGCCTTGTTTGGAAGCCATACGTTCCGCCACCTCCTTCTGTATCATGCCCGAGCAGACAGGGATACGGTCGCGGTATTCCAACACCTTGAAGAAGATTTGGCTGGATATATTGTACGGATAATTACCAATCACATAGAAATCGCCGGTCGGATAGACCTTGTTCAGATCGAGTTTCAGGAAATCCTCCGCCAAGATTCTGCCATTCAATGCGGGGAATTTAACGTTCAGGTAGTCTACGGATTCCTTGTCCAGTTCCACCACTTTGAGATCAATCTGCTCATTTTGAAGCAAATATTGGGTTAGCACACCCATACCAGGTCCCACTTCCAAAACCTGTGTAGGTGAGCTCACACCTAAACTATCAGCAATTGCCCGAGCAATGTTTTGATCCTTCAAAAAGTGTTGCCCGAGAGACTTCTTGGGCGTAACTGTCATAATCCATCTTATTTTTCGTTAAAATTTGGTAGCGCGAAAATACAATTTTTCATTAGGAATCACAATAGAAAAATAAATATTAGTAATTTTGCGTAAACGATTGCAGCGATGAAGAAAGAGAACATAAAAACCGCACTTAAAGTTATATTCTCCCTAGGCTTGGGAATCCTTATTTTTTGGTACGTCTACAAGGATTGGGACATCGACACATTGATGGACAACCTCCGCGGCGTCAGGATCATCTGGATCATCATTCCTCTCTTCATCGCCCTACTGAGCCACTTCCTACGCGCCGTGAGATGGAAAATGCTGATCGATCCGCTCGGGAAAAAGGTGAATATCTGGAACATATACGGAGCCGTCATGGCGGGCTACTGCATCAACTACGCTGTGCCGAGGGCTGGCGAGATCGCAAGATGTGGCTTGGTGAAGAAATACGAAGGCGTTCCCTTCACCAAACTGCTCGGCACGCTCATCGTGGACAGAAGCGTGGACATCATCGTGGAGGGCTTCGTCATCCTCCTCACCATCGCCCTGCAATACTCCGAAATCATGCAATTGGCGGAGCAATACCACCTCATCGAAGGGGCTATCGGACTCTTATCCAACCCTATCACTTGGATCATCATCGTTTCACTCATCGCCTTACCGTTCCTATTCAGGAAGGCGATCAAGAACACGAAAATATACGCGAAGATCAAAGAACTGCTCTCGAATGTGGTCAACGGACTGAAATCCGTCCTGAAGCTGGAGCACAAGGGACTCTTCATCCTCTACTCCATCCTCATCTTCGTCGGCTACTACTTCATGTTCTACCTCTGTTTCTTCGCATTCGACTACACAGAGAACCTGAGCATGCTCTGCGGACTATCCGCTTTCGTCATGGGTAGCCTCGGCATCATCGCCCCGGTACAGGGAGGTCTGGGCGCATGGCACGTCCTGGTAATCGGGACCCTCGTCATCTATGGTGTATTCGAAGACCAAGCCTGCTCTTTCGCTCTCTTGGTTCACGGTTCTCAAACCCTTATGCTGATCTCTGTGGGCATACTTGCCATGTTACTCATGTTCTACTTCAATAAGAAAAAAACGAACGCATGACCAACAAGGAAATAGAGACACTTTACAGAGAACTCTGCTCCCACGTGACGGAGAAGAGGCTCAAGCCTGCGCTTGACATCCTGCACACCCTGCTGGAAATCAGGCAGTCGGGCGAGATGACGGACGAATGCCGCCGTCTGGAGACGACCTACCAGTACATGCTTCAATACGCCCTTTCGGGCACCAAGGACAAGGAACAGAAGAAGATATACGACCAATTGCGGACAGACATCCTGGAGTTGGCGGACCGCCTGCGGGAGGGCATATTCACCCAAAACGCGAGCAACTTCCTCTATAGCAAGAAAAAGGATTTGGGAAGGCCTAGCCTACCCGACGCCGACGAGATGAGGGAGCGTCTCTCCGCCGAGAACATGAAACTACTGTCCCAATCATTGGGAAGCAACCGGGAAGCCCTCCGACAAAGGGAAGCGTACGCCAACCGCATATTCGACCTCATCTGGTTGAACGACAAGATGACGGAAGGGGAATCCCTCGTAGTCAGCGACCTTTGCACCGACGAAGATGTCTATTGGGGAGAGCAATGCCTCCTCATCTCCGCAGTGACCATCAGTCTGCTACGCATCTTCGACGAGCGTAAGTTCCTGATCCTCATAGACGCCTATGAACTGAACCCGTCCGAACAGGTCAGGCAAAGAGCCATCATCGGCTTCGTGATCTGCGCTTACCTATACAACAGCAGGCTCCCACTCTACCCTAACCTCCACAACCGCACACTCATCTGGACGAAAGGAGAAGGCGTGAGCGACAATATCCTGGAGATTTTCCTGCAAATCATCCGTAGCAAAGAGACGGAGAAAATCACCCAAAAGATAAAGGAGGTCATCCTCCCCGAAATGGAGAAGATCACCCCGCTCATCAAACAGAAACTGAAGCTGGACGAGCTGATGGACTCCGGGAAACCTTCGGCGGACGCCAACCCGGATTGGCAGGAAATGATGGACAAGAAGGGCATCACCGATAAGATACAGGAACTCTCCGAGATGCAGATGGAAGGCTCCGACGTATTTTTAGGCACCTTCAAGGAGATGAAATCATTCAGCTTCTTCGATGAAACCGCCAATTGGCTCAGACCCTTCGACACCAACTCGAACATACCGGACTTCTTCGTCGGCGGCATGGCGGAATCGCTCTTCCACAGCGCATTGAGCAGTCCGATCTTCTGCGACTCGGATAAATACTCCATGGTGATCGGGCTCAACCACCTGCCCGACGACCAGAAGAAGGCGATGAGCCAATCCTTCAAAGAGGAGGCGGAGCAACTGCAAGACCTCAGGGAAAGCCAAGCCTTGCCTAACGGGGACACCACCCCCGGGACCATCGGGAAGCAATACCTGCACAACCTCTACCGTTTCCTGAAATTGGGACGGCACAAGGAGGATTTCATCGACATATTCAAGCTAAAGCTACTCCTGCACAAGTCTTTTTACCTCCAGGAGTTATCCGGCAAGGAGAATATACTGCGCGCCATGGGCGAACTCTATTTCAAGAAAGAATTCTACGAGGAGGCGAAAAGCATCTTCGTCCTGCTGCTCGACAGCCAACCCAACAACGCTGAACTGCTGCAGAAGTGCGGGTACTGTCTCCAGAAAGAGGGCAACTACGAAGAGGCGTTGCCCTACTACGAAAAAGCCGACACCATCAAGACAGGCAACGTATGGACCATCAAGAGAATTGCCGCCTGCCACCGCAACATGCGCCACACGGAGCAAGCGTTGCGCTACTTCAGGGAAGCGGAGCGTCTCAACCCGGACGATCTGAACACCCAACTGAACATCGGGCACTGCCTGCTCGAAATGGAGAAATACGAGGAGGCGCTCAACGCTTTCTTCAAGGTGGAATACCTCTCCAGCAACAACGAGAAGGTGTGGAGACCCATCGCATGGTGCGCTTTCGCCATCGGCAAATTGGAGCAGGCGGAGAAATATGCGACAAAGACGCCAGAGGGAAAACGTGACCAACACGATTGGATGAACCTCGGACACATAGAGCTCTGCTTAGGGAAAATCAATGAGGCTGTCCGTTGCTACTCAGAGAGCATCAAAAAGTTAGGAGGCGACAGCAAACGATTCGCCGAAATGCTGGAGGAAGACAAAGAGTTGCTGCTGAAGAACCATGCGGATGAAAACCTGTTGCCGCTGGTCATCGACCAAGCCTACTTTCAATCATAAAAAAGCATAAATTTGACGCTTTTTTTCATGCAAATTATTGTGAATATGTTATATTTGCAATAATAAATCATTCCAAATTCACGCATATATGACAAAGAAAGCACTAACCTTATTACTCCTGTCATGCGGTGCATTATACGCGAACGCAGAAGTGAAATACATGACGGTGGAGCAGAAAACCGGAGAGAAATATGGCTTCTTGCTCGAAGACAATCCTATAATAACTTATAGCGATGGCAACCTTGTGGTAAACGGCAATGCGGAGACAAGCTACGCCATCAGCAGTGTGAAAGACTACCATTTTACCGAAAAAGACGAAACTGCCACAGGTTTGGAGCGTATCGACGCGAACGAATTACGCATCCTGAACATAGACAAACGGACAATCCGCGTGGAAAACGCACCTGCGTCCGCCCCGATTCAGATTGTAGGCGCAAACGGTATTGTCTGGATGACCTCCACAACCGATAAGACAGGCACAGCCACCATCCAACTACCCCTACAGAAAGGAGTCTACGTTCTTTCCGTGGGCAAACAATCGCTTAAACTAATACGCAAATAACCTTCAGAAGATATCATATGAAAAAAATTTTACTATCATTAATAGCTATAGCATCGCTCCTTTTCTCGATAGAGGCGGAGACCTACATGAGAGTACGGACAGATGATGGCAAAGTGGAAAAATACGATGTTGAAACCGTAAGAGCGGTAGAATACCAGGATGAAGTCACTCCATATCCCACCGACACGACAAATATAGAGGCGCAAGGTGTTTCCGTATCTGGAATAGTGGGGAAACACACATACGTTGACCTCGGGTTACCAAGTGGTGTGATGTGGGCGACCTACAATGTGGAAGCCACAGATCCCAGCGGGAAAGGAAATTGTTATGCGTGGGGAGAAACCGAGAAGAAAAATTCGTACACTTGGCAAACGTATAAATGGTGCACCATGGTTTCAAGTGGGAAATTCATAGATCAAATCACAAAATACAACACCAACAGATCATACGGAGCAAACGTTGACAACATATCCGTGTTAGAGTATAAAGACGATGTCGCCGCCGCGAAATGGGGGAAATACTGGCGTATGCCGACAGTTGAGGAGCAAATAGAATTGATACAAGCATGTGACTGGGAATGGGTAGCCGACTTCAACAATAGCGGCATAGGAGGAAGTTTAGGCACGAGCAAAAAAAACGGCAACACTATTTTCCTCCCAACCACCGATTTGAAAGGAGTGTCCGGGTCCTCGACATGTGGCTATTATTGGTCATCTTCTCTTTTCCATGACAACACACAAAAAGCATATTACATGCAAATAAATGGGACATTGGATACCATCTACACATCCAATCGACTTACAGGAATGGCTGTTCGTCCAGTCATCAAAACAACGAATGGCATCATCACCACTTTCATGCGAGTAAACACCACCGACGGCAATACGAAGAAGTACAACATCGACAACGTGGTGGACGTATATTACAAAGAGATGTACACTGTCAACTTCTATAACTACGACAGTACACTTATCGAAAGCCATAGGGTTATAAAAGGAGACTCTGTCCAAACGCCAAGCAACCCCTCGAAACAGTTTGCGATCTTCACTGGCTGGGACGACTCCACCTTTGTCAATGTACAAAAGGATCTTGACATATATGCACAATACTTTGATCTCACCGTTTACACTGTTAATTTCTACGGCAGAGACAGCACACTCATCACGAGCAGGCGCATCGTTGAAGGAGACGATGCGAATGAACCCGAACCACCGTTCGTCGTCGACCACATGTTCACCGGTTGGAGCGCATCGTTCACCAACGTGACGAGCGACTTGAACATATACGCCCAATACAAAATATTACCGTTGGTCACCGACTCCATCAATGGTTATGGCTATGTGGATTTAGGATTGGAAAGCGGATTAGTGTGGGCGACATGCAATGTTGGAGCGGCTAAACCCAATGATTATGGTGTTTACTTCGCTTGGGGAGAAACGACAACAAAGAGTTCTTACAACTGGAAGAATTACAAATGGTGCAAGGGTGCAGATTCAACAATGACCAAATATTGTATGGACAGCGTTTTCGGAGATGTGGATAGCTGCAGGGTATTGTATCCGGAAGACGACATGGTCTACGTCAATTGGAAAGGTCCGTGGAGAATGCCAAGTCCGGAAGAATACACGGAGTTGATCGAGGGTTGTGATTGGAAATGGACCACAAACTTCAACGGGACACACATAGCTGGTAGCATCGGCACATCAAAGAAAAACGGCAATATCATCTTCTTCCCCGCCGCAGGCTATAAGACAGAAAAAGAATATGAGAAGAAAGAAAATGGCCGCTATTGGTACAACTCACTCTCTAACAAATACTCCAACAATGCCGGGTTCTTCTCTGTGGGATCCACGGAAACCAAGCGCATGTCCCACAGACGTTTCGTAGGCACTACCGTTCGAGGTGTCATTGACATCAAGAACGAATGCACAGTGAACTTCTTCTCGGCCGACAGCACAATCATCGCCAGCAAACGAGTTATAAAAGGAACATATGTTTCAACGCCTGATGCGCCTGAGCGGGTTGGGTTCAAACACATCGGATGGAGCGACTCATCATTCACTAATCCGCAAACTGACATTAACACCTATGCAGTATACACATACGACCAAGGTGTAACCGTCAACGGAGAGGTGGGGAAATACACTTACGTCGATTTGGGCTTGGCAAGCGGTTTGAAATGGGCCACCTACAATGTGGGAGCCATCCTGCCCAATGAATCAGGCGATTATTTCGCATGGGGAGAGACAGAGGGAAAGAGTGATTATAGCCTTTCGACCTACAAATGGTGTACGGTAGATGACGAGGGGAAATTACTCAGAATCACCAAATATTGTTCGGACAGTTTATATGGAGAAAAAGACGACAAAGAAACATTAGATCCAGAAGACGATGCCGCTTATGTCAATTGGGGAAATGCTTGGAGAACGCCGACACATGATGAATTCATTGAATTAGTACGTAATTGCAAATGGACTCGGTCAGACGATTTCAATGGAAGCGGAGTGGCAGGATATATCGGAACATCACGCATAAACAATAATACCATCTTTTTCCCGGCGAGTGGGTATTACGAAACAGACTCTATTTCAGGAAGCGGGGAATGCTATTACTGGCAATCCTCTCTTCGCGAGGATTATGAGATAGAGGATAAATTCTATGCGTATTGTTCAATTGATTTAAACACTTCAGGGGAGAGACGTAATTTTGGACTGAACATTCGCGCGATAACAACAATATATCGGGATGTAAAATTCCATGACTATGACAGCACTTTGATAGAGAGCAAAACAGTAGTGGATGGCACAGGAACGAGTGCGCCACAGGACCCTAATCGGGAAGGTTATATTTTTATTGGATGGAGCGACTCTTCTTTCACCAATGTGAGAAGTGATATGGACATCTATGCGCAATACTGCAAAGGTTATACCATAAATTTCCACACGGCTGACAGCGTACTTATCGAAAGCCAATTCGTAAAAGAGGGCAGTGACGTATCAACCGTGGGAGCTCCTTTCGTAAAAGACTTCAGATTCACTGGTTGGGAAGGCGACAGCACGCTTTCTAACGTGCAAAGAGACATGGACTTGTATGCCCATTATGTGCCACTCATAACGACAAGCGGCACTGTCGGAGAATATGAATATGTGGATCTCGGGTTGCCTAGCGGCCTGAAATGGGCTTCGTACAATGTGGACGCTACCGAACCTTCAGGGCAAGGAGGTTTTTATGCGTGGGCAGAGACATACACAAAGAGCAAATACAATTGGGGCACCTACAAATATGACGCGAGTGGAGGATATATGAGCATATCCAAATACAATAGAAACGATGGGAAAACAACGCTGGAATCAACGGATGACGCAGCCAATGTCAAATGGGGAGGCGATTGGCGTATGCCGACCCATGAAGAACAAACGGAGCTATTAGAAGGTTGCGATTGGGAATGGACAAACAACTTTAATGGCACTGGCGTCAGAGGAAGAATAGGCATTTCCAAAGCCAATGGAAACGTGATATTTCTCCCAAACTGCGGTTATTATGACTCATACTCGCAATCGTCATTCGCTCTTTACTGGTCTTCCTCTATAGACGGAGTGAAATCTTCCACTGACGAAAAATATGCATATTACATAAGATTGAATGATGAAATAATAACGGCAAGATATACTGAAGTACGTTGCTGTGGCGGACAAATTCGAGCTGTCACGGGCAATTCATGCAAAGTCAACTTCTATTCGGCGAATAACGAATTACTTAGCAGTCAATTGGTGAAGAAAGGGGCAAGTGCCACAGCGCCAAAAGCTCCTCAGCTAACCGCCTATGTCTTTACGGGTTGGAGCGATTCCTCGTTCACCAATGTTCAGAGCAATTTGGATGTCTACGCCCAATATGAAGTGCCTTCAAGCGGCAAGATCGCAGGTTATCACTACATAGACCTGGGATTGCCAAGCGGGCTGAAATGGGCGTCCTACAACGTGGGTGCCACAAACCACACAGAGAGTGGCTATTATGTCGCCTGGGGAGAAACGACCGCGAAGGATGAGTACGACTGGGGAACCTACAAGCATGGCACAATGTCTGCCATCACCAAATACAGCACAACGGATTTTAATGACAATATAAAAGACGACAAGACTGTTTTGGAGACCGAAGATGATGCGGCAACAGCGAACTGGGGCTCCTCATGGCGTATGCCAACATCGGAAGAGATGGAAGAGCTGATAGCTGGCTGCGATTGGGTGTGGGTAACAAATATCTATAGCCCGGAAGGATACAAATCGGGAATACTTGGAACTTCCAAGACCAATGGCAACGTCATCTTCCTGCTTGACGCAGAAAGCCGATACAGTGAGATTGAGACCTATTCTGGTGGACATTATTGGACATCCTCCCTTGACACTAATTCCCCATGCACAGATGCTAAATGCTTGCTATTTGGAGATTGGTTGTATGACAGTGACGATTATAGCCCTGTCATTAAGGAGCAAGGCCGCGATTATGGATGTTCCATAAGGGCGGTTTCTGAATAGAATTATAACATATTTGATTTTTAAGGCTGGCATATCCATGTGCCAGCCTTATTTATGCGCTTAATTATCCACAAAAGGATTTATTCTCTTGACCAAAAAGCAAACACAAGCGGTTAAATTAGTCAACAGCCAACAACTCTTAATTCTTAGCTCCTGATTTCCAATAGATCAGCGTCGAACCATTCTCCGGCACGAACACCTCCCTCGCATAACGACGCACATCCTCAGGAGTGACCTTCCTGTAATTCGCCACATCCTCATACAGCAGGTTCGCATCGCCCAACAACTCGTAATAGGCAAGGTTATTCGCACGCTTCAGCAAGGTCATATTATCCATCAGATAGGAAGACTCATACTTGTTCTTCAGCTTCTCCAGCTCCTGCTCAGGGACCAATTCATCCCGCAACAGGCGCAACTCCTCGTCAAAGGCCTGCTCCGCCTGCTCGAACGTAGTGTTTTCGGCCATTAAGCCCGCCATGTAGAATAGGCCCGTCTCGATATCGCCTGATATATATGCGCTCAACTCAGTGAAAAGGGGATTTTCCTTCACATACTTACGGTAAAGACGAGAGGAGTTACCATTGGACAGAACGTCGGAAATCAGGTCGGTCGTGTAATAGTCCGCTTCCCGCCTACCACAGACATGGTAGACCTTGTAGAGCATATTGGCGGGCACATTGCGCTCCACCTCCAAACGCCTAGGCTCGGTCTGTTTGGGCTCCGGCGGAATCATACGCACCCGCACATCCCTGCGGGGAATATCGCCGTACCACTTCTCCACCAAGCGCTTCGTCTCCTCGAAAGAGATATTGCCGACGACGGATAATATAGCGTTATTCGGGGCATAATGCGAGAAAAAGAACGAGCGGACCTCATCCAGCGTAGCGTTCTCGATGTGCGACAACTCCTTACCAATCGTCGGCCAAGCGTACGGATGTTGCTTGAAGGCCATGCCCCGCACCAAGTGGGACAAATCACCGTAAGGCTGATTGAGGTTACGTTGCTTGAACTCCTCGCAGACCACATTCCGCTGGACATCCAAGCTCTTTTGGCTGAAATCGAGGCTCAGCATGCGGTCAGACTCCAACCAGAAACCCACCTCCGCATTGCAGTCGGGCAACATCAGGTAATAATTCGTGAAGTCGTTGCAGGTCCAGGCATTGTTCTCTCCGCAAGCCCGCTGAACAGGGTCGTCATACGAAGGGATATGCACGGATCCACCAAACATCAGATGCTCGAAGAGATGGGCGAAACCCGTATGGTCAGGATGTTCATCCTTAGACCCGACATCATACAACGTATTGATAACCACCATCGGAGAAGTAGTGTCCATCAGGTGCACCACCCTCAACCCATTATCCAGCACAAACTTATTAATCGACATGATACCCTTCTATTTCTTATAGACATACAACTGTCCCATCTCATACTTGCGGACCACAACCTCCTCGTTTTTTTCGATGAAACCGTTCTCCGCCACCGCATCGAAGATTTCTCCGTCCACGCTCACCTTACCCGCAGGACGCAAATCCGTGTGGCACACGCCCACCTTGCCCGCCAATGAGTTCAGCGAGACGTCATTGCTCACATAGCCATCCTCCTTATCCTGCGACTTAGTCAACGCAAGGTTCTTGAATATGCCATCCGTACCGATTTTCGAAGTGAGGTATGCGACCAAGGCAAACGAGCCAAGCATCGAGGCCAGCACCGTGGCCACCGCCATCGTACAAGCACCGGCGGTCACCCCTCCGAAATCGAACACATTATTCGGCAAAAGACTTAACGTGAGACCTGCGACGATGAAGACTATACCCAAGATACCAGCCACACCGAACCCCGGAATCACAAAGATCTCCAATAGTAGCAGTACGATACCCACTAGGAAGAGAAGTCCCTCCCAGACGTCCAACAAGCCATCCACATAGAGCGGCGCAAAATAGAGCAAGGCAGCCACGATGGAGGCCAAGAGGGCGAAACCGATACCTGGAGTCTGCATCTCGAAATAGATACCACCAATGATGATCATGATCAAAATGCCCTGAAATACAGGGTTCATCAGGAAGCCAAGTAGCCTGTCGAAGGCTGTCGCTTTGTAGGAGGTCAGCTCATAATCATCCACATGGAATGCCTCATCGATGATTTGAGGAATCGAATTATATATACCCTCGCAATAACCATTCTGGAGAGCCTCCCTGGCAGTGAATGTCAGGATACGGGTGGAATCCACGATACCCGGCACTATCACCCGCTCGTCCACCATCGCCTCCGCGATACTAGGGTCACGCATCCATACCTCAACGGTATCACCATCCACCACCTTCTTTATCTTTCCGTGGCTCTCCGCCGTGGAACGTATCGTAGAACGCATATACGACTGGTACTTGTCCGGCATTTTCTCCCCACTCTCGTTCACCACCGTCGCCGCACCGATATTACCACCAGCCCTCATATAGATACTATCACATGCGATGGAAATCAATGCGCCTGCGGAAGCCGCATTATTATCGATGAATACGTAGACAGGGATTTCACAGTTCAATATCAACGTGCGCATGGAATCCGCATAATCCACCAATCCACCGTAAGTATTCAGATGGAGGAAGATACCATCCACATGAAGCGAACGGGCCTCCGCCACACCATTCTTCAAACAGATCCAGCTCGTACTTCCGATTTCGTCAAAAATCTTGATTTCATGGTACTTTTTCGCACCAAAGGAACTGAAACTGGAGAGCAACAGCCCCAGAAGCATCAGAAAGAATCCTAAATATTTTCTCATATCCTAATCGATAAAAACTATTCAACATCATCCGCCCCCTTCAGCCTCAACACGCAGGCCGAGCGGGCAGGCAAATAGAGCAACAGCCACTCCTTGCCATCCGGGCGGGGAGCATCACCTTGCAACGTGAAATGGTTTTGGGAATCATCGACAAGCCCGAAGCCTCCAAACTCCTTGTCATCCGTATTGAGCACCATCTCGTACTCCCCCGCCTCCGTAAGGATACCATAGTCCGAGAAAGACTTGTACGGGTGGAAATTGAACACGAAGACCAGATCCTTGCGCCGGAAAGCCAACACTTGGTCGTCGGACTTATCCCACAGTTCAATCAGCTTAGACTCCTCAAACTTACGGGAGTCGCGCACCAACTTGATCATCTTCTTGTCAAAATCACCCAAGTACTTGTATTTGAGGTCGGTATCATCCACCAGGTGCCACTGCCTACGCGCATACTTGTAGGACCAGCCATTCCCCTCGCGAGGGAAATCGATCCATTCAGGATGGCCGAACTCATTGCCCATGAAGTTCAAGTATCCTCCATTGATAGTGGCCAGCGTGATCAAACGTATCATCTTATGCAAGGCGATGGCGCGGTCCACCATGTACGACGAATCGAACAGGCGGGACATGTGCCAATACATATCAGCGTCCGCCAATCTGAAAATCAATGTCTTATCACCCACCAACGCCTGATCGTGGCTCTCAGCGTAACTGATCACCTTCTCGTCGCCACGTCGGTTCGTCAAGGTCCAGAGGATATGCCCCGGCTTCCAGTCCTCGTCCCTGCACTCCTTGATGATCTTGATCCAGAAATCAGGGATACCCATGGCGAGGCGGTAATTAAAGCCCATACCGCCGTCACTGATCTTAGCGGCCAAACCAGGCATACCGCTCACATCCTCCGCTATGGTGATGGCCCGAGGATTCACCTCATGGATCAGCTGGTTCGCCAAGGTGAGGTAGCAGATAGCGTCACCATCCTGATTAGGACTATAGTAATCCGAATAATCCGAGAAGGAGGTACCCAATCCATGATCGAGGTACATCATGGAGGTGACCCCGTCGAAGCGGAACCCGTCGAAATGGAACTCGTCCAGCCAATATTTACAGTTCGATAGCAAGAAGTGGACCACCTCGTTCTTCGCATAATTGAAGCAGTAGGAGTCCCACTGGCGATGCTCGCCGCGCGCCCCCTCGTGGAAATACTGGTAGCGGGTGCCATCCAAGCATCCCAATCCCTCGTTCTCGTTCCTCACCGCATGTGAATGAACCAGGTCCATGATGACAGAGAGGCCCATCTCATGGGCGGTATCGATCAACTCCTTCAGCTCGTCGGGCGTACCGAAGCGGGAAGAGGGAGCGAAGAAACTGGAGACATGGTAGCCAAACGACCCATAGTAAGGGTGTTCCTGTATGGCCATGATCTGCACGCAGTTATAACCGTCCGCCACGATGCGGGGCAATACATTATCCTTGAATTCACGATAGGTGGAGACCCTCTCCGCCTCGCCCGCCATACCCACATGCGACTCGTAAATCAGCAGCGGGGAAACTGACGGCTTGAACCGTTTGATCTTAAACTTATAGGGTTTCTCGGGCGACCAAACCTGAGCGCTGAAGACCTTCGTATCATCATCCTGCACCACTCGATTGGCCCATGCGGGGATACGCTCGCCGCAACCCCCTTCCCAATAGACCTTCATCTTGTAGAGGTCGCCATGCTTCATCGCATTCTCCGGCAACTCCAACTGCCACACCCCATTCTTCAAGGGTTGCAGACGATATGCCTCCGTCTCTTTCCAACCATTAAAATCTCCGATAAGATAGATGGTGGTGGCATTAGGCGCCCACTCGCGGAAGAGCCATTTCTTCGCCTCATGATGCAAACCGAAATAGAGGTAGCCGGAAGCGAAATCAGACAAGGACTGGGACGGCCCGCACAATTCCGAGAGCCGTTTCATATAATATTTATACCTACCGACAATAGCGTTCTGGTAAGGTTTCAACCATAAATCGTTCTTAATCAGCCTTAGCATTTCCATAATAAAAGATTATACGTTGTCAGTGTAAAAGTAACAAATTTATCGGAACACACGAAACGATTAGGAATCATTTTCTAACAAAAAAAAATCAAAGAATCACATGAGGGCACGCTCCTTCCTCCCCACAGGACTAAAAAACACGGTGGAATCGGCAAATAAATCAGAAATTGAAGTGTACACCAAAGCGCACCCCCCTCGTATCCACATCCGCATGCTCCCTATACGTCAGTCGCCACACATAATCGATTCTGAAGACCTTGAAGATATTCTCCACACCCGCACTAATCTCCATGTACGGACGGTCATCCATCCTGTACGTACCCGTAGGGAAAGCGAACAAACCGGCAGGATTGTCAGCCAAGCTAGGGTCATTCCGTCTATCCAATCCGCCCCACAATCCCCTGAACGCGAAGACCTCACGCAACTGCAGCTTGCGGATCAAAGGGATTCGGTTCAGCACAAGGCCGTTCATGTAATACGTCAGGTACCAAGAGACCGACTGGTCGTTGATGAACTCGACAGGGTCCATTAAGTTGAATTCCTCATTATCAATAAAATACGAAGAAGACGCTATCGGAATATCCAACAACGTATAAGGCACCTTATTCCAGACCTTCACCCCCTTCAGGAGCAAGTCCACATAACCGAAATAGGAGAACCACATACGTTTCTCAAACCCAAGCTCCGTCTTGTTGCAGGTATAGTCGGAACCGACATAGCCATCCAGGGCGACGGAATGGGAGAGCGTCAATATCGGCACCTCCTTGTTCAACGTGAAGCGGTGCAGCCTAGACTGATAGAATTTTTCTTTCGGAGCGAAACGGAGGGAAAGTTTCAGCGCACCCATGGAATAGTTGTCGCAGTCGGACAAAACACCCCTTTCATCGTATTTTTGGAAGTTAGTCAGGAAGGTGGAATAGGACGTCTTGTAGTTGAAATGCGCCCTCATGGAAAAACCTGAATGATACTCATGAAGATACGAGATTCCGGCCACTCTGGCATAGATGGCGTCACGATCATCCGAACGGCTGAACAAGGAACTGATCGCATTACCGCCCACCGTGCTATAGTTCTCGTCACCCACTTTGTCCACATCATATTTGCAGTAAACGGTCAAGGAATGGACAGGGAACTCCACGTGATATTTTTCCTTGTCATTGAACGAATACTCGATGGACCCCATTCCCTTCGGACGTTTATCCTTAAAGCCATATGCGGCATAAGCGGAGAGGAAGAAATGCTTGTCGAACTCAGTGGTCGTCTCCCCACCGAAACGGAGGCGGAAACCCTCCAAATCATTCGCTGAAATCATGGAAAAGACAGGTCCGATGTCAAATTGGCTACCCTCCTTCTTCGTCGGTATGAAATTATTGGTGCAGATCTTCACGAATCCCTCCGTAAACCGATAGATAGGCACCTGACGAAGCTCGCGCATCAAAAGACGCGTGCGCGCCTCCTGCTCGGAGAGCGGTTCGTAACGGAGAGAGTCCCACTCCACGGACGACACCTTGCGGGCGGACGACTCATCCACCACAGGGTCAGGGAAATCGAAAAGCACCGTATTCACCGGCTTTTCAAACGAATAGTTCCGATAGGCGTTCAATCGCTCGCCATAGACCCGAGGAGCCGCAGGCACGAAGAACGCGGCACTGACAAAATCCTTCGTGAGCATACGAGTGCCATCTTGGGCATAATCGAAATCCTGGTCGAAGCTCATGCTTTCGACAAAGTTCAGGTTAATATTCTTCGGCAGATTAAAATGCGCCCTTTTCACCGCATAAGAGGAGTCCAACGACACATAAAGGCTACCGGTAAAGCCATACGCCTCGGTCGTGTGAGGCGTGAAGGCGATGTTCACGCAACGTACCCCATTGATTTCCAACGTATCCAAGGCGAAAAACTTATAGAATGCGGGAGCGACATTAGACAATGGGCTCACGAAATGGGTAGCGAACATGACAATATCGTTTTCGAAGATATCCACGCCCCGAATAAACTCATCGAACATATTCTGCACCCCCTCCTGAGGAAGCAATTCATCGATTCCATCGAACTTTTTCGCATGGACAACCGTACGCATACGTTCAGGGGAAGATTGCCAATAGAGCGTCGACGCCACCTCCCGAAGCCCGAGAGGAAGGATGGAACGTCCCTTCTGCGTGGTATCGATATGGTCATACAAAAAGCCGAAACGTTTGTTCAACAGGCCGAACTTGCCCGCCTCGAAGCCATTCCAGGCATACGTGATCTTCTGATACTTATCACATTGGTAATATTCATGGTTCGTGATCGCCGTCCGATCCTTGTTCTCTATCACCTTACGGATCATGTCCAAAGCCGGATTATTCTTCTTGGAGTAACGTTGCCTCCTGCGCTTCGAGACGACCACCTCATCAAGGTAGTACTCCTCCAGATTCAGATCCACCTTCAACGTCTTCCGCTTTCCGTCCGCATTGACATAGACTTTTTTATCCTTAAAACCCACCATGGAGAAGACCAAATAGCCTGATTTATCGGTGGATAGGGAAAAAGTACCATTCTTGTCGCATGCGGTTCCCACATCCGTATTCTCGAAATAGACCGCCGCATACGGAAGTGTCTCCTTGGTAATGGAATCGCGCACGACACCCCCCACCTCCGTCTTCTCCGCGAAGGCCTCCACCCATGCAAACATGCACAAGAGAAGCGCAATGGCTGAATTTCTAAGGATAGCTAGGAAAGTTTTCATAACAATCAAAAAATAAACGTTTTACCATCTGCGGCGAAATCCGTCGCCTCGAATACGCCTTTCGCCTCTTCCAGCAGAGGGAGAGGGTCGTCATATCTTGCGGAATAATGCCCGATGACCAACCGTTTCACATTCGCCATCTTAGCGATGGTAGCCGCCTGAAGTGCGGTGGAATGCATCGTTTTCTTCGCGGCGGGCAAGTCCTGATGCAAGAAGGTGGCTTCGTGGAAAAGGCAATCCACCCCCTCGATATGCGACAAGAACTTCTCCGTGTAAGCCGTGTCGGAGCAGTAAGCGTAACTCTTCGAAGGCGTAGGATCGCTCGTCAACTGACGGTTGGGAATCAGTTCACCCTCCTCCGTCAGGAAGTCCGCCCCCCGCTTGATCAAGGGAATCTGGGCGATCGGTATATGGAAATATTTCACCATTTCACCGTCAATATGCCGCTCCTTCTCATGCTCCTTGAAGAGAAAGCCGGAGGAACGGACCGAATGTTTCAGGGGGAATGTCTTGACAGACAATGATCTATCATCGTAAATCACCTCCGATTCTGTCGGTGAAAAGGGCACAAAATGAACATTGAACGACAAACCTTTGCAGAAGTAAGCGATCAACGGACGCACCAATTGTTCCAATTCGGGATGTGAATGGACATAGACGTCAGAGGTACGTCCCTGCGTGTCCAACGTAGAGATGAGCCCCACCAGCCCGAAACAGTGGTCCCCATGAAGGTGGGAGATGAAGATATGGTTCAATCGGGAGACGCGCACCCCATAGCGGCGCACCTGATGCTGGGTACCCTCCCCGCAATCGATCATAAAGACCTTCTCCCTCAGGGAAAGCACCTGGGAAGGATGGGAGAATTTCTTCGTCGGCACCGCCGAACCAGCCCCTAATATCTGTAACTGAACGTTTTCCAACGCATTAAACAATTAAAAACGGTTCATAGCAAGGCCATGAGCCCACCAAACACAACATCCGCAAAATCAAGTGATTGCGGTCACACAGAAATAGGAGAATCACCCCTATTCATGCACAAAAATAGCCATAAAAACAGAGAGATGAAACCATTTCACACTTTTTAGCACTTCCGCACACGGCTCTTCCTTTTAGAACCACAATTCCACACAGAAAGAAGAATTCACAAAGTTTGACGCGAAATGAACACATCAATAATTGCCAATAGTAAACCATAAATTATAAATAGCAAATTGTAAATTGTAAATCGTCAAACAGGAAATGTAACCGCCTTCCACGAAGCGCAAAATAAAGGCGCAAGCCCTTTCCTATTTCGGATTATTCATGCTAACTTTGCCGAAAATTTGAAACGATTCACGGATAATTTAACTTGTAGATCCATTCAAAAGAGATATATTCGCGGATGTTTCCTGACAAATTAAGTAACAGACATGTATAAAAGATTCTTTTTATCGGCAGTTATCACCACGTTGTGTGTGTCGCTGTCTTGCGCGAAGGTCTCCATCAGCGAGCTTTCGACGTGCAACTATTCGTCCTTCATGAACATGGACAACTTCAACTTCTCCAACTACATCGAGTTCACCACTGACGAAGACTCCGTCAACATGAACGGATACCTGATCATCCACTACGGCAAGCAGGCGGTCAAGGGGAACCTTATCGAGCGTTGGAGATGGAGAGTGAACAAAGATTGGGTGATCACGCCCAACGCCGTCCTTTGGCTGGACGACACGAAAAAAGACGACCATGCGGACTACAAACTGGACGCCGACGGAGGAGCCATCGTGCTCTATGAGGGAAGCACGGTCATCGACTCCCTGTACTACGGCAAGATGGAGACCAACCTATCGTACGGAAAGACCGCCACGGGAAGCGGATATATGTCGCCCACCCCAGGCAGTCCGAACACGAAAGCCTATGCCGACATCAACACTTGCAGGTGCTCCGCGCCTACATTCAGCCACAAGGGAGGCATCATGGCAGAACCGTTCCAACTAGTCATAGAGGGCGACGGAACCATCTACTACACCACCAACGGATCCGACCCGACGCCAGAGAACGGCACACCCTACACGGAGCCCATCTACATAGACGGCAACACCAACGTAAGGGCCAAAGCATTCATAGACAGCTTGATACCTAGCCGGACCACCACCGCCACCTACCTCGTGAACGACGAAGCGCACGACAGCTTAGGATTCACCATCCCCGTCGTCTCCATCACAGTGGACTCCAGCTACTTCTACAGTGATTCCCTCGGCATCTGCGTCGTCGGAAAGAACGGAGCACGAGGAGAAAAAAGCTGCACGAGGACCAAAGCCAACTACAACCAAGAGTGGAAACGCCCCGTCAACTTCGAGTATATCGTAGACGGAGAGACCGTCGTCTGCCAGGAGTTGGAAGCCAAGGTGGAAGGCGGATGCTCCAGAACAGAGAAGATCAAGTCTCTCTCCCTCAAGGCAAGCAACAAAACAGGGAAGGACTCCATCGACTATCACTTCTTCCCTTCCAAACCCGACATCATCCATAGTAACCTCCACCTCAGGAACGGTGGAACCGCCTACTCCAAGGTGAGAATCAGGGACGGACTCATGCAAACACTGGCCATCGGCATGAACATTGATTACCAAGCCTTCCAACCCGTGGCCTATTATATCAACGGTGTCTACCAAGGATTGATGGACCTGAACGAGCGGACCAACTCCGACTACATTGAGGCCAACTACGGCATCGACGAAGAGGACATCGACCTCATCACGCTCTCCGACCAATTAGGCATAAACGCCAGCAAAGGAGACAAGGATGCCTACAATGACCTGACCACAACGCTGCGAACCACCAACCCTAAGGACTCCGTCCTCCTCTACGAAAGAGCCTGCGGGCGCATGGACATGGACGAATACGTCGACTACCAAGTCTTCCAACAATTCATCGTCAACACGGACTGGCCAGGCAACAACACGAAGATTTGGAGGAAAAAAGACGACGGTAAATTCCGCTGGATACTCTTCGACACTGACTTCGGGTTCGGACTCCCTGGATACGAATACCTCGGAGGGTCCTCCAAGAACATGATCACCTGGTGCTCAGGCACAGGTGCCACCCAATGGGCCAACAGCGCGGCATGGATGACCCTGATATTCGAGCATCTATACATGAACAGATTCTTCAAGAAGAAATTCATGACAAGGTACCTCATCCACCTCTCCACCACATTCGCCCCACAACGGATCGAAGCCGTCTTCGACAGCATCTCGACCCTCGTGGACAAGGAGTACCAAATATCCTTCAAGGGAACGACAGGAGAAAAGGCGACCTCCTCCATGCGGACATTCGCTTTGAGCCGCCATAAATTCATATACGGACAACTGCAGAAATATGTCGGCGGAGGAGACACCGTCAGCCTACAACTGGCATCCGCGATGAAAGAGGCGAAGCTCTACTTCAACGGAGAACTCATCACCAGCTACAACGGCAAATACTTCTCCAACTACGAACTGGAGCTCAACGCCATACCGCCACAAGGCTACGAGCTGGACAAATGGGTCATCACGTGCGACACGATCGGAGATGTCGCTTCCGACACACTGGAGCCTAGGAACAAACTTCCAGGATACTTGGTGACCAAACTCCGCTCCGGCGGAAAGATCACGGCCACCTTCCGTCCAATCAGCGCACCGAAGCCAGAGAGCAAGCCGACACTCGTCATCAACGAGATATGCACCTCCAGCAACGCTCTCTCCAAAAATCCGGACCCAATCGGGAAATATGCGGACTGGGTGGAGATATACAACTACGGAGAGGAGAGCTATGACTTGGCCAACTATACCCTCTCCATCGTAGGAACAGACTCAAAAACACTCAAACAATCCACAATCCCTGTAGGCTACGAACAGACCATCATACGCCCGAAGGAACACAAAGTGCTCTGGGCGAACGGAGATAGCGCCATAGGGCCTTCCAGCCTCAATTTCGCCATCAACAAGGACAGTCTATACACCATCTGTCTATCCCGCAACGACACCGACTACATCGACTGCGTGGAGCTTGTCTCTTTGCAGACCAACGAATCCTACGCAAGGGAGGTAGACAGCTCGTCGAATTGGGTCATCTACGGCATCGACCCGCTGGAGCTCAACCCTACGCCAGGCAAGAAGAACGGTGAGAAGGACACGACCGGTGTGGACAACACCCTCGCCGACCTCATGTCACTCTCCCTCTACCCTAACCCGGCCAGCCAACAAATCCACATCCAAGCCTCCGAGCCGATGGAACAAGTCATATTCTATGACATAACAGGCAACCGGCTCCTGTGCCTTCGTCCGAAAGAGCGACAAGTATCACAGGAAATCTCCTCCTGGGCAAAGGGTTTGTACCTCATTGAAATCATCACGGACAAGAAATCGGGCATACTCAAATTCCTGAAAAAATAAACATTTATACTCTCACTTCGGGAATTCGGAAAAGCTCTTCGTGAGGCGCGGAAACTTTTTCTGCGCCTCTTTTATATATTTAGCGAAAAACCACTTGTTTCGTTCAAAAAAATGACGTAATTTCGCACCTAATTTAGGTGTGCAAGATTTACAAACCTAACAAACTGAAATTAAACAGTATACATAAGAAGATTAATTATAAAATAGACGAAAAAATGGATCAAGTATCAGCCCGTTTAGCGGCCTTATCACCATCAGAGACGCTTGCCATGTCGCAAAAGAGCCAAGAATTGCGCGCACAAGGCATAGATGTAATCAACTTAAGTGTAGGAGAACCAGATTTCAACACACCCAAGCACATCAAAGCGGCTGCGCAGAAGGCCATCGACGACAATTTCTCATTCTACTCCCCAGTGCCAGGCTACATGCCTCTTAGAAAAGCTATCGCGGAGAAGCTGAAGAAAGAGAACGGATTGGACTTTGACCCAAGCCAAATCGTCTGCTCAAACGGTGCGAAGCAAGCGGTTTGCAACGCTATCCTCAGCCTCGTCGGACCAGGTGACGAGGTGATCGTACCTGCCCCTTACTGGGTAAGCTACGTAGAGATGGTGAAGTTGGCCGAGGGTACCAACGTGATCGTGAAGGCTGGTTTGGAGCAAAACTTCAAGATCACTCCAGCACAATTGGAAGAGGCTATCACGCCTAAGACGAAATTGTTGATCCTCTGCTCTCCTTCCAACCCTACCGGAAGCGTTTATTCCAAAGAGGAGTTGAAGGGATTGGCTGAGGTGATCGGCAAACACCCTAATATGTTCGTCCTCGCCGACGAGATCTACGAGCACATCAACTACGTGGGCAAGCACGAGAGCATCGCCCAATTCCCTGAGGTGAAGGACCACGTGATCATCATAAACGGTGTATCCAAAGGATATGCGATGACAGGTTGGAGATTGGGCTGGATGGCCGCTCCGAAATGGATCGCCAGCGCTTGCAACAAACTCCAAGGACAATATACATCCGGACCTTGCTCCATCGCACAGAAAGCGGCCGAGGCTGCTTACACGGGCGACCAAAGCAGTGTGGAGACCATGCGTCAGGCTTTCGAGCGCAGACGTGACCTCGTCGTTAAGATGGCGGGCGAAATCTCCGGCTTCAAGGTGAACATACCGGACGGCGCCTTCTACATCTTCCCTGAGTGCGACTCTTACTTCGGCAAGAAGACGCCTAAGGGTGACGTGATCAAAACTGCGGCTGACCTCGCCATGTACCTCTTGGTGGACGGCCACGTGGCTTGCGTGGGCGGTGGCGCCTTCGGTGCTCCGAACTGCATACGTATGTCCTACGCCACTTCGGAGGAGAACCTCACCGAGGCGTTCAAACGTATCAAAAAGGCATTGGACGTCCTGAAATAAAAGGATGTTCCGACTATAGAGCAAGAGGGTATATCATAACGGTATACCCTCTTTTTCATCACAACATATTCCAAATAAAATCCAAAGAACTATGATGAAGCACATGAAACAAATACTCCTCTCTTTCCTACTTCTGCTGAGTATGACATGCGCCGCAAACATGCCAGCTCCCCATATGTTTACGATAAGTCCGGAAGTAATCATAGTTCCCGACGACAATGAGGAATATATAATCGGTTACTACGATTTGAATCAGGTGGTCTCAGACTTCTCATTCAGCCAACCGACTGATTACAAGACAAAAGACACGACATTCTCGGTTCTAGACAGCACTGGTAAAATCTCTAGCCCGAGTTGCTGCTACATGGACGGGGACATCCTGGTCATTGACCTAAGCAAAGCCGTGGGGAAGGATTCCTCCACCATTCCAGACTGTAGCTGGTACTGGGGACAATATGGCTGGCACAAAACAGAGAGGGAGGCTGAGGAAGAGAATCTTGGCGAAATCACCATAGCACATGAGGACGGAGAGCCTCAAGATGAGGATTTTCAGAAACAGGGGAAGAATTTAAGGTCAAAAATCATAGAGCAATTCAAGGCGTGCGACACCTCCCTGCTAATTCGGGCAAAAGGGGAAAGCCGCGTCAAATACAAAGGGAAAAACACCTGTGCGAATGTTATCATCTACAAACCAAGCACAGATTGGTACTACATCAGTCCCACCATACTGAATGACTACAAACAGGAATCAGTCCCCCATTTCCCTAATTCCCTACAATGGATCACTATCCTTCTATCGATGATAATAACCGTCATCGTCGAAGTGGGTGTCGGATGGTTGTTCTTTTACCGCTCAAAAAAGGATTTGGCGATTATCGCCGCAACCAATGCCATCACCAACATACTGATGAACATCACCCTATGCTCCACCATCTTCGCCAACACCTCCTACGCTAAGGGTTTGGGCTTCGCCGCCCTGCTGATCGTCGTAGAACCCATCATATGGATTGTAGAGAGCATCGTCTACTCCTGCGCATTAGAGAAGAAAGCCAAACACTACATTCTGAAGGCATGGGGCTTCGCCCTTGCGGCCAATGTGGCATCCCTGCTCATAGGCCTGCTGTTCGGCCAATGCGTCAGAGAGCTCGCGCTCCTCATAATGCATCCATAGCCCCACAGCAAACGATTCTTCCGTCCATTTTCTCGCGGAAAAACATTAAATTCGCATAGAAAACGAAAAGGCATGAAACTGAAGATATTGACAGAGAATACGGTCTTCCAAGCGAAGATGAAGTCCGAACTGGGTTTTTCCCTCCTCATCGAGACTGACGAGAGGCAAAACATCCTGTTCGACACGGGACAAACCGACCTCTACGCCTACAACGCGGAGATCGCGGGCGTGGACATCTCCGCCATCCAAGCGCTCGTCATCAGCCACGGACATTATGACCACACGGGCGGACTGGCCCACTTCCTTGCCCACAACAACCATGCGCCGGTCTATGCGAAAGAGGGCTTCGACGTGGTACGCTACGGCACAGGCAACCGATGCATCGGACTGCCCAGTCCCAACACCATAGACACTTCACGCATCAGGAGGGTCACAGACATCACAGAAATTCTGCCCGGCATCTTCATCATGCCGGAGGTGAAGCTCTTCGACCCGCACGAAACACACTTCACCAACATGGAGATCCAGAAGGGGGAAGATCGCGCAGAAGACCAATTCGAGGACGAGCAATACATCTGCATACGGCACGAAGGGAAAATCACCATCGTGAGCGGTTGCGCGCACCGTGGCATCGTCAACACGATACGGAGCGCCAAGGAACACTTCAGTGAGCCCATCCGCCTCGTGATCGGAGGGTTCCACACACTACACGAATCGCCCAACAAAATCAGCCACATCGCAAAGTTGATGAACCAACTGGAGATAGAGGAGATCGTCGCCTGCCACTGCACCGGCATCGAGCAATATGCGCAACTCAAGCAAGAGTACAAAGGGAAGATCTCCTATGGGCACGTGGGGATGAACTTCTTCGTCTGAAAAAAACAGAGACCGATTACTAAAATCACTTAGAAAACGTAGGATTGTCTAACAAAAAATATATATATCATGAGATTCAAATTAATATTCATGCTATTATTGTACAGCCCAAGTTTAATGGCTCAAAACGTAAAAATCATAAACAAAACAGGTACAACATTAAAAGAGTGCTCATGGGTTACAGAGCGTGACACGGGCAGGCACAATGCCGGCTATAAAGGAAGCATATGGATTAAAAACCAATATAATTCACCCGCCCTGGAATTCAACACAAAAAAATTCGACGGCAAGATAAAATTCGCCAATTCGGGGAAACACACCCTAACTTTCACAGGCGATAATGATTCCATATATTATCGTTGGAACGTGGAAATAAATCGCAACACAAAAAAACTCATTGTAGATGAATCTTATATGAGAATCCACAAAAGCGCATTAGAACCTAGATTATGTACGGATGAAGATGGTAGAACCGACTTGCATTTTAAATTCATCAACAAGACCTCCTATAAGATATACGCTTGCTTCCCATGGTTATCAGATGAGCCAAAAGAGCGTAACGATATATTTTTCTACAACCCCGACAAAAGATTGGATCCAGGAGAAGAAAGAGACGAAATCGTAGTGTCGGAGCGTACGTACAACAGTTATTTAAAAGGGGTAGACCTTCAATTCCGTTACGTTGGAACAGACGAAAATGGCAACATGGTCTCATTTTACCAAGACAATGTCACATCTGCGGCAGACGATGACGTTGTGATTACTCCCGAAAATATTAAACCGCTGAAGATGAACCAAAATCCTTCCTTTGGCAAAAAATAAGGAATGTGTTGATGTCAGGTCTATTATTAGGCCTCAAATTCTAAAATAATATGCTAATCAAAAAAACGTTTGCCAGAATTCTGACAAACGTTTTTTTATGGAATCTTTTTTCCAAAAGGAATAGATGACTCGTCAGAATTTTATCGTCCCCACCTTATAGACATCTTTAGCATTGCCCAACTGGAGCGTCAGGACCTGCTTCTCCTGATTCGGTCGTCCGAAGTTCGTATAAATGGTAGCCTGGACCACCACCGGCTGCAATCGTTTTTGGCTGTTCGTTCCGTAATAATTCGCCTGAATCAGATACTCTCCCTTAATGGCCTTCTTCAAACAGAACTCTTCCGGTCCATATCCCCTCCTTATATCATCAGAAATCCTACCACCGATAGCAGTCTGCCTATGCGCATAATAACACTTTTCCCCATTCGGATCGGTCACCCAAAGATCTATGTCACAATCATCGGTGTTCCATGTGAGGATAATCCTGATATCTACAGGGCAATTACCCAACAAGCGCTTGTCGTAGGCTGACGTGTCGATTTTGTCTGGATTCAACTCGATAAGGGCGTTCAATTCGTTGATGGCTATTTGCTGAATGTTCTTGAAACGGCTATCCCACTTGGAGAAGCCCACCTTATAGAGCAAGTCGGCCGCTTTCTGCAATTGTCCCAATTCAATGTAGACCAACGCCAGATCACGGTAGGACTGAGGTTCCTCGCCTCTCATCTTAACCACACGTTCATAGACGGAAGCCGCCAACTCATACGATTTGAACTCCACCAACTTATTGGCGCAGGAACGGGCCACCTCCGCATCCTCCAGCTTCAGCTCCGCCAAGTTGGACAAGATACGGATCGCCGCATCAGTCTGCTTCTCCCGATGGGAATACTCCGCCACATCCAGATAGAACGATGGAGATTGGGCATATTTGGGTTTCATTTTCAGATATGCATCATAAATCTGCTCTGACCTGACAGACTTCAGCTCGGAAAGATACGGAACATCAGGATTCCAATACTGGACCTGAACAGATGCATCCCCACCACCATCTACGGATGAGGCAGAAGAGCCGTCTCCATTCCTCTGTTGCGAAGTTCTCCGCGATGATGATTCAGCAGAGCTAACCATGACTCCACTAACACGACCCGCCAAAGCTCTTTCCACACTTGCCTGAGGCGCCTCACGAAGATCTTCGGCGTGCACCTGCGAAGTAGAACCCGTCACGTCACGTCTACTTTCACGTCTATGGCCATAATCCGTAGTAACAACAACCTCCGCGAGTTCACCCGGATCTTCATCAACTTGCATTTCATCTGCCAAGATGACCGGTTCTTCCGACTGTCCGGTGAGAGACCCTACACCCCTGATTCGTACAGTCGATCTCACCTCCGTTGCGGTGTCGTTCGAAGGTTTCGCCTTCTGGTCATTTTCAGCATTCCACCATCGCAGGAAGTCATTTCTTGCGGAAAGAATGTTAAATCTATAGAAAGTATCGGCCTGGGCAGACTTCGGTCGATTGGCCGTCATCCTAAGATATTGATCCATCAATTCTTCAGGAGGTGTTATCTCATAACGCACATAATCATTTACAGTCTCTAAGACAATAAGCGAGGTGTTACGGGTGACGATGCCATATTGTTTCGACAATTCTATGATCTCCCGCTTATTCTTTTCCGAATCGAAATCCAGCTCCGCCAATTTTCTCTGTGCCCACATTCGTTTCACATTGTTGGCGCGGACTGGATCAATGGCCGAGACATGACAAGTCACACTGTCCGTCACACGATTGCCAAAACCGTAGTAGAGGGTGATATCAGCCTCCTTCGATTTCATGATTCCAGAGATGGAGAATGACTCGATGACACGGGTCGGCATGGAAGGATAGACCTCCGAGATCTTATCCGCATCATACTTCGCCTTAATGAACTGGAACTCCTGGTGGGTCAATAAATTCACAGCCTCCGCATTGTTCAAGGAACAGAGGTTGATGTAGGTACCACCATTCTTCAAGGCAATAAATCTCAAGTAATTATGGTCTGCCTTAGGGTTCGAATTAACGGTTATCACCGAGCCCTTCGCCTTCGAGAGGGTGTCCTTCCCTATATTGCCCATTCCATCCGAGAAGAAGAGGATTTCGTCCGTCCCAAATTTCGAGAGGTCAACACTACCCAATTGGGTCGCTCCGTCGAATATAGGGGTGTCGGTGCGGATGATCTTCCTGACATCCTTCACCTTACACGTCGTATCGAGATGTTGCCTATAGCTGAAAGTCACCAAGCGCACATTCGATATGCCTTGAGATTGGGCATAACTCTCCAAGAAATCAAAGTCCCTGTCCAGATTCCTATCCTGCGATGATGAAGAGACGTCGTAAACCACCGTCACCCCACTCGGTTTCGCCTTCTCCAGAACATTTTTAGGCTTTACCGGTGAATAGATGTAGAAATAGGTGTCGAGGCCCGCATTCTCCGTGTAGATCTTCGGGAAATCCGACTGAGACAACTCCAGTAAGAGGCCCTTCTTCAAGGTGATGTTTTTACGAACTATCTGTGATGTAAATCCTTGATCCTTAGGACTGAAATAGATATCGTCGATGGGGCCTTTGGAGACAATTGGTTCGTTTTGTTCATTCCTAACATCGATTTTAAGAGCGAAGGTTTCAATCTTCGAATCCGTTTGCATCGGCAGACGATAATACCTTTTACCGTTAGAAGTGGTCAGTTCTTGCTCGCAAGCCACCACCACATGGCGGGTTCCTTTTGAAGAGAAAGGATATATGCGGGTCCGGAAATTATTGCCCGCCGTCATCTCCATCAGACCAGGGTCAACTCCCTCACGCACTTTTTTTTCGAAGGTCACTCTACCCTTCTCCTTCTCGACGACAACCCCTTCCCGAAGTTTACCGTTGATGTCGAGCGCATAACGGGAGACCGTCTGCCCCTCCGCCAAAGGGAAATTGAACTCACCCTCCAACGTGCGTGTTGTAGGGTTATAGAATGTCATGTCGAACGTGGTAGTGGCTACATTCCCGACCACATCCACACTAACCATTAACTCCCTGAGTTCAATGTCCTTACCCCCTTCAGAGGATGATTTAATCGTAGGAAGACCCAGTTGGGCAAAAACACTTGTCGAGACGAACGACAGAAACGACAAGATTAAAATGAGACGCTTTCCCTTCATACGCATAAAGAATAAATGTTTTTAAAATCAGAAGGCGCATTGATTCCTAAAGCGAGCCATCGACGCCCTCCATGAAATATCAAATTCGTCGGAAATAATGAATTTAATTCATCTAAAATAGGAATAGTCTTTCAAATCCGCAAACTAAAATTAGTTAAAGTTGATAAGAAAAGATTGCAAGAAGCAATTACAACCACGCTTTCAGTCCTTAATTCCTCGCCTCTTCCTCGTCCGTCACGCCCTCCTCTTTGGCAGGCGTGGCCTTCTCATCCTTCTTATTCTTCTCCTCGCCCTTCTGTCCCTCTTTCTTCTCCTCCTCGTCATCCTTCTTGAAGACACCCTTGACACTGCTCCAATAAGACTTCATCAAGCCAGAGAACGTGTCGAAATCCTCATGGTATACGAGGCCTACGCCCTGCGTGTTGGCGGCCTGTTTGAAGTAGCTGTTGTTCGAGCGGTTGAACGCCTTCGTCCTGAAACGGCCAGACTTGGTCAGCTTATATTCGATGTCGAAGTCCACGATACTGTTCGAGATATTGGCGGCCTCATCCGCCTCGTCCCTGTACCCGAAATTACCGTTCAGCAAGAGCCTATCGTTGAACAATTGGGTGGAGAGCGCCACGTCGAACTCGCTGGAAGCGCTCGTACCGTCGGTTGCCGTGGTGGTCGGCTTGTAGTTCAGACCGATGTTGATGTCGCGGCTCATCTTCGAGATCCAGCTGGAGAGTTGCGAGGAGAGCGTGGAAAATCCGACAGAGGAGAGCTCCGTCGTGGTGACGCTGGAGAGCGTGGATTTGTCCATCGTGTAGAAATGGCCCAAGGCGAGGAGGGAAGCCACGTTTCGGTTGACCGCCTCCTCCGTGTTGATCACGCTCTTCAATTTGCTGCGCACATCCTCGTCCGAGTTAGGCAGGTCGATGTTGAACTTGATGATAGGGCGGTTGATCGTTCCGCTCAAGTCCAGCAGACAGTGTACCGGAGTAGGTGTGGAACGTAGGCTAGGGTCATCGATGATGTCCGTCAGGGAAGCGTTCAATCCATACTGCGCGCGGATGTCGATGAACGCATTGTACGGGTTACCCGTCCAACTCACCGTACTACCGCTGGTGATGTCGAATTTCCTTGAGATCACGCTTTGGATCGTGAAAAGGTAATCACCCTTCTCTATTTCGTAACTACCATACATTTTGAAATCACTCTCTCCGGAATTGTAGGTCAGATGCAAATTACCCGATCCGAACGCACGGATCAAGTCGCCCTGCTGCGCGTCCATGATCAACTGCACTTGCGCCTCCGGGGTAGCCACCACCCTAGCGTCCACAGCGATCACCGTAGGGGAAGCGTCCGTGTTCTCCCGGATCTTCCGCAAACGTTCACGACGGGCGCGTCTCTTCTCCGTCATGGTTTTGTTCTCGTCCGTCTCCACGAAAGAGATGAAGTTACACTCCTTGGTGGAGGAGGTACCCTCCACAGGGATGGTCAGCAAAGTATTCTTCTGGGTCACAAGGTCCAGATTGATATTCACCCTTCCCGAATTACCGGATATGTTCGCCCCACCCTTCACATAGGCCTTGCCGAAGAAGGTCTCGTTATCCTCTTCCTGCGTGTTCAAGGCGAGGAACTTGTCGCACTTTAGGTCGAACGCATACTTGAAATTACGGAACCCGTCATGCAACAACAGACCAGAGAGCACCGCGTAATTGCCCTCCACATCGTAGACGGCCGTCTGGTTCAGACGAATCGTGGTCGGCGTCAGATAGACGGTGTCCGACAAGACATAGGAGGTGTTCAAATAATCAATGTCGAAGGCCATGTCACGCACATAAGGAGTACCAGACAAACCGATATGTCCGAACTTTCCATACGCCTTCACGATACCGCTGACAGTACCCGTGTTGTTCGGCATCACATTGCGCAGATAATGGCGGAGGAACTTCAAATCCACATTCTTCAGGTTACCCTCGATATAGAGGGAATCGTTGCCCAAGTAGACACCGCCGAACAGGTCGGAGCGGTATAACTGATCATCATACAGAGACAACAGTTTGGATTTGAACCCGATGCACTTCTGTTTTTCTATCCAAGAGGATTTCACGGAGAGGTCACCAATCGTGTACCCGTTGATGGTGGCGTCATACACGTAGAGGTCACCATTGAAATGCGGCGCATCCATGGCGCTGAAAAGGAACACATCTCCGTCGGACACACCATCGAAAGTAATATCCTTATTATCAATGATATCACTGATATAATCCAGCTTCATGTCACTGAAATGGACATTGATACTATCCCCATAGGAGGAGGAGTTCACACCGTTGATGCTCAAGAACTGAGAGCCATGGTTGAAATAGAAGCTATCCACCTCCAAGCGTTTCTTGTCCAGGCTCACCCTACTTTTATGGATCAGCCACTCCACATCATTGAGGATGACCGACGACGGATTAATGTTGAAATCAGCGATCAAGCCCTCCCCCTTCGTGTAGTCCTTGAAATGCGCGCCGACCAGCAAGGAACCACTATAGGTCACATCCCCCGTATTACTGAAGGAGTATTTGAAGTCGAGGGAATCATTAGCCGTTAGGGTGTTGATCGAGAAGAAATACGGATTGCGGCGTCCGCTGGCAGACTGGCAGGTGGTACGCATCATCGCCTTCAGCTTATCCCCCGGGTTTTCCGCCAAAAGCAACATGTCGGTCAATATCTTATTACCATACTGCAGCTGGTCAGACTCCACCCTGACGCGGAATTTGTTCGTGGAATCATTCAGGAACCCACTCACCCTCGTCTCCTCCAAAATGGAGAGAGGCAGTTCATAGGCGTCATTGATAGGCTCCGTGTTGTCGACGACAAAATCGAACGTGAAATCATTGACACGCTTCTTCTCAGGGGTGAGACGCTCCTCCTTCACGAGGGAAGGCAGATAGCGGTGCGCCAAGTTATGGAAACACTTCCCTATCGTGGAGAACTGGTATTGACCGACCACACTACCATTGATGTAGTCGGAATAGATGGTCAACTTACGCTTACCGTTCCTCACCGTAGCCGCAACACTCAAGTTATTGATATCCAACTCTTTATTTCCATTAATAAAGACGACATTATCCAGGGAGAAAGAACCCTCGATGTTATCGATGGAGTTACCCACGACATTGGTCTCCACGTCAAACGACACGCTGGCATTGTCATACTTCTTGATAAGGTTGGTCGCGCTCAGATTCAACTTGTCCACATGGGAGGAGAAATGGTAGATAGGCATGTCATGCTTCTTGAAATCAGCCTTACCGGAGAAGTTCACCTCCGCATTCTTATCGCTCATGATGAGTTCCCCGTCGAAACCATCTCCGTCGAAACGTCCATTCAGTCGGATATTCTCATAACAATAGTTCTTATATGTGATGGAATCCACCTTACCCTCCGCATCCAGCACGAAGTTGCGGTCCGACAACTTATGCAAGCCAATGCTCAGGCTCATCGACACATCCCCGATCTCCGCGGAAGGACCGAAGATATCCGCCAAATGGTAATCCTTTGCACTGATCTCGCCCACCGCCTTGTAACTGTTCAACTGGAAATCAGGAGATTGGAACGTCGCGGAAACATTCATATCACCCGCCACGGATGAAACCACGCCCTTCGCCAACAGATCCTGCAGAGACCCCTTCAAGATGCCCTGATATGAGACCGTACCCAACGAGTCCAGCGAACGAGTGAGCTTGACCTCCCTGTCGATGGCTACATAAAGGATGTCGGACAACTCCATCGGAGAAGAGGAAAGGCGGTTGATATTCGCGTCAATGTAGAAATTCTTAGGATCCGGATAGATATTCCGCAACCATGCGTTGCCGATGAACTTGGTGTCCGAGCCATATGATACATTCATATTATTCACCTGGATGTTGCTCGGCGACCCCATAATCGCGCCACTGATCCTGACGTCGTCGAAAAGGATATCCAACGGTGGGTGCAAAGAGGAGAAATCGGCAGGATGCAAGACCGACGGAGCGATGTTGATCACGCCGCGGAGCCGATTCATCGGATCGTCAAACGCCTTGAAATGGTCATGGTTCACCAAGACCTGGTCCAAACGCAGATGACTCCGGGGCGTCGCCAGCACAAAATCCTTCACATAGATTCGATCGCGGTTAATGTCAAGAACCGCGGAAATCGTATCCACGACCAAGCCGGACTGCTCCTGCATGGAAATATTGTCCACATAGAGATGGACAGAGTCACCGGCAAAGGAGCTGACGTAGATACGTCCGTTTATATCACTCACAATCAAATCATTAGGATTCAACTTACCGACCACATCCTTCTTGTAGGGGTTCCGATAGGAGACGTCACATTGGGAAAAAGCGATCGACTCGATGTTCATGGACCATTGCCAGGAAAGCGAATCATCCTCCTCCTTCGGTTTGAAAGCATCCACGAAAAACTGGAAATTAGGCACTTGTAAAGAGTCCATGGAAAGGTTGGCCCGCATGCCTGAAAACTGTATCGTACGGAACGAGATGGTGGAGGAGAAAAGCTTCATCAACTCGATCGTCACCTTAGCCCTATCCCAGGCAAGCATCGTATCGCCCTGCAAATCACGCACGTAGACATTCTGCAAAACAAAGCTGTTCGGGAAAGACCAATCGATATGGTCCATGCCTATCTCGCTGCCGACCTGCTTCGACAGGCTCTCCGTCAGGGAGGAGACCACCCGACGCTGGATCCTATCATTCTGCAGGGCCGCATACGCCAAGAGGAGCAACAAAGAAATCACCCCCAAAATGGACAGCAATATGTACGTCAGCTTTTTCATGCCAATATAATCATGCAAAGATAGCACATATACACGATTTATAACGAAAAACAGGCCCCCTATAGCGTTAAAATAACTATAAAAAAACAATATTTTCGTTAATACGGTGCAAAAAAGGGAGGAAGGGAGAGATGGAAGGGGTTAATATTTGTAGGTTTCCACTTTTTCCGCTACTTTTGCATTACATCCCAAACGTAGGAGCCACAAGGGCAACAAGGCTCCGAAAGATGAACCGAAACAGTAGATTTCATTATGATAAGCATCATTACCGCTATTTTCAACCAATTGCCAATGAATCGTATGTTTTACGACTCCATTGTCAAAAACACGGACTCCGAGTTCGAACTCATTATCGTCGACAACTGCTCGACGGACGGAAGCACAGAATTTTTCAAGTCATTGGGGAACAACGTGCATGTGATTGAAAATGACGGCAACTACACCTACTCATACTGCCAGAATGTGGGCATCAAGGCGGCGAAGGGTGACGTATACGCGTTCTTGAACAACGACATCATCCTCTCCCCTCATTGGGACAGCCGATTGTTGCAGATACTTGGCAAGGACAACTACCATATCCTATCGCTCGCCAGCAACGACCGCATGGCGACGAAGGAGGAGACCACGCAATTATCCCGCCACTGGAAGCATGTCAAATACCCGATAAAATTCCTTATGGGGCAAAGGCAACTATCCTTGAAGACAATGATAAAGCTATGCTATGGCCGCAACTGGGAGAAGTTCTGCGAAGAGGTATGGACCCGGCATGGACTCAACCTGAGGATAGGCTTCTCCGGCTCCGCGATCATCATGGACAAGCAAGGGCTGGAAATGGTCGGAGGACAATGGGACCCCACGGTGCAAGGCCCCGATTTCGACATGTACCTCCAGACCGTGAAACTCAGCAAAGAGGGCAAAGACATCAAGCCGTTATCCATCGTCGGAGGAATCTTCCACCATCACTTCCGCCGCCTAACCTTCTACACGAAGTTCCCTCCATTCAAAGACAAGGACAACATCATCGCGTTGGAGCAGAAATGGCCGGAAGAGGAACGGAAAGAGTATTTAGGCCTGATGAACGACTGACGCATCTTATCCATACCGAGAGCCTGCCTCCACAAGGATCGGCTCATGCGTCAACACGTGGAAGACGAGGAGATTGCGCCTTCACCATGTTTGCCGAAGCGTTTTCCATCTTCCCAAGTTCAGGCAAAACGAGAGGAGAATCACCCCATAAAATAAATTTCCTTTTTTGAGAAAAAAAGAGTAATTTCGCGACTATTAAAAAACGACATAATAAACAGTAAGAAAAATGGCTAAAATCAAAGGAGCTGTTGTAGTTAACAAAGACAGATGCAAGGGATGCCAATTGTGCGTTGTCGCTTGCCCTGCCAACGTGTTGGCGATGTCCAAACAAGTTAACGCGAAAGGTTACAACTACGCCATCATGGCTAATGAGGACGCATGCGTAGGCTGCGCAAGTTGTGGAATCGTATGTCCGGATGGATGTATTTCAGTGTACAAAACAAAAATAGATTAATATAGAGATGAGTGAAGAAGTAAGATTAATGAAAGGTAACGAGGCGATCGCACACGCCGCGATCCGCTGCGGATGCGATGGTTACTTCGGTTACCCCATCACTCCTCAATCCGAGGTTATGGAGACCCTCATGGAGGTGGAGCCTTGGAAAGAGACAGGTATGGTAGTGCTACAAGCAGAAAGTGAAGTCTCTTCCATCAACATGGTGTATGGTGGAGCCGCCACAGGTAAAAAAGTCATGACATCCTCTTCCAGCCCGGGTGTTTCCCTGATGCAGGAGGGTATCTCTTACTTGGCGGGCGCCGAGTTGCCTGCCTTGATCGTCAACGTGATGCGTGGCGGACCGGGTTTGGGTACGATCCAGCCTAGCCAATCCGACTACTTCCAGACCACCAAGGGCGGTGGACATGGAGACTATCGTCTGATCGCTTTGGCCCCTGCTTCCGTACAGGAGATGGCGGACTTCGTGGGATTGGCCTTCGATTTGGCCTTCAAATACAGAAACCCTGCGATCATCTTGGCGGACGGTGTCATCGGACAGATGATGGAGAAGGTGGTTTTGCCTGACTACAAGCCAAGAAGAACCGACGAAGAGGTTGAGAAACAATGTCCTTGGGCGGCTACCGGAAGGAAGATGTCCCGCAAGAACAACATCATCACTTCCCTAGAGTTGAAACCAGAGGTGATGGAGCAGAACAACCTCCGCTTCCAAGCTAAATACAAGACGATCGAGGAGAACGAGGTACGCTACGAGGAGATCCTCTGCGACGACGCGGAGTACTTGTTGGTGGCTTTCGGATGCTCCGCCCGCATCTGCCAAAAGGCATGCGAGATGGCGCGCGCTGAGGGAATCAAGCTGGGACTCCTCCGCCCGATCACCCTGTGGCCTTTCCCTACCAAGGTCATCGCACAATACGCCAACAAGGTGAAAGCCATGTTGTCCGTAGAGTTGAACGCCGGCCAAATGGTCGAGGATGTTCGCTTGGCTGTCAACGGTAAGGTTCCTGTTGAGCATTATGGACGCTTGGGCGGTATCGTCTTCACCCCAGACGAGATCGTGAACGCAGTGAAGACTAAATTGATGTAATTCACTTAATCGAAAAAGAAAATGGCTTTAGAAGATATCATAAAACCCGAGAATCTGGTTTACAAGAAACCGGATATCATGAACGACAACCCAATGCACTACTGTCCGGGTTGTAGCCACGGTGTCGTTCACAAGCTGATCGCCGAGGTTATCGAGGAGATGGGCTTAGTAGAGGACACGATCGGTGTCACCCCTGTGGGATGCGCGGTTTTCGCCTACAACTACATCGACATCGACTGGGAAGAGGCTGCGCACGGCCGCGCACCTGCCTTGGCAACGGCCATCAAGCGCCTTCGCCCGAACAAATTGGTCTTCACCTACCAGGGTGACGGTGACCTTGCCGCCATCGGTACGGCTGAGACCATCCACGCCTGCAACCGTGGCGAGAGCATCGCTATCATCTTCATCAACAACGGTATCTATGGTATGACGGGTGGTCAGATGGCCCCTACGACCATCGAAGGCATGAAGACCGCCACCTGCCCTTACGGACGTGACGTGAAATTGAATGGTTATCCGCTGAAGATCACCAACCAACTGAAAGACTTGGAAGGTACCCGCTACGTGACCCGCCAAAGCGTGCAAACCGCTGCGGCTGTCCGCAAGACCAAGAAGGCCATCAGAAAGGCTTTCGAGAACTGCATGGACGGTAAGGGCGGCGCTAACGTCGTGGAGGTGGTTTCCACTTGCTCTTCGGGCTGGAAACTCACCCCTGAGAAGGCTAACAAGTGGATGGAGGAGAACATGTTCCCTCAATACCCACTCGGTGACTTAATTGACAAAGACGCTAACCAATAAAATCAGAAGAAATGAAAGAGGAAATTATCATAGCTGGATTCGGAGGACAAGGCGTTCTCTCCATGGGTAAGATTCTTGCCTACTCTGGTTTGATGCAGGGCAAAGAGGTGACTTGGATGCCTGCCTACGGTCCGGAACAACGCGGTGGTACCGCTAACGTGACCGTCATCCTGAGCGATGAGAAGATTAGCTCTCCTATCCTAAACTCCTACGATACGGCCATCATCCTGAACCAACAGTCATTGGATAAGTTCGAGAAGACCGTTAAACCGGGCGGAACATTGATCTATGACCCTTACGGTATCACGACGGAACCTACGAGAAAGGATATCAACATCCACAAGATCAATGCGATGGACGCCTGCATCGAAATGAATGCGGCTAAGTCCTTCAACATGATCCTCCTCGGTGGATTCTTGAAAATCAGACCTATCGTTGAACTCGAAAACGTTCTCAAGGGTCTGAAGAAGACACTCCCTGAACGTCACCACCACCTCATTCCGATGAACGAGGCAGCCTTGAAGAAGGGCATGGAGATCATTAAGTAAATTATTTTTTTTTTCATAAGGGGATGTCGTCGGAAGAAGACATCCCCTTTCTCTTTCCCCGAAACAACGAAGCCATACATCATCCATGATCGCAACGCCCCCGATAATCAACGGAGAACACCTGAATTTCAAACAGACTTGGGAAGTCATCCGTATGGTCCCTTATTATCAATCGAAAAAGACATGGATCATCAAAACCGCCTATACATACGGACTCATCTTGGCCATCACAGGAATCATCTGCATGGCCATGCTGATTGCCATAAAACTCACCGACCCTAACTGGGAATCTTCTTGGCCTGTCACCATCCTCGGTGGCTTTTTTTGCCCGGCAATGTGGCTTTACCCTTTCGCCCTGATCGCCACCTATTTCCAATCATTCATATATGCAAAAAAACTGATGAGAATACATGAGGACTTCATGCGAAGATGGTTCAAGGACAACAAAATAGTGGTGCCGACTACCCCTCTCAACTGCATAGTCAAAATAGACAATGGCTGGGATCTTGAAGTGGCTGTCACAACGGACAAATATATGCGCAACCAGGAAAAGCCATCGGAATTCAAGTCCCGCAAGTTTATCGTGGTGGCTTTATATATTGAGTCACCAACCGATCCTTCCCTGATAGAGTCGGAATGGGAGGCCTTCTGCCAAGGGAAAGCCAGCTGCCGGAATCTTTTCTTCAAAAAGGATTTGGCATACATCATTTTTCCAGCCAACAAACCCGAAGAGGAGAATCTTCCGGAATCCCTCCAACAAATGGAATACCTGATACAACGTTTCCAACTGACGCCCCACACAATCCTCCGCATCAGGACTGCGGAAGAGGATTCCCATGAGGAAAAAGATTCCTCAGACCCCTATGACGATGCGACGGAAAGGGAACCATCCGAAGAACAGCCAAATAGCAATCTTGCAAATGAATAAAAAATCAACAATTTAGCACAAACCAACAAACTACGACCACCTTAGCGTCCACCTCAAAAAACTCCTTTCAAAACGGATCCTCAATCCGCAAATCAATCGTTTTTACCAATGGATAATATAGAATAAAATCGTAAATAACGATAGATTATTTATGGTTAACACACTAAATTTGTCATATCAAACAAAAGGGAAGACAAGCGGTCGGACTTACATTGGTTGTGAATTTATATATACTATTAACTAAAATTTGTGGATTATGAGAAAAGTAGTTTTAACAATAATTCTGTCAGTGGCATACCTAAGTTCGTATGCTTTCGACATAAAGTGTATGAGTGTGGACTTCGAGAAGAAGGAGTTGAAACACAATGGTAGCACCTACGAATTGGTGGAGGTGAAGAACAGGCAGAGAAGCTCCTGGCGAGAAGTGACTTACCTCTGCATCGACAGCAAACTACACGCTGTGGCCTTCCGTCTCTTCGTCACCGACGGCGGGGATTTCATGAGGCTGCAGAAGTATACGTCAAAAAAGTAATTGATTGAATAATTGAATAACTAAATAATTGAGTGATTGAGTGATTAATTGATCGTTTTGCGTTTTTATTCTTTTCCATTTTTCAATGCCAGGATCGTTTCCCATAAAACATCCTGGCATTTTTCACGGCCATTCGAAATCATCCGCCCATCACACGCGTTCCCACTGTTTGGTCTCAAAATTGTACCGTTTGATCACACGTGCCGGGTTGCCTGCGACCACAGAGAAGGGCGGAACATCCTTCGTCACGACGGAATTCGCCGCCACCACGCAATGCTCTCCGATGGTCACACCCGACAAGACATGGCATCCGAACGCCAGCCAACTGCCTTTCCCGATCACAACAGGTCCCTTGTGTACAATGGGTTGCTTGCAGATAGGAAGGGTAACATCCTCATAACCATGCGAATGGTCTGTGATATGGACAAACGCGGCGAGGAGCACATCATCCTCTATGGTGACGGAATAGGCGGAGGCTATCCTGTTGTAGGCGCCAAAATTCACATTGTTTCCCACCACGATCTTGGAAGGATAATCCGTTCCCATGTGACTGTGAAGGGGACAAAAAGCGGTGCGCTGATTCACCACACAATGGTCGCCGAAATAGATGTGTTGCGGATGGAGGAAGAGGACATCCTTCCCCACATTCAGTTTCCTAGGATTGTTTCCTAACTTCTTTGTTATCGAACGGTTACGTATCTTAGATTGCCAAAATGACAGGCTGAACAATCGCTTAACTTTCGCCATATTGTCACGTTTTTCAAAAATCCTCTGGTCTTAATCCTCCTCACTCACATAATCGATCACCTGATTCAGGTATTCCACGAAGGGTTTGTTGCGGCGGAAGAGCGTCAGCACATGCTGGAGGAGCTCCTCTTGGTCCGACACCTCCTCCTCGGACATGAATTTAGACAAGCAATAGACCTTCAGCCTAGCATAATCAGGGTATTTGCACTCGGAGAACTCCTTCGGCAGTTTCTTCAACGAGCCCTCGCTATCGAGTGTGAAACCATCTTTCGCGCCTGTCCGCACAAAGGAGGCGAACTTCTCAGGCTCGTCCATCAGGTCTTCCCGCACGATCTCCACCACCCTCTTGTCGTAACAGTAATGTCCGATCGCCACCATATTGGCATCCGGATAGCCATCCCCACCCACGGAGAGGTGGAAATAGTAACCCGCCCTACCCGACTTCTTGCCACCGGGGGCGATGAAGACCCCGAAATGCGTTTTGTAAGGCGATTTATCCGCCGAGAAGCGGATGTCCCGGTTAATGCGGTAGGTGCAGTCCTTCAGTTCTAGACCCGCCACGCTCTCGTCGAACCGGCCCGTCTCCTCTATCAGCCGTCGGGCGAATTGGCTAAAGGAATCCTTCGCCTCCTCGTACTCCTTCCGATGGGCATGGAACCACTCCGTATTGTTATTCTCCCGCAACGTGCGCAGGAATGCGATCACTTTCTTCATATCAACGTTCATTTATCGTTACGGTCACGAAATTACAAAAAAGAAAGACAAAAAAACGAATTAAACTTTTACGGAATATGAAATCTTTGCATATTTGCATCGGGTTACGCATTTCGGTTAATCCCGAAATGCCTTACCCACCAGGGGGCTTAACCCACAGAGGGGACTTCGCTTTTAGGCGTTGCCTGCCGTGCCCCAAGTGTTGTCATCTGAAATGGTGGCAAGGCGCAATCGTCAAAGGGCTTTCTATTACAGGAAGTCTTTTGTCTTTTTTCGTATATTCCTAAATCAAAGTTTTTTCGCAAGCATAATATGACCACTAAAATCAAACGTGGAATGCAAATTTTCCGTACATTAGGGAATCGATAACAACCATGCGTCGAGGGTTGACATCCTCCGCAGGACTAACATACGACGATCATGATAAAAACCATCACCTTCGCAGGCCTTCTTTTCTTAGGCTTAACACTCCACGGGGCTCCCGTTCCGCAAGACCTGGACTATACCGACGCTTTGGAGAAAGTGGAGAACCCCGGCATCGGATTCTACCGCACCCAAGGCCTACACCTGAAGGCGGAAGGAAATCAACCAGCAAGCACATGGGGCAACATCTCCCACCTCAGAATGGACATCTCGGAATTCTCCGACAAAGCGGTGCTGAGCGTCAACGAGGAGACGGGCGACACCACCTTCGGGGTCTCCCGACCACTCACCCAAGATGCCTTGGAGGCATTCGAGGCGACGCTGGACGCCGTGCGCCAACGGGGAAAGACAGCCATCGTGCGCTTCGCCTACGACCCTTGGTTCAACGGCTCGACCAAATGCGACCCGGAGCAGTCCGTCATCCTCGGTCACCTGAAGCAATTGGGAGAAGTGTACGCCCGCAACACGGACGTCATCACCTTCGTGGAGCTGGGCATGTACGGCAGTTGGGGCGAGATGCACTCCAGCAACGTGGGCAGCAACGAGAACATCGCGGAGGCGCTGCAGACTCTGCTCCGATGCACGCCTCCGGAGATCAAGATCGGTGTGCGCCGTCCCGACATCGTGGCGGTTTGGCTGGGTGTCAACAAGGGAGGCAACTACTCGGGCTTCGACATCCACTCGGAAGCGTTCCTGAAAGCCCTTGCGGCGAAAGGGGACACCCTCCTGCGCGTCGGCATGTACAACGACGGTTACCTAGGCTCCTACAGTGACTTGGGCACTATCGGCATGGGGGAAAGCGGACATCAGATGACCCGCGAGATGATGGTGCAATGGCTCGAGACCTACTCGATGCACACCCCCTACGGAGGTGAGCTCGTCGCCAACTACAACGGTGACGAACCGATCAACACCCCAGCCTACCTCTCCCAAGAGGGATTCCGCACCCACACCTCCTACCTCAACTACGAATGGCACCAACCCACCATCCTCGGATGGAAGGAGATCACCTTCGAAGGCGACGACCCCGAATACAACGGGAAGAATGGTTACACCTACGTGGAGAACCACCTGGGCTACCGTTTCATCCTTCGGAGCGCCACGATCGACACCGACCCGACAGGAGAGAATGGCATCGACGTGACGCTGGGCATAGAGAACGTAGGGTTCGGCAACCTCACCCGCAAAGCGATCGTCTCGTTCCTCTTCAAGGGAGAGACGGAGAGCCACGAAGTGCTTCCGAAAAACCCTATCGACCCCATGGCGTGGCTTTCAAGGGAGACAACAACCCTAAGCATGCGCCTAGAGATTCCGCAAGAGATGGAGGAAGGCACGTACGAACTATTCATCCGAATCTCAGAATATGGTGACCACAAGAGCGACAAAAATTACCACTGCATACAATTCGGCAATCCATCCGCACAATACAATGCGACCCTCGGAGCAAACAAAATCGGGCGGTTCGTCTACAAAAAAGCAGGAGAGAACGGGCTGGACGACATCGCCCAAGGCGAAGAAGGCACCCGCCTACTCGACGGAGCGCTGCACCTACAGAAGGGCGAGAAGGCGACATTGTACAACCTAAAGGGAGAGAAGTTGGGAGAATGGAGAGCCGGTTCGGAGCGGAGCATAAGCCTCATCCCCTACCAAGGACAAACCATCATCGCGGACATCCGCGGAGGCAAGGAGGCAAAGAGTCTGAAAATAATAGTGGAATAACGGCCATACAACGCACAAAAAAAGGAGGGGCGAACACCCCTCCTTAATCATTTACAATAGTCTGTTTCGGATTCAATTATCTGAAATTGAAAGTCACACCAATAGCGGCGGTAGGAAGGTTTCCGTAGCCCGGAGAACCCCAGTCGAACTGGAACTCCGTCTTCACGCCAAACACATCCGTGAAGTACCATTTAGCACCCGTGAACATACCACCGGCATACTTAACATGGTCCCAATTATCCTTCTGCTCGTCAGACCACCATTTACCCGCAGGTGTAAAGACATTCACACCGCTGGTCAGACCAGCGTACGTATCCAAATGCTTCACAAACTCGAAGTGGAAAGCGGCACGGAACAAGCCCGTGTTCTGCAAATAGCCGAAATGCTTCTCGTCCCACTTACGATAATGGCAGAACGCATAGTAGAAGCCCAAGTCGATGGCGCCATTCTGTCCGAAATGCTTGCTTTTGATGAAACCATCCGCAACGCCCCAACTACCATCCAAGATGATGGAAGGCATATTTGCCCTATCATTATGGGTGGAGCGAACACCAGGGACACCGATACCCAGTCCCAAAGTGAACTTACCCTTGTTGGCGAACTCGATGTGGTCCACCTTCTCCGCGAAGGAGAATGGACTCAATACTGATAGAATCGTCAGTAACAAAAAAATCCTTTTCATAATAACAATCGTTTTTTCAAAACATATTATCCTCACACAGAGGGAACATTATCTCTTCTAATTAGAAATTGAACGTCACACCAACAGCGAAAGGAGGCATGTTATTATGCTCCTCACCCTTACCGATCCAATCGCTCGAGAATTCAGCCTTCACACCGAAGCTATCGGTGAAGTGCCATTTTGCGCCCAAGTAGTTACCAAAGATACCATCGCTGTTGCCATCGCTTTCACTCTGTCCGTTGGCATATTCGTTTCTCCAATGGCAGATAGCCACACCGCCCTGGAAACCAGCATAGACATCCAAATGCTGAACGAACTCGAAGTGGAAACCACAACGTACGGCGAGAGGCAACTCCCAATAAGTATGGTCATATTCAAGACCCAAAGTTGTATAAGAGTCTCCCCAATGACAATATCCGATATATGCGCCCAAATCGATGGCACCATTGTCGCCAAACGTCTTCGTGTGGATGAAACCATCCGCCAAGCCCCACATACCATCTACAGAAAGAGAAGGCATGTTCGCATGGCTATGAGGAGGAACACCAATCATAATACCGAGGGAGAAATCACCAGCATTGGCATACTCAATCTTGCTCACATTCGATGCGCTGACTCCCATGAAAGGAAGCACAGCCAACAGTAAAAACAATACTTTTTTCATACTATAATGATTATAAAATTAATGGCGCAAATGTACATCATTTTTTTGATTTCTTTTTTCATGATTCTATATTTTTTGTTAAACGTTCCACCTCTTCAATCCATATTTTGCTGGAGGCATCGCTTGGCATTCTCCAATCACCACGTGGTGAGAGGTTGACACTACCAACCTTCGGACCATCCGGCATACAGCTTCTCTTAAACTGTTGCGCGAAGAAACGCCAATAGAACGTGCGCATCCACTTCAATATCGTCGCATTATCATATTTACCTTCAAACGCCTTGCGAGCCATAAAGAAAATCTTTGTAGGCGACAAACCGAAACGAAGGGTGTAGTAGATGAAGAAATCGTGGAGCTCGTAAGGTCCCACCAAATCCTCTGTCTTTTGTGCGATCTCTCCTTTGTCGTCGGCTGGAAGTAGTTCCGGACTGACGGGTGTATCGCAGACATCCAGCAAGGTCTCCTTTGCGGCCTCATCCATCTCATAAAGAGCCGCATATTTCACCAAGTATCTCACCAAGGTCTTCGGAATCGATGTGTTGACAGCATACATACTCATGTGGTCGCCGTTGTAGGTTGCCCAACCCAACACCAATTCAGACAAGTCGCCTGTTCCAACCACCAATCCACCAATCTTGTTGGCATAGTCCATCAAGATCTGAGTTCTCTCGCGTGCCTGTGTGTTCTCATAGGTGACATCCAAAACGGAAAGGTCATGATCAAGATCTTTCAAGTGCTGCAAGCATGCCGGTTTGATGTCCACCTCCTTGATCGAGATACCCAGACTCTTCATCATATTGAGTGAGTTGTGATAGGTACGACCGGTGGTACCGAAACCAGGCATTGTGATACCAACAATGTTTTTGCGAGGGAGACCTAGTTTGTCGAATGTCTTCACCATCACAAGCAACGCAAGTGTAGAGTCGAGACCTCCACTAATGCCCACAACCGCTTTCTGGATGCCGGTGTGATACAAGCGCGTCGCCAATCCACCCACTTGGATGGAGAAGATCTCGTTGCAACGAGTCTTCATCTCGTCCTCTGGCGGAACGAATGGATGAGGCGCGAATGTGCGGGTCACATCCGATGGATTGGCATATATCTCGGCTGAATCAAGGTGCGTGATTTCAATCTCGTTCTTCTTGTTAGGGTTCTGATTACCGATGATGAAAGCGGAGTTGCGCAGACGATCCGCCTGCAATCGCTGCACGTCAATATCAGCGATGGTGAGCTGTTCTTTGAAAGAGAAACGTTCCGACGTGGCCAACAGACTACCGTTTTCAGCGAGGATGGCAGTGCCGGAAAAGACGAGGTCGGTACTACTCTCTCCGAAGCCAGAACCCGTATAGATGTAGGCACACACATTCGTGGCAGACTTCTGCTTCACCAATTGACGGCGGTAAGCCTCCTTGCCAATCAGTTCATCACTGGCAGAGAGGTTGAAGATGATCTCCGCACCCGCCAGACAGAGCTCGTCACTTGGAGATGCCGGCATCCATAAGTCTTCGCAGATCTCAATACCGAATTTTAGTCCATCGGCCTCAAAGACCTGCCTCTTCTCACCAAATCCAGGTGTGAACCAACGTTTCTCGTAAAATTCATTGTTGCTTGGCAAATATTGTTTATCCACCTCTGTATGAAAGAACCGTTCACCTGTACCAGCCACGAAAGCCGCATTGTACAATTTACCATCACGATAGTAGGGCGCCCCCACAATGGCATAGAGACCATGCCGACCAGCCGCCTCATTTATTCTAAGGAGCTGTCTTTGCGTCTCTTCAATCAAAGTACGTTGGTAAAAAAGATCGGAACAGGTATAACCCGTAAGACAAAGTTCCGGGAAACATACAATTTTAACATTCTCTTGCGCCGCCTTTTCTATCAGCGATATGATTCTGTCGGCATTCACCTTGGGATTGGCAATCTCCACCACTGGGATAGCACTGGCAATGCGGACGAATCCTACTTCTTTATTTTCCATATTGTATTAATTAAACTATTCATTTTTAAAGGGAAAGGAAGAAACAAATCTCTCACCAATAATCAAGGCAATTTACAAAGAATCGGCAATATAGCATCACAAAAACAACTTAATTTTCATCAGATGTAAAATGCTAGTTTTTGAAGATATCACAATCACGAAATGCAAAATGCGGAAATCCATTTAGGTGGGCTCTATCAATTCATTTCGTGGGAATTTTGATTTGGGTACAATCACATTTTGAAGAGGCGCAATGCATTACGTCTTTACGGTGACCGACTAACATACATAAGCAGGTATAGTCCCTCCGAAAAATAGCCAATCGTGTCACATCACCCGGACAGAATGGCACAAAAGCGGACAGAAAGTTCATTTCAATGTTTGGCACGGTTTTTGTATGAATATAGATGACGATAAAGATCGTCAACTATGATCGAAAATCATTTCGAAGAGCTACCCAGCTATGTTTTTCATAACCGAGCAACTCCGTTTAAATAAAACAAATTGTTTAACTTTAAATTGGTAGTATTATGAAAGGTAATGAGAAAAAGCCTAAAAAGGTTGAGAAAAAAGCAAAACACATTGCTGCTTATTTGGCAGCTGAGGAGTCAGCGTCTCATATAGATGCTAAAAAGAAATGAATCGAAGGGGGTTGCCAAACAAGGCGATCCCCTTTCCTTTTCTAGGAACATCCCCCAACAATTTCATATGGATGAGGCAAAAGACGATTAACCATTTCCGCCTCTGAAATAGTAAATCGTAAATAGTTAAATAGTAAATAATGCCACGAGGGCACTGCATCCCCCGTGGCATCACCAAATTTATGAAAACATATTAACCTATTTCGTCACAACGCCCGTCAAATCCTTGGAGAAGTCCACATCGAACTCCACGCCATCCACAACGAGATGGTATGGTTTCGCCTCAAGATTCACCACCTCTGATTTGACATCATATATGCACAAGCATCTGCATCTATCTCCGCCCTCCACCGTGCGGATCGTGATGGTATCCCCTTGGGCCACCACCTCAGTACCCTTCGTCGTGCAACAATTAATCTCGAGGTCGTGAGAAATGACAGTCAACACGCCAGTCTCAGGAGAGAAGACATAAGAGACAAGTGTATCCGCGGATTCAATATGCGTTAGGACAGGTTCCCTAGAACGAAGGCTATCCATCAGTGAGTCTCCCCTCTCTCTCTTGCAAGGGCTCAAGGAAAGGAGACGACCCCTTATACCCGTAGGAATAATCCCCGACACGATAGAGTCTTTAGACAAGTCAACATCAAAAGAGATATCACCATACGTCGAGCCCCGCACTGTAATATGATAGACACGAGGCTTCAGATCCTCCAAGCCAGTGGTAACATCATAAGTACACATGCACTTGCATGGCATACCGACCGGAACAGGGGTAATAACTATATTGTCACCATTTACGTCAGTCACAGACTGCGCCTCGATGCAACAGCTCAAAGGCACATCATACGCCACAACGACGCCCTCGCCCCGACGGAGGTCGAAACTGTAGGAAACCAACGTGTCTGTAGTTCTCTCGAGCTCCTCGACCAAACCTTTTTCCGAAGGAGAGCCCTTGCATGAACTACCCTCCAAGAAACGGCCCTTCGGATCTCCATACAGAATCACGCCACTAAAGTCTCCTTCGTTTCCGATATGCAAATCGAATGAGCTGCCCTCCACTCGGAAGTGGTATATTTTTTCACTATCCGCAGCACCTTTCCTCAATCCATTCACATAAGAAGTGACATCATAATAGCACATGCAATCACAGTCCAGTCCGCCCTTTTCATACACGAACACGACAATCGTATCCTTCATTTGAATCACCGGAGAGACGAGATCCGAACAACAGTTCGTATATATGTTATGGGAAGTGATATAAAGTTGGTCGTTTTCGTAATCATAATGATAAGAGATCAAGGTGTCGCCGTCTTTCCATCTCCATCCGAACGCATCAACATCATCACCATACTCTTCTACCATATAATGGTTCTTACAAGGACTAGTTTTCACATAACCGCCATTTGGGAATCTAGAGATAACACCATCTGTACTAGAGTTTAAATCGATATAAAACTCCCCTACGTCTTGCAGGCTGATGAGATAAGGCTCTTGATGAACCCCCGTTAAGACAACATTCACATTGTAGCCATAACAGAAACAATCACACGCCAACATGACACTCGCCGCAGAATCCTCGAAAATAGGGAATTGAGCAAGTTTCATGTCGATTTGGCCATTGGTTCTTGTGACCGAATAATTCAAATCCGCAAACCACTCCGACTCGCAACACATTCCTTCTAAGGAATAGAAGGTTAAGGACAACTCTCCTTTCTCAGGGGAATACTGATAGGTGACTAACGTATCGCTCACGTACGAGGAAGCGCTGGAATCAGCCGTACAGTTTCTCACCGCGGAGACCTTCTTCACGTCCAAATCCTCATGTCCGGAAAAATAGACTTGACTCAAATCATACACGGAAAATTTCTTGGTGAAATTTTGGAACCTACCCTTCGTTTGGATCTCCACCTGGCGAGTGGAATCGATATGGACAACAGTATCATACACCGATAACTCGTAAATATATGTTTTATTGTCGCTTTTTATATAAATTTTATTGGCTACTGAAGCGAAGACGAAAGATGTCAACGCTATCAGACTCATAAGTATATACTTTTTCATACACTATTTCTTTATAAGTTTGATTGACTGGTCGTTAACTTTCACAATATAGACACCCTTGATATCAGGTAAGGACAATTGGACTACTCCGTTCTCCGATGAGTTTGTTTGCTTGATCAACTCTCCTAAAACAGTGAACAATCCCACTTGCGCCGACTCGGACAAACCCTCGATCAAAACATTTTTGTTGTCCAAATAGGTGACACGCACTTCGTTCGCCTGAACCTCTGGCACACCCTCATTACCGCATGGCATAGGAATTCTCGCGAAATAATACTTGCTGACATCCGAGAATGAATAGGATAACGAAACAGATCCCTTCACAAACAGGCTATCATTCCTATACTGTAATTCCGGAGAATCCTCCAAAACATAAGAATACGTTGTGTGATTCTTTAATTCAATCATCACAGCATTTGGGTCATCCGCATTAGCGAATGCAGCCCCATACGCCCCCATTAAGGCCCCAATTAGTAAACATTTCTTTCTCATTGCTAAAAAAATTACGTTAATAAATACACTATATATATAAATAATCAGAAATTCACGGCAATAATCGTCAGCTTCTCCACACAAACACAACACTTAAAAATTGCTGATATTAACCCCCATCTTGAAAGAGGATATTGTACCCTATTATTGTTTTAAACTTCTTTTGATGTTCAAATATACATAAAATTTTATACTTTCCAAAAATTATCCACATATATTACGATTATATATGGAATATTTAGTATAAATCAACATCACAAAGAGGATGACGGCAACAATATACGCTGCAAGAATCAACCCACCAATCGGAAAATTAATCAAATCCACGCCACTACCTTCCCTATCGAAACAGATTCACGGCCAGACAGAGGATTACTTATTACCCAATTTGAATGAAGCAAGGACAGAAATGATAGGGAGGGCGGAACCCCCATAATGAGAACGTCCGTAAGCCTCCAGACAAGCTTTATCATCCGTACGGAGGAAATCATACGCCGCCTCAACTCCCAAAGCGAAATTATTGGTGAAGAACCATCTGGAACCCACATAGACACCCACGACCGGGGAGAAGGTATTGGACTCCACCTCATTCCACAACTCAAAATGAGACTGCTCGGAATATACTGTGGACTCCATGAAACTCTCCGCACAAATATTCAAACCGCCACACACACCCGCATATGCGTCGAAATACTTCATAAACTGGAAATGGAAGGCGCTACGAAGCGTCGCTGAGCATTGGAACACCTTCACACGTTGCGTCGTATTGTACAAGCCGAACTCATCCTTATAATGGCAAGCGGCAAAATGGATACCCATATCAACCGCGCCATTCCTTCCAAACAAATCGCTCCGCACGAATCCACTCGCCATACCCGCTGAAGCAGTGAAAGAAAAACACGGGATATCCGCAGCCGCCCCCGAAGTGAACGGAGGAACACCCACCCCTAGACTCAATGAGGTCTGACCCTTCGTGGCGATCTCAATCTCATCAATAGACGAAGCGGAAAGAGTCCCAACCGCCATAACGGCTAACATTATGCACAGAAAACGCTTCATATCACTAAATATAAATCAAAAACAAAGATATAAATATATAGCACAACTGCAAAAGAGAGAGGATGATTTTACACGGACAAAAGGCTATCCGCCCACAAAAAACCCACAATCGGCACACAAAGGCTCCACGACCTCCCTTCTCCGGAAACCCTCCAAAAGATTCCGAGCCCGTTCCGACGCAATGATTTCAGGGAAGGGTTGGCTAAAAACATTTCCCAACGGGATGGAGCCATTCGCGTCAAGGCAACAAGGCACAACCGTCCCGTCGACCAAAATGGCCACATGATCCCTCATCGCATAACATATCCTATTTTGAATCTGCAAACGTTTCTCTCCCGGCCAGGTAAACCTTGCCGCATTCTGGAGGAAGACGTGGTCGGATAGTTTCTTGTTCCTGGAGGCAAAGGCATCCGACATATCCACCTGCCAAAAATCCGCCATGCAGGAAAGGCACAACTGATTAAAGCGGGAGATGGATCCACCCACCCGATTCCATAGGCGAAGAGAAAAATAACTATCCGAAGACTTATCCTTCGCAAAAGCGAAAATCTCCTCCAAATACCGCTGCCACTGGGATTCCGGAATATTCTCCTCCGCATCATGCAAAGAAACATTAAACTGCCGGATAGAAGAGTTCAGCAACAACTCCCGACGGTGTTGGATCAAAGAACCGTTCGTGGTGAGGTTAACATGGAAGCCTTGATCATGCGCTTCACGAAGCAGGAGGGCGAGCTGAGGATGGAGCAATGGTTCTCCCAAAACATGCAGGTAGATATAATCCGTATAGGGTTTAATAGAAAAAAGTATCGCCGAAAAATCTTCCGGCGATACAAATTTCTTATCCCTATCCGATGCGCAGCAAAAACTGCAATTGAAATTACATCGGTTGGTTATTTCAACATAAACTTTTTTGAAACGCATTCCGATTATGGATTGTACTCCAAGATACCAGTGTTGTAAGCGCGCTTGATACCCTTCCAATACTGGAACTTATAACCCACGGAGAAGTTCAAACCAGTGGACTTGGAAGTAGACAGGCCTTGGGAGAAGCCCAAGTTCAGATACAAACCGCTCGCCACGTTCTGGAATTCGTAAGCGACCCTCACGGTAGGACCCCAGTCAAACTCGTCGAGGATACCGCCGACACCGAAAGTATTGCGCTCCGTCTTGTCGCTCTTTCCGCAAACACCGCCAGCGAAGAAGACACCCAAACCTGGAGACAACTGGCCTGGACCTACGTTCATGATATTGTAATACAAGACAACTGGGATTTTGATGTATCCGGCAGTATACTTTTCGGTAACCGTATCACCGACCACTTCGCCCAAATAATTTCCCTCTTCATCATAACTAGGCAAAACGAGAGGCGCAGTGACCGTAGAACCCTCCAATTGGAAAAGGACCTCCGGCTGAATCGACCAATGTTTTTCAATGATGATATCCATCAACGCACCTGCATGGAAACCAGGTCTGACGCTCGCATCGTTTATATTAGCCGTCGCAGCGATCATGTCAGGAGATACGCCATAACTTGGCATCAAATCACCGTTCCACTTCGTCATATTAAAACCGCCTTCCAAACCGAAACGGACTTTAACATCCTTCTCCGCAAAAATATTCGACGTGAACAGAAGCAACGTCGCAAGCGCAAAAACAATCTTTTTCATGGACTATAACACAAATTACTTTTTTACTACACCAGAAAATCTTCTGAATGCGACAAAGTTATTTAAAATTCGTTAATATCAAATAAAAACGATGACGTTTTTTTTCTAAATAGTGAAAAAAACACCCTAATATTGCCCCAAATTAAAGAATCCGCCCTTCCGAACCAATTCGGAAGGGCAGGAAAACACACTCATCAATATCTATACAGGTCGGATTTGTACGGTCCATCGACAGAGACGCCGATATATGCGGCCTGCGCTGGCGTCAACTTCGTCAACTTGGCTCCGATCTTAGCGAGGTGCAGTCTGGCGACCTCCTCGTCCAACGCCTTCGGCAAGCAATAAACGCCCACCTCATATTTCTTCGTGAACAGCTCAATTTGCGCCAACGTCTGGTTGGTGAACGAATTACTCATCACGAACGAAGGATGGCCCGTGGCGCAGCCCAAATTAACGAGACGGCCCTCCGCCAATAGTATAATCGAATGTCCATCTGGGAAGAAGAACTGATCCACCTGAGGTTTGATGTTCCTACGTTGGATGCCAGGATACTTCTTCAATTTCTCCACCTGTATCTCGCTGTCGAAATGGCCAATGTTGCAGACGATGGCCGAGTTTTTCATCTTCTCCATGTGCTCCACCGTGATGATGTCCACGTTACCCGTCGTGGTGACATAGATATCTCCGATCGGGAGCGCATCCTCGACGGTAACCACCTCATAGCCCTCCATCGCGGCCTGCAAAGCGCAGATAGGGTCTATCTCGGTAATCAACACGCGCGCACCGTAGTAACGCATGGAATGGGCGCAACCTTTTCCGACATCGCCATATCCACAAACGACAACCACCTTGCCGGCCACCATAATATCCGTAGCGCGTTTGATACCATCCGCCAAAGACTCGCGGCAACCATACAAGTTGTCGAACTTAGACTTCGTGACGGAGTCGTTCACGTTGAACGCAGGGATGCGGAGCTTTCCCTCCTTCTCCATCTGATAGAGGCGATGCACACCCGTCGTTGTCTCCTCGGAGACACCCTTTATCGTAGGAAGCATTCTATTAAAGAACTTATCATCCACCTTACGGATAGCCTTCAATGCATTGAGCAATTCGACTTCATCCTCACTCTCCGCCTTACGGTCCAACACAGAAGGATCATCCTCCCCGTTCGCACCCAAATGGATCATCAAAGTAGCGTCGCCACCATCATCCACAATCATATTCGGTCCCTTCCCGTCGCCGAAGTTCAGGGCCTGCAACGTACACCACCAATAATCCGCGAGAGTCTCGCCCTTCCAAGCGAAGACTGGCACACCAGCCGCCGCGATGGCCGCCGCGGCATGATCTTGCGTGGAGAATATATTACAACTAGCCCAACGGACCTGCGCTCCCAACTCGACCAACGTCTCGATCAAGACCGCCGTCTGGATGGTCATGTGCAAAGAACCCGAGATACGGGCACCTTTCAGCGGTTTCTGCTTACCATATTTTTCACGAAGAGCCATCAAACCAGGCATTTCAATCTCCGCCAATTCGATCTCCTTACGACCGAAATCAGCCAAATTAATGTCCGCCACCTTATACGGGAGGGACGAAAATAAAGAATCGCTCATATTTACTATTTTACAATTTACGATTTACTATTTATCACACACTAACAACAAAACGATCTGGCGGAAGCTTATATACCAGCCCAAATTGTTAACACGATACAAATATAGGCGATTTATGAAAGCCATGGAACATCCGTCAGTGTTTTTCGCACATTTAGAAAGACATTCTTTCCATTTTTTAACATTAGCACACACCGCAACCGTTGCGAATAGAAAAAAAACATTAACTTTGCAAAATAAAGAGATAGTCAACCACGATAAAAAACAAGAAAAATTATATTCGAAATGGGAACAAAAAATTTTTTAAGGACATCGATTTTGTGTCTTCTTTTGGGATTGTCTTCATGCTTGTACGCTGGTGATGGGAACAACAGCAGCAAGGGTAAGGAGAAGCAAAAGACAGAGCAGAAGTCGTTGGTGAAGCACTTGAACCGCGAAGAATTCAAGAAATTGGTCGTTAACGTGGACGCCGAAGGTTGGAATTATTTGGGAGACAAACCTTGTGTTCTTGACTTCTATGCCAACTGGTGTGGTCCGTGCAGGATGATTTCTCCTTTCCTTGACGATTTGTCGAAGGAGTACAAAGACCAAATATACATCTACAAGATCAACATCGACGAGGAGAAAGAATTAGCGAGGTATTTCGGTGCAAGCAGCATTCCGTTGCTCATCTTCATTCCAAAAGAGGGACAACCACAGGCAAGCAGAGGAGCGCTTCCTAAAGACGAGATCAAGAATGCCATCAACACCGTGCTTTTGGCGAACAAGAAAAAATAAAAGATTAATGAAAGGCATCATACTTGCGGGGGGAAGTGCCACGCGCCTTTTCCCCCTTTCCAAGGCCATCTCGAAGCAGATTATGCCGGTTTACGACAAACCGATGATTTATTATCCGCTTTCGACGCTCATGCTGGCCAACATACGAGAAGTGTTGATCATATCGACACCAAGAGACCTACCTATGTTCAAGCAACTACTTGGCACAGGAGAGGATTTCGGCATGAAATTCAGTTACATCGTACAAAACGAGCCCAATGGATTAGCACAAGCCTTCGTTTTGGGGGCTGATTTCCTCAACGGAGAGGCTGGTTGCCTAATCCTAGGGGACAACCTTTTCTACGGACAAAATTTTTCCGAAATGCTCCACACCGCATCGCAGCTGGAAAAAGGAGCCACTATTTTCGGTTATTACGTCAAGGATCCTTCCGCCTACGGAGTCGCGGAATTCGACGAGACGGGCAAGGTGATTTCCCTCGAGGAAAAACCGCAGAACCCGAAATCCAACTATGCGGTACCGGGGCTCTATTTCTTCGACAAGACTGTGACGGAAAAAGCCAAAAGGCTGAAACCATCCGCCCGTGGAGAATATGAAATCACAGACCTGAACAAGATGTACCTCGAAGAAGGCACCTTGCGGATGATGAAGTTCGGCAGAGGGTTCACCTGGTTAGACACAGGAAACTGCGATTCCCTCCTGGAAGCCGGCAACTTCGTGGCCACCATTCAAAAAAGGCAAGGTTTCTACATCGCCTGCATCGAGGAAATCGCATGGAGAAACGGATGGATCTCGGACGAGCAACTCCGACAATCAGGTGAACGGTTAAGCAAAACCCTTTACGGGCAATATATACTTTCTTTATTGGAACAAAAATGATTTTTACAGAACAGGAAATCAAAGGAGTATGGGTCATCGAACCCAAAGTCTTTGCTGACAGCAGAGGATACTTCATGGAAGCTTTCAAACAAAAAGAGTTTGAGGAGCACATCGGGAAAATCGACTTTGTCCAAGACAATGAATCCAAGTCCTCCTATGGTGTACTCAGAGGTCTCCACTACCAAAAAGGGGAATTCTCTCAAGCGAAATTGGTACGTGTCATCAAAGGCGAAGTCATCGACGTGGCTGTGGACATCAGGAAAAGCTCACCGACATTCGGCAAGCATGTCGCGGTTTTACTCAGCGAAGAGAACAAAAAACAACTCTTCATCCCAAGAGGTTTCGCCCACGGTTTTCTGGTGAAAAGCCAAGAAGCCATATTCACATACAAAGTGGACAACGTATATGCCCCACAAGCTGACGCCGGCATCATGTTCAATGATCCTGCCATCGGCATCAAATGGGACATCCCCGCTGAGCAAATGCTTCTCTCGGAGAAGGACAAGAAACATCCTCTCCTCCAAGACGCTGAAGTATTCGATTAAGAGGGTTTTCGAGTGACATTTAATCTCTATAACTAAAATGGTGGGGAGGTCCCCATCTCAAGAAGGAACATCGAAAATGAATATATTGGTCACTGGCGCCAACGGACAACTAGGCAACTCCGTGCGCAAAATCGCTGACAATTACAAACAGCACCATTTCCTTTACACCGATATGCCGGAGGTTGACATCACCGACCTCCATCTGTTGGAGGATTTGGTGAAAAAAGAAAATATCGGAGCCATTATCAATTGCGCCGCATTCACCGCAGTGGACAAAGCGGAAAGCTGCGAGGAATTAGCCGCAAGGATTAACGTGGACGGTCCGAAGAACCTCGCCCTCGCGGCGAAAAGCGTAGGCGCGAAACTCGTCCACATCTCCACGGACTATGTATTCGACGGGAAGTCCTGCCTTCCTTTGAAGGAGACGGACCCTACCCAACCCATCGGTGTCTACGGCAAGACCAAACGCCAAGGGGAAATCGAGGTGGAAAAGACAGGATGCGACGCCATCGTCATCCGTACAGCCTGGCTGTACAGCGAGTACGGCAACAACTTCGTCAAGACAATGCTCCGCTTAGGGAAAGAGAGGGAGTCGCTCAACGTCGTGTACGATCAGGTGGGAACGCCTACCTATGCGACCGACTTGGCCTATGCCATCATGGTACTCCTGGAGAAAGGGTTCAATGGATTCAACACCTACCACTTCTCCAACGAAGGCGTAATCAGCTGGTTTGATTTCACGAAGGCGATTTTCGAGATCGCGGGACTAAAGACAAAGGTGAACGCCATCGAGAGTTTCGAATACCCTACCGCAGCGGAAAGACCCGCCTATAGCGTGCTGAACAAGCGGAAGATCAAGGAGGCAGGCGTAAGCGTTCCCTACTGGAAGGATTCCCTGGTACAGTGCATAAAACTGCTAGAGAATTAAGAAACGGCAGTTCGACGAAGTCAATTATGAGTTAAGAATTAAGAATTATAATTCTTTGCTTGAGAGATAAGACAAGGGAGGCTGGATACCGTTGGGCATCCAGCCTCCCTTTTAGGTCTATCGCCACATGGACAATCAATACTGCACCTGTGCGGCGGATACGAACGTTTTCTTGTAGTAGTTGCTTCCCATATCGGCGATTGTCACACCCTTCGAAGAACTAACAATTACGAACTTATTATCCTTCAGATAAATACCCGCATAATTAGGTTTCTCATCCGTCTTTCCGTCAGGGCGGAAGAAGACAAGGTCGCCCGCCTTCGCATCAGAAAGCGGGATGGTTTTGCATTTGTCATAGATTTCGCACGTACGACGAGGCAGTTTTTTGTCATACACTGTTTGGTAAACACTGCATATGAAGCCGGAGCAGTCCGCCCCGCTCTTATCATTCCCCGCCGAGAGGTAAGGAGTACCCAACCATGTAACCACCTCAGCGAACAATTCACGGTCATCACTCGAAGTCACCGTGAAACCAAACTTCTCGGAGAAGCTGGACAAGTCCGCATCAGAGACATCCGAAGAGACAGCGTTTCCGGCAGGAGCATCGTTCGAAGCAACTGGCTGAGGTTCATCAGTGACAATATCAACTACTTCCTCCTGCTGAACAGGTTCGTCCACCACAAAGCTAGGGGCTTCCTCTGGCGGTTCAGGACTCGGCGTCTCTTCTGCGACTTGTGGTTCTTGAACTTCCGTCAGATTTGTATCAGCATTTTTTTGCTCCTCCGACGAATTGATAGACTCGATAGCTGCCTTGGATGCCTCCGCCGCCTTATTCTTACTGTCCGAACAAGCCGTCAACAACATGCATCCTCCAAAAAATAATACAATAATACTCCTCATATCTTCCCGGTTTTCTAAATGATTCAATCCAAACAAACACATATCGAACCACACTAAAGCGATTTCGACATTAACAAATATATAAAAAATAGGAGAAAAAAACAAGCGTTTAGCCCAAACATTTCGGTCGGACTCACCAAAAACAAGCACATATCAAAGGAGAAGAAAAGAAAAAACTGGAACCCAAAAGGATGGATTCCAGCAGCCTGTGACCCCGGCGGGATTCTAACCCACGATCTTCAGAACCGGAATCTGACGTTCTATACAGCTGAACTACGGGGCCATTCCGTTTCGCAGTGCAAATTTACATCTTTTTCGCTAAAAAACAATCATTCGTCCACCTCTTTAATCGAAAAATAACTTTTTGACATTCAACGGAACGATTCGCTATCATTTTCACATCCATATCATCTATTTTGCATATTTTTTGTACGAATTTGATTCTATATTTGTCGATTTTTGTAAACTTTACTATATTTGCAATAAAATAGAATACAGATCATGAGTTATCTAAGAATTCCGAAGGTTTACAAACCTCTGATAGATGCCAGGGAGACAGAACTCGGCATCAAGAAAATAAAGGACTTCTTCCAAGGAAGTCTATCCGCAGAATTAAGGTTGAGGAGGGTCACCGCCCCTCTTTTCGTGTTAAAAGGCCAAGGCATCAACGATGACCTCAACGGAGTGGAACGGGCCGTGTCATTCCCTATCAAGGATTTAGGCGACCAGAAGGCGGAAGTGGTCCACTCATTGGCGAAGTGGAAAAGAATGATGTTGGGCGAATACCACATCGAGCCAGGCTACGGACTATACACCGACATGAACGCGATCCGTTCGGACGAGGAGCTCGGCAACCTGCACTCGCTCTACGTGGATCAATGGGACTGGGAAAGAACCATGACAGCGGAGGAGAGAAACATAGACTTCCTGAAAAGCATCGTGAACCGTATCTATTCCGTAATGGTACGCACAGAATACGTGGTGTACGAAATGTACCCAAGCATCAAGCCGATGTTGCCTGAAAAGATTTTCTTCATCCATGCGGAGAAACTTCGCCAAATGTACCCTACCCTAACCCCGAAAGAGCGTGAAAACGAAATCGTAAAGAAATACGGCGCAGTATTCGTGATGGGCGTCGGCGGTCCATTGGGTGACGGAGAGCGCCACGACGGAAGAGCTCCGGACTACGACGACTGGACCACACCGGGAGAGGATGGACTTCCAGGCTTGAACGGAGACATCCTGGTTTGGAACAGCGTATTAGAGCAATCAATGGAGTTGTCTTCCATGGGTATCCGCGTCAACAAAGAGGCTTTGCTTAAGCAGTTGGAAATGACGGGACAGGAGCAAAGGAAGGAACTCTACTTCCACAAGAGATTGCTGGAAGGTTCGTTGCCACTCTCCATCGGAGGAGGTATCGGACAATCAAGGCTCTGCATGTTCTTCCTCAGAAAAGCCCATGTCGGAGAGATCCAGGCAAGCATCTGGCCGGAGGATATGCGCCAAGAGTGCGCTAAGCACAACATCCATCTCATCTAACAGATGAGGTGAAGACTGACGAATTTATAAACAGATAATAACGCACAGAAATGAGGATAGCCAGAATAGTGTTCGCCACCTTCTTGGTGACGATGATCCATCTTAACGCTCATGCGTCGGTCACTTATAGCGACCTCCAAAAGTTGCAGATGACAGTGGTAGCCATCGATCGGTATTACTTAGACACCGTCAATGCGGAGAACCTGATTGATAACGCCATCAACGGGATGCTGGAGAAATTGGATCCGCACTCCAAATACATTCCGAAGAGCGAGGTGAAGAAAATGAACGAACCGCTCGACGGAAAGTTCGAAGGTATCGGTGTGGTCTTCCAAATGATGGAGGATACGCTATTGGTTATCCAAACGATATCTGGTGGTCCTTCCGAAAAAGTGGGCATCTTCGCGGGCGATAGGATCGTGTACGTGAACGATTCCACCATTGCAGGAGTGAACATGCAGAACACGGATATCATGAAGAGACTCCGCGGACCGAAGGGCACATCCGTCAACGTGAAAGTGCTGAGGCGTGGCGTGAAGGAACTGATCGAGTTCAAGATAATCCGTGACGTGATTCCTATCTACAGCATCGACGCCGCCTACATGGTGGACGACAAGATCGGTTATATCAAGGTGAACAAATTCAGTGAAACCACCCTGCAGGAGTACACCGAGGCGATGAACAAGCTTAAAGCGAAGGGCATGAAATCCCTTATCCTCGACCTGCAAGACAATGGTGGAGGATATTTGAAAACAGCTGTCCAATTGGCAAGCACCGTCCTCGCACCTAACAAGTTAGTGGTCTACAGCGAAGGCGTTTCTCAGCCAAGAGAGACATTCAACACCACAGGCAAGCCAAGCTTCGAAAAAGGCGACTTGGTAGTACTGGTCAACGAAAGTTCCGCATCCGCAAGTGAAATCCTCTCCGGAAGCATACAAGATTGGGACAGAGGTCTAATCGTAGGCCGTAGGACATTCGGTAAAGGATTGGTGCAAAAACCAATTCCGCTCCAAGACGGTTCCCAGATCCGTCTGACGGTCGCACAATACTTCATTCCTTCCGGCAGATGCGTACAACGTCCTTACAAGAACAACCTGAAGAACTACGACAAGGACTTCATCGAAAGGTACAACCGTGGAGAGCTGATGCACGAGGATAGCATATCCTTCCCTGATTCCCTGAAGTACTTCACGTTGGAGAAGAAACGTCCTGTATATGGCGGTGGCGGAATCATGCCAGACCTCTTCGTTCCGTTGGATACTACAAAATACTCTAAATATCACAGGGATTTGGCGGCGAAGAATGTATTGAACAACTTCGTCCTGAATTACTTGGATAAAAACAGGAGCACTTTAGAGAAGAAATACAACACGAACGGCAACGACAAAAAGAAGGAAGCGGGCTTCGCTCAGTTCAAGCAAATGTTCCAACTCACAGACGCAGACCTGAAAGAGGTGACTGACGCCGGAGAGAAGGAGAAGGTGGAATACAACGAAGAACAATTCACACAATCCAAGCCGCTCATCAGAAAGCAACTCAAAGCAATGATCGCCAGGGATTTGTGGAACACAAACGAATACTACCAAATCATGAACGACGAGAACCCTATCTTCCTGAAAGGCGTAGAAGCCCTAAGGGACAAGGAATTATACAAAAAAGGAATGACTCCGAAAGAAAAGTGATTCCTTTCCCATATCCTACGAAGGAGGTGAAAGCTAAGGATTATCCCTAGTTTCCACCTCTTTCGGTTTCTATCCCCCTAACATGAACCATATTATTAACCTAATTATTAATAAAAACTTTTTATTATGGAATTTCAAAAAATCATTAAATGGAAACGATTCAGCCACAATTCGTACGCTGTATTCTGCTCCTTGCACAAAGTCATCAACATCGGTGTGCTCAGCGTAGCCATCATCGCCAACGCCGACGCGAAATCAAACAACAACCATGAATCGGAAGAGGCACCAGCCTACTATGAGATGCTGGATGACGTGGAAGTGACAGCCGTCGAGGAGGGAATCAGCATCAACGGACCCGACAGCCTCACCTACACCATTGAACCCAGCAACATAAAAACAGCCCCGCAAACCGTTGTCAACGACCTACTCAAGCAAGTACCGGAGATCGATGTGAGACAACGAGGCGCCTTTGGCGTACAAACAGACATATCCATCAAGGGAGCCACACCCGAACAGACAGGTGTCATGCTGAACGGCATCAGCATCAACTCACCGCAGACAGGACATTTATCCGCAGACTTTCCCCTATCCGTCAAAGCGATCAAACAAATTGAGCTATCAGAGGGAAAAGGAAAAAATGAAGCCATCAATGTCGTGGCACAACCCGACACCCTAACAAAAATCGAAGCCTCAATCACAGCAGGACTATACGGAACACTCAGTGCGGACAATATCGTCAACATCCATAACCAGAGGAACGCGCACCTCGTCAACGCAAGTATCTCCAGGTCCGACGGAGCGTCGCCCAACAGCGACTATAAAACCTGCAAGCTCTTCTACATAGGGCAGACCAACACCTCACCCCTCGCCACTGAATGGCAATTAGGATACAGCAGGAAAAGCTTCGGGGCAAACACTTTCTACTCTCCCGCCTACGACAACCAATGGGAAAGGACCAACAGGATTTTCTCTTCCCTGAAAATTGAGACGAAAACGCCCGTGAAAGTTGCCACACGGATAAGTTGGTTCAGGGATTATGATCATTTTCAATTAGTTAGAAAGGAACAATTCGGAGAGAACTATCACCGAACCGATGTCATCGCAATTTCCCCGGAAGTCAAGAAGAGATGGGGCAAAGGAGAGAGCGCCCTTCGATTAGATTACCACCATGAAGCAATTCTGTCCACCAATTTGGGACTTCCCATGGAAGAGGATTCGATCAAGATATACGGCTCCAGCCGTTTCTACAAAAACAGTTTGAAAAGAGAGACCATAGAAATGTTACTGGACCACCAGCAGACAATCGGGAGATGGTTCCTCAATGCGGGAATGCGCTACACCCAGGCATTGGACATCAGCAAAAGGAATGGATTCCTACCCTACTTCAAAGCGACATATAGGAGACGGAGGAGCCGCATCAGCCTAAGCCTGAACAATGCGATCAGGGTTCCTACCTTCACCGACCTCTTCTATAAGAGTCCGACAACACTTGGGAACAGGGAGCTCAAGAACGAGAGGAAAATAACCATCCAAATAGCCGGCAAAAGATGCAGAAAAGCGTTCGACAGTGAATTATTCATCTTCCACACGATCGGAAAGGATATGATAGATTGGGGCATGTACGATGCGGAAGACACCTACCATTCCGCCAACTATGGAGTAAAAAACATAGGAATCGGCTATCACGGGGAAGTGCGCCTTTCTGCGATTTCGGAACAAATACCCGTCACGATCGGACTTGGCTACCAACACATTTGGCAAAGAAGGGAAGATAACACATTCATATTCAAATCATTATATGCGTTAGAGTATCTGCGTAACAAATTGACGGCGAGCATCACCGCACAGCCCATCCGAAACCTAACCATCAGGTTCGACACAAGGGTCAATGATAGAATCGGAAGCTACATCCTTTACGAGAATCGGAGAAGCACAGGCATTCTTCAGGCCTACCGTCCATACTGCGTATCAGATGTAGAGATCAGCCAACAATTTAAGCGAATGAAGCTATCGGCGACCATCAACAACCTGTTCAACAAAAAGTACATCGATTTCGGGAACATCCCGCAACCAGGGTTCTACGGACAGTTAGGGATATGCTACCAAATAGTGCAGACAAGCAAATAATAAAAAAGGTTGCGGTGAAAACTCATCGCAACCTTTTTTTCGATATTCATGGTTCCGCTAATTATTCGGGTCCACAATAATGTCTTTACTTAGATTATTACCATTCGTCAACGTGTTCCAAATGATGATTTTCCCATCAGGAGCGACCTCCATTCTCTTAATATCGATCACACTGTTGTTTTGGAACTGATGGCTGATTTTTCCGAAATTACTACCATTATCCTTAATTGTGAAACGGCCCGTGCTTCCAGAAACCGCAGCGGCAACAGTCTCCGCCTTGCAGTGACTGAAATCATTCGCATTAGAGTTGATCACACCCGTATTGTTGCTCGTATTATAAATCCTAAAGATTGTTTTCTCATAATAAGAGACGGACTGATTCACCTCTATACTATCGACCACCACATTATTGGAGAAATTGAAATTAACACCTCTGTTGTTTCCCTCTCTGACATAGACGATGGCAGAACCTGGCAAAGGTGTATTCTGGTAGCGTTCCAGACGAGCGCCACGAGAGAAGGTATTACCAGATATATTCACGCAATTGATACTTGGAGAATACATTTCAGAGGCGGCGATCATATTATTGCCATTATTTTCATTGTACAACATGATGCAGCTATGCACCGCAGCATCAAATATACTATTCTCCACGTTGATGATGGTGGAAGCCTCGTCAATAATGAAGTGGATGAAATTGAACTCGAACCTACAATTAATGAACTGAGCCATACCCACCCTCTTGATACGGACACCTCCACCTACATTACGGAGCGTATTAGGGTCAGTATCCGAGACATTACGAGACACCCAATTGTAATTGTGCATATTAGAGTTAAAGTGGCAATCCTCGCAAATAAAGTCGGACGTATATGCAGTGAATATACCGAAACGGCAAAGACTGAAATAAGTGCCACGGATTTTCTCGATAAAACCGCCTATCGCCTTGATACCATACGTGAAGCCGGCTATGGAACAATCCATAATACCCGTCAACGAACCCGCACCAGTCTTCATGAAGATACCGGCGGTCTCCACGCCCTCTTGTGGATTACCACCTCCATATAAATTCTTATTACCCAAAAGGCTGATACCAAACATGTTCAGACTACCTTTACCATTTTCGGAGAATTTCACCGCCGTGATGTTCGAGCTAGTTTGGAAACCATATTCCGCATTACCAAACATATTGGCATACACACTCTCCGTCCAATCTATACCCCTGATTGTCACCCCATGAGAGATCACGATAGTTTTATTAATCGGGTAAAGCGCATCCACCACCAATGTTTCCGGGATAATGTCCAACACCTGATTGATAATCGTGGAATTATCTGTATTGCTTGTAGTCGCACCAAACCAAGAGAGCACCACTTCCTTATTGATGAGGGTACCTTTGAACGTGACGCCCGTAAACTTGACCAAACCCTCCACATAAGTGTTATCAAAGGTGATTGTACCATTGGTGATACTTCCGCCATTAAAACGCAAGACAGCGTTTGAAGGCAATGTGAGCGTTCCTTTCGCAAGGTCTATCTTATCCTGAATCTCATAAATCGTATTCTTCTGGCTGAACTGGCTCGACAAAGAAGAGGAGGTGTTGATCAACACATACCCATAGCTACCATCGGTATACGGGCGGTTCAATATCAACTTGTCGGACAAGTCGGTCGGCACGTCCGCCTCCGCTTCTGCTCTCTCCTCTGCAATAGGATTGTTATCCACGCTACATCCCAAAAATGCAAGCAATACCAATAAAGGCGTAAAATAAAGGAATAATATCTTTTTCATCTTCAAACAATTATCGTTCATACTATAAAAAACGACGAAAAGACCCAGTTCTCAAAAAAGAATTGAAGGAATCACAAAACGATGATTTTCCAACCCTGTTAATGAATTACGGAATCACTTTCAATAGATATAAGAATTAGGACATTACACAAATACATCTAATTCGTAAACACCACTAACTACTAGCTATATCAACACAAAGATAAACAAAGCGTAAAGAAATAAAAATATTTATCGTCATTTTTTGTCGAATTATTTACGATAGGCAATACGGGGAACACGTTCGCAAAGAAAAAATAAGTTCTCACGGAGAAAAAGGAAATTTAATTAAAAATTATGAAACGTCAGTTCGATATAGTCAATTATGAAACGCCAGTTCGATACGGTCAATTAATGGGACGCATATCCCCACATGACGCGAACGACCTAAGCCCCGACGGGGCGATAACATCACAGGCAGGGGTGCAACCCCTGTGCGGGAACGTGGTGCGGCGGCGGAACCCCGAAGGGGTGGCACGGGACGACGCGGCACACGGTCAAACAAAAAAAGCGCCCGCGTCCGGGCACAAAAAAAGGGGTCAACCCGAAAGGATTGACCCCGAAGACGGCGGCGACCTACTCTCCCACTATACGCAGTACCATCGGCGCCGGCGGGCTTAACTTCTCTGTTCGGAATGGGAAGAGGTGGGA
>JAGCWA010000015.1 GCA_017962085.1 Paludibacteraceae bacterium
ATAAAATGTTTAAAATATGTTAGAATTTATTCACATCCCTACAAAAATACGAAATATTAATGATTTGCAACAAATGTGGAGACATTTTTTTTGTTAAAAACTTTTTCAAAAAGATATTACACAGCATCTTTTTTCAATTCACGCTCAAATGTCCGCTCACATCCGCCTGCCCAAAGGAAAAATTACTAACTTTGTGCAGAATAATCATCATATCGCTCACATTTCCAAAGGTACGAAATAAAGCAATCCGTTATTCTAAAAAGGGGAAAAATCGATGAAAAAAAAGATTTTCTTAACCGGAGCGACGGGCACCATGGGTTGGGCTGGTCTGCAGGAACTCGTCAAGAGAGCGGATCGGTTCGACATCACCGTCCTCGCCCGTCCAAGCCGGAAGAACCAGAAGAAACTGGCGCCCCTCATGGATCGGATACGAGTCGTTTGGGGTGACCTCACGCGATACGAGGATGTGCTCAAGGCGACGGAGGGCGCCGACTACGTGCTGCACGTGGGTGGCATGGTTTCCCCTTCCGCCGACTACTTCCCGAACAAGACCCGCCTCGTGAACGAGACCGCGGCAGAGAACGTGGTGAAGGCGGTGCTGGCCCAGCCTAACGCGGACGACATCCGGGTGTGCTACATCGGTTCCGTCGCCCAGACGAGCGACCGCAACGAACCGAACCACTGGGGACGTACGGGCGACCCTATCTGCATCAGCGTATACGACCATTACGCCATCAGCAAGACCGTGGCGGAACGTATCTTCGCGGAGTCGGGCCTCAAGAGATGGGTATCTCTCCGCCAATCCGGCATCCTATACCCGAACATCATCAAGCAGTTCGACCCGATCATGTTCCATGTGCCGCTCCGTGGCGTGCTGGAATGGACAACGATAGAGGACAGCGGTCGGGTGCTCGCCAACCTGTGCGACACAGACCTCCCGGATAACTTCTGGAACCGTTTCTACAACATCGGAAGCGGCCCTGCCTACCGTCTCAGCAACTACGAACTGGAATGCAAACTGCTCAAGGCGATCCACTGCCCTAAGCCGGAGAAGATATTCGACCCGAAATGGTTCGTCCTGCGCAACTTCCACGGCTACTGGTACCTAGACTCCCAAGTGCTGGAGGATTACCTGCACTTCCGTGGCAACGTGCCGGTGGACGATTACTTCAAGCAGATGGGCAGGCAAGTGCCTTGGTATTACCACCTGGCGGCCATCGTGCCCGGATGCCTCATCAAGCAGTTCATCCGTCCATTGGCCCACAAAAAACGATGGGGCACGCAATGGTGGATCAAGAACGACGACAAGAAACGGATAGCCGCCTACTACGGCACCAAGGAGGCTTGGGAAAAGATACCGGACTGGGAACACCAGAACCTATCCCACCCTTCGGAGAAAGCCATCGTGCTGGACCATGGCTACGACGAGTCCAAGCCTAGGGAGGAGTGGGACATCGACGACATGCGCCAGGCGGCCCGCTTCCGGGGAGGACGATGCGTCAGCGAGGAGATGACCAAGGGCGACCGCCGCACCCCGATCGAGTGGGAGTGCCAATTCGGCCACCGCTTCAAAGCCTCCCCCACCCTCGTGCTGCTCGGCGGACATTGGTGCCCCGAATGCCTGCCGTCGCCTTGGAACTACGACGAAATAGCGAAGGGGAACCCCTTCTTCGCCCAAATATGGTATCCTACACATAGCAAGGAAGAACACAACCAGTACGGAGAGGAGATCTTCGACGGTTGGGAAAAATGATTTTAGAGCATGGAAAGATTCGATACGACAGCCGACACGATATGTGCCATCTCAACCGCCCCCGGCATGGGAGCCATCGCCATCATACGCCTTTCGGGCAATGACGCGATCCGCATCGCGGACAAGCTATTCGTCTCCGTGAAGAAGGAGAAGCGACTAGCCGACGCCCCAAGCCACACCGCCCATTTCGGCACCATACGGAACGACGAAGGGGAGATCATCGACGAGGTGGTCGCCACCCTCTACATCGCCCCGCACTCCTTCACGGGTGAGAACTCGGTGGAGATAGCCTGCCACGGCTCCACCTTCATCCAACAACGCATCATACAGCTGCTTCTGGAGAAGGGTTGCCGCATGGCTCAACCAGGTGAATTCACGCAACGGGCCTTCCTGAACGGTAAGATGGACCTCTCGCAAGCGGAAGCCGTGGCGGACGTCATCGCCTCCAACTCATCCGCCGCCCATCGCCTGGCGATCAAGCAGATGCGTGGAGGCTTCTCGAGGGAGCTGGGCCAACTGCGCGACAAACTGCTGCAGTTCGTATCCCTCATCGAGCTGGAGCTGGACTTCAGCGAAGAGGACGTGGAGTTCGCGGACAGAAGCCACCTGACACAGTTGGTGGAGGAGATCCACACGAGGATCGGCTCCTTGGCGGACACATTCCAATACGGCAACGCCATCAAGAACGGCATACCGGTGGCCATCATCGGCGAGACGAACGTAGGCAAGTCCACCCTGCTCAACTGGTTGCTGAACGAGGACCGCGCCATCGTGAGCGACGTGCACGGCACCACAAGGGACATCATCGAGGACACCATGCAGATCAACGGAACGCTCTTCCGCTTCATCGACACGGCGGGCATCCGCAAGACCTCCGACAAGGTGGAGGCGATGGGCATCGAGCGCACCTTCAAGAAGATGGACGAGGCAAGGATCGTCCTGGTGGTGCTCGACACGACAGAGACGCTCGAGCGCAACAGCGACTTCCTGCGCCAGAACGCCCCGCACTGGGAAGGGAAAGAGGCGGTGGCATTGCTGAACAAGGTAGACCTATCGAGCGAGGCGCAGCAAGCGGATCTACAGCAACTCGTGGCATCCCACGGGCTATTCAGCATACGCATCTCCGCCAAGAACAACCTCAACAAGCAAGCCGTGCTGGACGAATTGACCCAACGATCCGGCATCCACGAAGCGGAGACCGAAGGCGTGGTCGTGACGAACCTCCGTCACTACGAAGCCCTCCGCAACGCCCTCAGCGCCATCGACCGAGTCCGTGACGGGCTGCAGGAGAACCTCTCAGGCGACCTCCTCAGCCGCGACATCCGCGACTGCCTTTTCTTCCTCGCCGAAATCACGGGAGGAGAGATCACCAACGACGAGGTCTTGGGTAATATATTTGCGAAATTCTGCATCGGAAAGTAGATTCTGCGTGGCCAATTCTTACACGAAACAATATTCAATTGTATTTGCTTACAAGCCATTTCCACAATACAAGAGGCTCCAATATTTAGCGCATCATATCTCCTCAAATAGGTAGAAGTCAAGAGATCAAAAACGAGTAAACGAATGTAAAATTCTTACAATAATGTTTGTTATATTAAACATTTTTACTTATTCTTGCACTCAATAACATACAATCATGGGAAAGGATACATTTGGAAAAATGATGCCAAGGGCTTTGACTCAGAACCTGAAAATCATGGGCGAACAAATCATGTTGGCCCGCAAGCGCAGGCATTTGTCTATGCAGGACATAGCAGACAGGGCGACGGTGACACGTCTGACAGTCTCTAAAGTAGAACATGGTGACCCTACGGTTTCCATGGGTATTTATGCGCGAGTACTTTATGCGCTTAATCTAGAAAAAGACATCACCCTACTAGCTGCTGACGATGCACTTGGCAGACAGCTTCAAGATGCTGAATTATTGAGGAAATGAAAAAAATTACAGTTATAGCAGATTTCGATTTCCTTGCTTCGCCACAGGAGATTGGAACGTTAGGCTACGAGCGTGTACGTGGCAAGGATCATTTTGTCTTTGAGTATTCGCATGAATGGCTGAAACAGCATGGTGGTATCTTGCTGAGTGGCGACCTGATGAATGTTCCTTCGTTGCAGCATCCTCGTGGCACGGATAGTGTGTTTGGTTTCGTCAAGGATTCTTTCCCCGACCGTTGGGGGCGTTTGTTGCTCGACCGCAGGGAGCGTCTGAAGGCGCAAGCTGAGGGAAGCCCCGTGCGAATGCTCACCAACTACGACTATCTTACGGGAATTGAAGACTTCACCCGCATGGGCGGGATACGCTACAAAAGTGACGATTCCGAAGAATACATCAATGCGAGCACAAAGTATCTTGTTCCACCCATTGAGAGTCTTCGCACCCTATGCGATGCCTGTCACGAGATTGAGATGGCAGAAGAACGTAACGAGTTGCCAGAGCAACATTGGCTCGACCAGTTGATCGACCCAGGAACATCGCTTGGCGGTGCTCGCCCCAAAGCCAATGTCATAGATGCCGACGGCAAACTATATGTGGCAAAGTTTCCATCAAAGAAGGACTTGGAGAACACTGAACTCATAGAGCACTTCTCACATCGGCTGGCAGCTAAGGCTGGTATCAACGTAGCCCAGACGCGCACCATCAAGATTTCCAAAGACCGCAACATGTTGCTTTCCGAACGTTTTGATAGAAGCGCAGAAGGCAAGCGCATACATTTTGCTTCCGCCATGTCGTTGCTTGAGTTTGACGATGGAGCTGGCAGCAGCACAGGAAACGGCTATCTTGATATCGTTGATTTCATCCTTCGTGGATGTACAGATGTACGGCAAAATCTCCGCGAACTCTATCGCAGAGTGGCATTCAACATCATGTATGGTAACATCGATGACCACTTCCGTAATCATGGGTTCCTACTCACCCCGAAAGGTTGGACACTCTCTCCAGCATACGACATCAATCCAGGAATAAAGTCACATCAATGCTTGCTCATAGACCCATACACAGAAGAATCGGACATCAATGTTCTACTCTCCGCAAGCGAGAGCTACATGCTTGAACGCCAAGAAGCATCAGAGATTATAGAAGAGGTTCGCTCAGCCATCAAAGACTGGCGCGAGACCGCTACAGGACTGCAAATACCTGCGAAGTTGTTAGAATCATACTCTATTCATTGGGATGAACTATAACAAAGAAGCACATTCCGCACGTTTTTCGTATAACAATGTGTAACGTTTGCAACGTAAATAGGACATGTAGTGAGCAAAGAGAAACTCGTTGATATTCAATGGAATAATACATTCAGACGAGAATTTCTCAAATCGATCAAAAAGGCATGGTACAAATAAAATCATCATAGTACCTATTATCAAGCATTTGCACTTTAACTTACTTCCAAAAAACTTTCGGATTGCCGTTGGTGCGTAGGAAAGTAGATTAAATTTGTCATAAAAAAGGTCTGCTATATACACTTAATCCATAGCCCCATAAAACCGTATGGCACAATAAAGGATGCAAGAGCTAAAGCGACTGCAACAATTTTCATTGGCGTAGTTTGGGCTTTTTCTATAGTGTATGCACATAGGATATAAAATGCTGTGTTTACAATAAATAAAAGTAGAGCGTAGATGATGGAAGACTGTAACCTCGCCTCAAAACAAATAAAGCCGAACACAATAGCCATGATGATAGTAAACCCGCAACATAGCTCATAAAATGTGTTGGAATTCTTTGTGTTTATCATCATCAACATTATCAGCCAAGGAACGATAGCAAATATATATATAATTAAGAATATAAATCCATCGCCTGGACCATCGCCAGACTCTATTACAAAAGAACATGGAAAAATTGAAAATAAAAACGATATAGCCAAAACCGTAAATGTCAGTTTCCGTTTGGAAAAATATTTGACAAAGAGAAAGACAATAATGGCGACTATTATGATTATTATATATTTCATAAGCGATGTCTGTTATTTTCTGTCAATTTACAAAAATACAACCTTTCCCAAGCATTTTTCTATTTTATTTCCTCTTCATATCCAACAATCCAAGCAATTGCTTATATTTACAAATATTATTCACTGCCTCGACAAATAGATTCTTCACAGAAAAAACAGAAAAACCATGGGATGGGATGTTGTACAAATAGGACTTGGGCATGACCTGCCCGTTGATGATCCACATAAAACCGCCCAAGAGATAGCCAAAAGGATGGAGCGGAATGTCACACTCGCTTACTACAAAAAATACGAGTATGATATTGCAAGTAATGTCATACATTACAAAAACAAGCCGGAATTAATTGAGCTGAAGAGATACGAAGTGGACGATTCCAAGAGTCCCCTACTGATGACTGTCGCGGACTACCAAGTGAAGCAGATACTGGATTTAGTAGGAATAGACAAATTTTACAAAGCAACTTTCACGAATGATTTGGCAAGAATCATACTGCATGAGACGAAAGAGCCCTTCGAACTATACGAAATAGAGGATGATGAGAGGAACTTAGGCATTCGTATCTTCAAAGAAAACGTAGATCTCGACATACACAGTCAAGGAAGATGGAACCACTTGGAAAGGACATTCCATCAACCGGACGAAAACAGAGAACGGCTGCACGATTACCGGATGCAGATATACAATCGGGCAAAGTTGTTTGGGTGCAAAGATGTGATTATCTGTGCCGACCAAGGCCCGGCAGGATCGATCGTCGACAATCTCAATTACACCGCAGATCGTCTAAGGGAATATGCACGGACCTATGAATACCTCAATGGATACGACGGTTGGGACTCCCACGAAGTCGAAGAATGGAAGAAGGAAGCGAAACACATTATGTTCTCATCTGTGTTTCAGGGACAAACCAACCTGTCAGACACCGATTTCGTGGAGGTCATTTACGATGATTTTAGGGATCTCATCAACGCTAAAAACTGAGCGGCAAGCATACTCATAAACCACGAAAAGGTTGTAACGTCACAACCTTTTCGTGGTTTTTTCAGCAACCTCCTTCGCACATCCTCCGTTTCGCTACGTATGTACGGAGTTACGGAGGCAACGTCTTCCAAACACTTTTTTGGGGGTTATAAAGCCTATTGCATAAAAAACATACAATTTTATGCAGTACAAAGTATTTATTGCATAAAAAATCTATTTCCGCGCCACCCTAATATCCACAAACATATTCAAATCTCGTTCGTAGTCCGTTTGGGGATTTTCCACCAAAGGATCGTGATCGGCAACGCCTACAGCTACGACCTTTATTGGGACAGAAACATTTTCAAGTATCCATTGTCTTAGCCAATTGGCCTTCTCTTGAGACAATCGTATACTATACTCTTTATACTCTTTTTCCCCTCTTGCTCTGACTTCCAAAAACTCGTCTTCTGCCAGTTGCGCATCCTCGATAAACTCAAGGATGATTTTTTGTGTGACCGTATCTTGCGGAAATGTCCAATCACGCCCAAACACATTAACCTGCAATCTCAAGATCCTGTCCGCTCCTTGTTTCGAATAGGACAATAAAGAGGGAATGAGCAGAAGCAGAACTAGTATTAACTTTTTGGCAATCATATTGTAAATATCTCACGTTCAACACATTCTTTCGTGCCGCATCCTACTAAACACCCAATAAATGCACCCGACGCCTATCGTATAGGCCAGCAAATCGACCCAGAGGAAGCCTTGACCGAGCACCAAGTGACCGAGGGTGGTGCTGCGAAGGGAGACGAGCCACGGCCAGGTGATCAGCTGCGAGAACTCCACGAGGTAGGCGGTGGCTAAGCTTACGACCGCAACGGTAAGCAAGGGTTTCCTGCACAAGATGATGCGCCAGAAGCAAAAGACCATCATCGCCCAAAGCGCATCGCCCGTCTCCGCAGGGAGCCAAGCGATACGCCTTGAGATCAGTCCCAAAGGAATCAGAATAGCTATGCCGATTATTGCGGTTATAATTTTACGTTTCATGGGCTATAAATCTGTTTGTCAAATATACAAAAATTCTTCAGACGTTTTGCGATAATGATACATTGTACAGACGCAATGCATTGCGTCCGTACCTAAAAACCAACACGTCTCTTTGTCGCATTACCCAGCTGTTCATTCTCGCAATGGTAAAAGAGAGATTCCATCGACGATGATGTTTCGCTATGGAGGATGGTGTCGATGGTATAGTGGCGAGCGACGTTCTCTATTTGACCGCCGCTGAAATCATATTTTTCAGCCAACAAGCGGACATTCTCCTCCGCCAGATCCGGCAACATAGTGTGCCAAATGCTAGTACGGACCTCAAGCGAAGGCTTGTTGAATTGGATTTTGTAGAGGAACCGTCGTTCAAAAGCCTTATCCATATTTTGGGCAAGATTCGTCGTGGCGATAAGGATACCGTCGAGGGTCTCCATCTCCTGTAGAATAATGTTTTGGATGGCGTTCTCCATCTTGTCAACCGCTTGGTCCGCACCTTCACGTCGCTTGCCGATGATAGCGTCCGCCTCGTTGAAAAGCAGGATGGGGGCAATGTCTGATTGCGCAACCAGCATACGATATTGATCAAAAACTTCCTTTATGTTTTTCTCACTTTCGCCCACCCAACAACTTTTAATTTCAGGGATATTCACCTGCAGGATGTCGCGACCCGTCTGGCGAGCCAATTGGAGGACTGCCTCTGTCTTTCCCGTGCCGGGTGACCCGTAGAAGAGGCAAGTGAATCCATAGCGATAGCCCTTCTCTTTCATCCGTTCGCAAATGGTGCGATAGGTGGTTTCCTCCAGCAATCGGTTCAGGTCTGACACTTGTGTCGCCACCCCGCTATCGTAATAGAGTTGCTTAGGGACAATACCATCATGTTTGACAATGTTTCTCACCTTTTCCCCACTATTTGATGTCAGTTTCAATTCAGGGAATAGAGACTCTTTCGCTTTCTTACTTAGGCAAAACGAATCAATGCTGGCAAAACCATTCTCATTACAATGTTCAACAAGTCCCAATTGTTGCAGTATATGTTTGTTTTCCACAAATGGATTCCACCTATGCCGCGCAATAATCGGTTTGCCATAGAAGGAAATGAAATCATAGAAATGGATATCTTTCTCTTCGTTAACGCATTTATGAGAAAACAAGAGAAGAATCGTCTTTTCGTCTCTATTCAGACCATATTCATCCATTTTTTTCACAAACGGCAAATGCTTGTTGTCTTCACATAAATCCAGAAGATTTGAAATAGATTCTTCCTCTGTAATTATTCCTTTATCAATTCTGTCTTCCATGATGTCATTTACGGAGCAAAAGAATTCAACACAACTTAGACATGTACTACTTTGGGGTGTATATTTCTCTCCCCGTTTAAAGGCTTCGACAACATCTGCGGGAACCCGATATGCTACTGATTTGTCATCGTAATGACGATAACGTACTAATTTTCTTTCTTTCAGTTCATCAATGGTATGCGTATAGCGGATTATGCGAGTCGTGGTACATTGCAAATAGTCTGCCAGATTAGAAATCGAGACATAACCAGACTCACTTTTCTCTATCAACAATGACATCAACACACTTTGTTCCACGCTGAGATCCAACGTGTCGCCAATCATCTTGAGAGGCGACGCCGCTTTTTGGAAGAAATCTTCATCCAAATGAGAACCTTTCGACAGTTCCACTACCTTTTCCACTGCCATCAGCAGGTCCATCTGTTCCGTTTTCTTTTCCATTGTTTCCATAATTACCTCCTTTTTGATGTTTTATGGTACAAAGGAAGGATGAGGGTCTGCCAGTTTGTGGCAGAGGTTAAGAAATTAATATATTTTAATCACAAACATCTCATAATCAGGCTACCGCAACGTTTTACAATTACGTCCCATTGTAGAGACGCAATATTTTGCGTCTCTACGGCAGGCGAACAACACAACCGCCTGAAACACAGACGTATGCAGGGCAACCACATCCCACATTACCGTAACATCGTTGGGCACCGATTGGCACCATTCGCAGAACGTCTGCAGTTCCGACATCAGCAAGGGGAAGGTTTCCGGGACGAGGAAACAGACATAAGCATGGCGGAGGGGCATCCCCTCTTGGGCAAGTCCATTCAACTGCTCCATCAAGCGTTTCATCCTACCCTCCTCGTCCGCCTCAACAGAGAGGGCGAAAGCACGCAGTTCACCATCCTCCTTGAGCATCTCCTTGACCTCCTCATCGTCAATACACATCAGCACATCCTCCGCACGGAGCACATGCCCTCTGCTAATTTTCTCCCATAGGCTCATCTCTTTCTTCATAACATCTAAACTGTTTAGTGATTCGTTATTTTTTGCGCAAAGAAAAAGAAGACCTCTGCCGGATGGGGGCAGAGGTCGAGGGAGGGATGTCATATAACAGTAAATATTCTCCCCTAAGACTATTCTATTATATTTTCCGTTATTTTTATATATATTTTTTTTGCATCCATAGGTTTTTGTATTATTTCGCGATAAATCCACTCTTCATTTTCATATACGAACCCACAATCTTTTAATGTATCAATTTTTATAGATGGCTTAGCCGGATTCTTATCTATCCTAGCGACAATTTGATAACCATTCTCCAATATTCGCATGTCAAGAGTCAAGTTGCATTTGCAACAACTGGAATAGAAAACAGACACTACGCCATCAGACCACACCCAAAATCCATTCCATTTATTCATGTTGACCATGTCTTTCTCAAACATTTGGCCTCTATGGAAAAGGCGGAAACTAGCCCTGGCTCTAATCTTTTCCATCAATTCAATTACTCCTTGAGCGTGAATACGAATCTGATGATCTCTAGAAAAATTAAGATTAGATTCATCTTTAATGAGAGGATAATATGGAGAACTTTCTTCCTTATAATTTGCAATATAGTCATCAAGATTACCAATTTTTTTAATAAAAGAGATAATTTGTTCTCCTTGGTTTTCAAACAACTTACGCCATTCTGTTTCTGAACAAAGAGTCATATTTGCTGTATCTGTTGACATAGGATAACCGTTAACTCCGAATGCCAATAATGCGCGACGCAGTTTGTTCAGGTTCACGTCAGGCTTATCCCATAATTCTTTAATTCTACCATAATAATAATCTAAATTATCAACTGGATCTGACTTGTCATCTGAATTAGAACTCCAAGTTACCATTGTTGATATTTGACCATCATATATTTTGAAATTTTCTGCTTTTGCGAACAATTCTTCAATATGATGACGCTTGGTGTCGTCATATCCGTAATCATATAGGAATGAAAGTTTCTTTCTCTCCTCATCTATATTAAAATCGACAACCGCGAGGAATGATAATACATCTTTTGAAGGAAGTGCTTTAATCCATTGGCAAGCCCTATAAGCTGGCACTCTGATAGCTTCGTTTTGAGAAGAACGAGTTACTGGCCTATATCTCCCCATGTTGTAAAAAAGGTGGTAAACTCTTTGTATTTCTTCATCGGTTGCATCTTTATTATTTCTACAATACAACATTGTAGGCAGAATAGAATACAAATCCTTTTGAGTATAATGTAGTTGACGATCTGGATAAATGATGTTGGGTGTCGACAACCAGCCATAGTCCAACTCATAAATCCTTTTATAAGCACAGAACCACTCCCAAATATCATACATTTTTATAGTTATTGGGAACTTGTCATCGCTTATGTCAATAGTATGATGCCATTCAGCCTCTGTTGGACTTTCTAATACCCTAACGCAATGAAGGAATGCTAACATTCCTTCTGTGGAAGTGTCATAATCATTTAAATGTCTATGTTGCCAAAACCACGTTTCCATTTCTTCCCAATCTTGGGCCGTGTCATGCTTAGTTATAGAGCCATCTTTATTCTCAATTTTGCGAATATAATCAGGACTGCTCAAAATTATAAGAGGCTTTAAATTTTGATTTGCAGACAAAGGTTCTCCAGTTGTGTTAATTACGACAAATGTTTCTTCTCCATTTTGCCTATTTTCCATATCATAAAACAAAAACTTTAAGTGTGTTTGCAAAAAATCACCTAACACTTCTAAATCCTCACGTCCATCCAGACGAATTGCTATTGTTCCCAATGCTCTAAGCATACTGAGAATTGTGGGGTCTTGATTATATGAATTAAGGAACCAGTACTGAGCCTTTATATCGTTAATTGATAAATTTGAATCCAGAAAAAAATGTATTGTCAAATCGCTTAAGAAATACAGGGAGCTTTCTCGTATACCATATAGCAAATGAGGTTCTTTGTCATCTTCATGTAATTCAAAATTAGATATTAGTAATTCACGGTATTTGTTGTCAGCATATCTGTTTATCACACCCATAATCAAAAAAAGAGTCGTAAGACGTTGCTGACCATCACATAATTGAAGGTGATATGACTTCAATTCGTCGTAATATCCATAAATCAATCCCATAGTGATATCATTATTAGGCTCTTGACTATAGACCCTAAAAATACTATCGAGGAATGAATCCACCAACGAGTCTTCACTATCTTTAGAATAAGGATTACCCCAACAATAATCCCGCTGAAGATCTGGAATGATAATTTTATCATTTTCACCTGAAAATATTTCTTTCAGGGAGTATGTATTGCCACTTATTAACCTACTCATTGCTAATATCATTTAATTCTGGATATTCTTCATTAAAACACTTCAGTTCCTCATATTTTCTATGAGGAACTTGTTCCTTATTCCAGGCACTACCAGTACTTTCATCCTCCCAACTTACATCGGAAAAAATCATCGTAGTGTGAATCAAGTGGCGACTTTCAAAGGCTTCGTCATCTAGGTCTCTAAAAAAATAGTGATTTTTCTGCCTAAAATCAGCATCATTAAACTTAGAGTTATCCCTTTTATAAAGCAAGACCAGATTACCTATACAATGCTCAGACCCTTGATAGACATGTTTGTCATCAGGGCATATCCATTTCATCTCTTCCCGCCACAATTGTATCTCATCAATATGTTTTTCATCCAACTCTTTATCATCCCATCCAAGAGCTTTATTTTCATCGTTTTTATGGCCAATTTTTGATTTAGGATAAATGTGCTCAAGAGACCGGTCTCGTTCAATATTGAAGTTAAATTTACGTCCTTTTCGCTTTTGATCTTGATTGTCTTGCTTAATGTTTTGCCTAAGAAGCCATCTATATGCGACTTCGTAGTTTTGCAAAAAGAGTAAATTACTCTCTAATGCGGTTAAGAAAACTCTACGAGCATCATTATACTTTTCAATATTATTTGAGACTATATCCTCATGGTTTACACCTATTATTGCCCAATCATAATATCGTTTTAGTTCTTCTTCTGATTTTGTGTGAGTCTCCTCAAACTGATTAGTTAATGCAAAGAACCATCTAAGAAAAGCAAAACGTTGCTCAGAGCTGTTTCTGATATACAATATAACCCCAAGGTAATTATATAATTTCGAATTGTTATATGCATCTTCTATACTCTTCTGAAGAAGTCTCATTCTCTTAAAGACTTCTTTTGATTGTTTTATGCTTTGCTCATCAAGCATTTTCTCACGAAAGTCCTTAAATGAGATCTTATAATTGTTATATATTAGTGGCAATAGCCAACCGAGTTGTTTCCCTTCAGTACGGAAGAATTTAACAATACCCTCATCATTCCACCAATGCAACCAATAATCCCATTCACGAGCCAAGCGACTTCGTATTTCTAAATGTTCTGCCTCCCTGATGATATCGTTCTTTAAGGATGCGCACCTTAACAATTCTGCCTTTATCAGTTCCTCATCTGTCATTTTTGCCTTGTTACCATTCATCATGGCAAATACAATTTTGGCTTGTTTTTCCGGTACGATAACCAATAAGAATTTTACCATATCTAATATAAATAACAGGAAATCATTCTTAACAATGCCTTCAAGTTCGCTCGTAAATATCCGAAGGGTTCGCTTGAAAAAGAAAATATCCTGAAACTCTTCTTCTCCTGCTATTGAATCTATTGAATCAAAATCAATGTTGAGAAGATAATCGTTAGATTGCTTTCGTATTTGATATTTTATTCTTAGATCTCCATCATATTCGAGATACTTAAGTAACAGATAAAAGAATGTCGTGCGTTGTTGTCCATCTACAAGAGTAATGTCATAGGAATTTGCATTCCCATGAACCGTGATTCCCTGTAAAAAGACTTCCTTTTTCACAAAATAGGCATACCTCAGTGACCTAATTAAAAACGTGACAGAATCCATTGTTTCATCTTTCTTTCTCTGTCCCCAAACATACCCACGTTGATAATTAGGGATAACAAAACTTCCCTTATTATGCAATAGTCCTAAATATTCTTTAAGACTTATTGTAGATTTGTCCACCATTATCCGAACGGATAATGGCGGGATTGTTTCCCCTGCTTTATTATAATCCATATAGTATCAATTTATATTCACCTCATCCCAATCAACAAACTCTGCCAATTCTCCATCTACCACTCCTCGAAATCATCACCATGCCCAAAAATAAGACAAATTATTGATTTACGAATAGTATACGTGAGAATTAATTAGCCATTACACGACCAACACCCTACAGATTTTACCATTTTAAAGCAGAAATACGCATTCTCAGGAGTATGCATTTTTCTTCGATGGCAACATGTCGGGTGGCATGTGCAAATTTTGTACACACCACCCTGTCTACAATATCTCCCTAGCGATCCAAGCGCAAGCCTCCGCATCCGCCAGTGCGTGATGGTGGTTCTCCAGATGGTAGCCGCAGGCTTCGGCAACGACGTGCAGCTGGTGGTTGGGCAAGCGCTTCCCGAAATGTCTCCGGGCCGCAACGCAGGTGCAATGGAACTCGTAATCAGGATAGTCCATCTGGTAGGTGCGGAAGACGGCCTTCAGACAACTCTCGTCAAATGAGCTGTTGTGCGCCACAAGGGGCAAACCCTCTATCAAGGGTTCGATCTGCGCCCACACCTTGGGGAAGATGGGGGCGTCGTCCGTGTCCTCGTGACAAAGGCCATGGACCTGCGAACACCAGTAATTGTAATAGTTGGGCTCTGGCTGAATGAGGGAGTAGAACGAATCCACGAACTCACCATCCCGCACGATGACGATGCCGACAGAACACACGGAGGAGCGCTCATTGTTGGCCGTCTCAAAATCTATTGCTGCAAAGTCTTTCATTTCTTTCTTTTATATTTATCCCACATCCTTTTTATCTTTTCTCCTATCTCATTGCGAAACCATTGAGGCTCAATTACTTCCACATCTTCCCCATTCTTCAACAACTCTTGCTGGAAATCAAGCTCGGGACGGAGGAAGAAGGTGAAGATACTGTATTCTTCATTGCATTCCACCTCCTCTTGCGATTCATGTATCTTCAGGCTACGTATGTAATTGGCTTGACTCGCCGACACCTTTATCTTGACTATCTGTTTCTCCTCATGAGGGTTGGTAATAATACCGTAACTACCATCAAAGTATTCATTCGCATCCCAATCTTTTGGCAACTCAAATGTCTCGTCCTTCACATTCAATTCTTGAATACGATCCAATGCATATATCCTTGGCTCATCATGATAGGTTCCCTGTGCCACCATATACCATCGTTGACGGAATAACTTCACGCAATAGGGGTGCACATCATAGTTTCCCTCTTTGTCTTTCCAGAAACTATGATAGGTCATGTTGAGCACACGGTTCTCCTTCATGGCCTCGATGATGGTTTGCAGGTATGCCTGTCCTGAAGGTACGTACTCAAGCAAGATACGGTCCTTGACGCTTTGGCTGCCGAGCAAGGTGTTGCTGACGCAGAACGTGTTGATGATCCACGAACGCAGTCCGCCGTTATTGAGGTCATCACTGTTCTCTATGTAGTAGCGATACTCATCACAACGCTCGTTCTCGATATTGATATCAAACATTTCCTCAATAGCTTTGCGCCAGTTCTCGAAGGTGCGTTTAGGAAGATCGGTTCCTCCGCTGAGGTCCTCGTTTTCCCTCCACTTCTTGTTCAGATCGTCAAAGGAGATCTTTTGATTGCGGTTGATAGTGTCTACCAACCAGACATATTTTCTAATTAGATTGGGTCCTTTCCCTGCCATATCGAATGATTTTTTTGCAAATATAAGAAAGGGGTGTGCCAAATCGTGGCATAGGAATGGATTTTTTATGGGGAGGAGGGGGATAATGATGGGACATTACGACTTGGCGGGTTGACGACATGGCGGGGTGGAGACATAACGGATTAACAACGAGGAGGGGGAAGTTGTGCGAGCATCAGGAGCTCCTCTCCCCTATCCTCCATAATCTTGAAACCTGCCTTTTGATACATGCGGAGCGCATAGTTCTCCTTCTGCACCGACAACGATACTTGCGCATAGCCTTTCTGACGGAGCAGCTCCATCATCTGGTGCAGCAGTTGTGTACCAATGCCTTGTCCACGATAGTCTGGATAGAGTGAGATGGCCAGCGAAGGGGTCTGGTTGTCCACATGACCATAATCGTCCATCACCCGTACCCATACGGCACCGACGATCTTGCCGTCACACTCCGCCACCAGGCAATGGTCGTGAGGAGACTCCCCGAAACCACGCACATAGAGTTGCAAATCCTCCTGCTCGATGATGGAACGTGGCGGCGGCACCACGCCTTGAGGGATAAAGATGGCTTCGTAGAGGAAATCGTCCAACACGGGGATCTCTTCTTTCTGTATTCTTCGGATAAGAGTCATCTAAAGATTCGCTTACGGTTACAACTCCTCAAAATTACGCATCATCTGCCGCAAAAGCAAGGGAAAGCAGGCGGAAAGCGCCCAATCCGTCCTTATCTGTAATATAAACCATGATTTATTCCAACAAGAATATGACACAAACCATAAACTATATTATTTTTGTATTAAACAACTAAATCAATAAAGAAATGAGGAAACATATTATTCACCAGCTTATTTTAGCTTCCTTTATCATGGTCTGCAATGGACTTTCGGCGGCCAATCACCATGACGAAGTATTCAAATACATCCATGCGAAAGACACCATCAAAGCGAGAAACGAGCTTATGGTTTGGGAAAAAGAGGAGCCTAAGTCGGCCGACCTCTACGCCACATGGTTCAACTACTACTATTGGGTCGGGGAAAAAGAATTTATCGGGACCACCACCGACCTGCCGGAGGGAATTGACGATTACATGACACTTACCGATTCGACAGGAGCCACGAGCGGATACGTATATTCCATCACAACCTACTGCAAAGACTCCATCGACACCGCCTTCAGGATGATAGACAAAGGAATATCATATAACCCCAAACGATTGGATCTGCACTTCGGACGCATACACGTGATGCTACAATTGGCTAACGAACAAAAGGTCAGCTCATGTGGAGACTCGACAACGACGCCTTGGCCAGAGAAGCCAACCGCCAACGATGTGACAGACTATTTGTGCAAACTTATCGACACGAAAGACCACAACAACTGGCTGTGGAAAAACGACCAAAAGATTGACGACAGCGAGGATGTCTTTTATGAAAGCATGCAATCTTATTTCGCCGAATTAATATCCCTTGGCGATATGGATGCGGCGGAAAGACTGGTGGACAAACTGCTCACTAAAAAGCAGACGTTGAAGTTCCGAAACGACAAAGGTTACCTGATGGCGATGAAGAAGGATTACAACAAAGCGGTAGACTGGTTCATCGCCATACACAAGGACTATCCAGACGATGAGACTGTCATCGCGAACATCGCCTCCTGTTACGAGAAAAAAGGCGACACGAAAAAAGCCATCAAATACTACGAGAAGTTGGCCAAAAGCGGAGACGAGGAAAGGAAAGCCATGGCGGAGGAATCCATCAAGGAGCTGAAGAAGAAGAAAAAATAGTCCCAACATATTGGGGAGGGGCTATCGCCTCGAATCCTAAACTCATTACATTTTCACTTAATTGCAAAAACACAGAAATGGCAAAACAAGAGTACATACAAGCGAACAAGCAATGGCTTGAGGAGAAGGCGAAGGAAGCGGGCGTCAAGGCGTTGCCCAAGGGTGTCTACTACAAAGTGCTGAACGAAGGGAACCCGTCAAGTGCGAAACCGACGGTCCGCAGCGTCATCACCGCCCACTACACGGGGAAGACCATCGACGGCAAAGAATTCGACAGCAGCCGTGGCGGTGTGCCTTTAGCTTGCAGGCTATGCGACCTGATCGAGGGTTGGATCATCGCCATGCAAGAGATGCACATAGGCGATAAATGGGAGCTCTACATCCCCGCCGAAATGGGTTACGGCAAGTTCTCCCAGCCAGGCATTCCGGGCGGTTCGACACTGATCTTCGAGGTGGAACTGTTGGGGATCGCATAATAGCGGCTCTAAAATTCCAGGGAATATATTATCCATCAGGGGAGCAACTCACAGATAGGGTCTTCCCGTATGATCTTGGGTGCGGACTTCCCCGCCAGCACCAGCACTTTCTTTCCGTTGCGGTAGATATGAAGCTGGCGTGAACGGACCACAGCCGTCAGTTCGGGGTCTGCCTGCATGGCCTGCCAAAGGGAGTGATAGACACCCTCCTCCTCGAACAGTTTCTTCTGCAGGTGCGAGCACATATTGGTGGTGTCGACGGTCAGCATATCTCAGATAGTTTTCAGGTCCACAGGCTGGTGATGAACATCGGACTGGCATCGTCCGCCTTCTTGAAGCCGCACGCCCCGTAGAAGTCCAATTCCTCGTTGTAGGCGACAACGACAATGCGCAGGTAATCCTTATAGTGTTCCTTCATCATCTCCACCAAGCGTCGTCCGATGCCCAGATGTTGGTGTGTCGGACGAACAAGCAGGTAGTGGACATAGGCCGTCATGACACCATCGTCCATCGCACAGATCAGCCCCACAAGTTGGTCACCATCCCATACGGTATAGACCGTTTCGAAGTTGCGCATGGCGACCACCAGTTTCTCCGAATAATGGCCGGAAGACCATTCGACGGAAAGGAACAAAGACTCCAAATCTTCCTTCCTAAACTCATGTATATCCTTATATTCCAGCATATAATCACGCATTAATCTCCTCCAACGCCCCCGTCTCCGAATCGATGATGAAGCCCCTGACCACAATATCCTTCGGCACGAGCGGATGGGTCTTGATGGTCTCCACCGTCCTGCGGACAGAGGTTGGCGTATCCTTGAAGCCCTCCAGCCATGTGTTGAGGTCGATGCCGCACTTGCGGATGGTGTCGAGCGTCTGATCGGTCACGCCACGGGCAATCATCTCATGGTGGAAATGGTCGTAGCTCATGTGGCAAGCCCCGCAATGGGAGTGCGCCACCACCATGATCTCCTCCACACCCAGTTCATAGATAGAGACAATCAGGCTACGCATGGCCGAGTCAAAAGGCGAGATGACCAAGCCCCCCGCATTCTTGATGATCTTAGCATCACCGTTCTTCAGGCCGAGCGCCGCGGGCAGTAGTTCGGTCAGACGGGTGTCCATGCACGACAGCACGGCCAGTTTCTTGTCAGGGTACTTGTCCGTCACATACTTCTCATACCCCTTCTCAGCCACGAAAGTCTTGTTGTAATCAATGATTTGGTCTATCATAACAGCCTCCGATTTTATGATTAACGGTTAATATTCGGCTCCTCGCTGTAATTGTGTTCCACCACGACAGCCACCCGCACGCCAGGCACCAACGGTTCAATTTCGGCAGCGAGCTGACGACTCAGCGCATCATCATCGTGGACGGTATAGTCAGGGATGACATCGACGGAGAGGAAGTTATCGTACTCCGAGTAATAGAGTCCGTGCACCTGAATGATCTCCTTATGGGAGGCGAGGATATGCAACACCTTCGACTGCAGTTCAGACTGCTTGTTTTCGCCCGTAGCGATGGCATAGATACCGACGGTCATGATGATGCCGTGCCGCTCGTGCATCAGCATGGAGATCTTGCGTGTCAGGCCATGGATATCATGGGCGGACATCGTATCATAAACGTTGACGTGCATCGAACCGATCGTCACGTCCGGTCCGTAGTTGTGCAGGATAAGGTCGAACACCCCGTGCACGCCCTCGATCGAAGAGACCTCCTCCTTGATCTGATCGGTGAGCTCCGCCGGGATGCTCTTGCCCAAGAGCTCATTGACGGGCGAGGCAAGCATCTCCACACCCGCCTTGATGATGACCGCAGAGATCAGGGCACCTAAGATACCGTCGAGCGACACGTTCCACAGCAGCATGACACCCGCCGAGATGAGCGTCGCCAGCGTGATGACCGCATCGAACAGCGCATCCGAGCCAGAAGCGATCAGTGCGTCACTCTTCAGTTGCTCGCCCTTCCGTTTCACATACTGTCCCAGCACCAGCTTCACCACGATGGCCACCACAATGATCACCAGCGTACCCTTCGTATAGTTAGGTTCCGTAGGGTCGAAGATCTTCTTGACCGACTCGATGAGCGAGGTGATACCCGCCGAGAGCACGATGACCGCGATGATGATGGCGCTGAAATACTCTATGCGCCCAAAGCCGAAGGGATGTTGGCGGTCGGCCGGACGTTGCGAGAGCTTCGTGCCGACGATAGTGATGACGCTCGACAGCGCATCGCTCAAGTTATTGACTGCGTCCATCACGATAGCCACGCTGCTGGAGAGAATACCCACGACAGCCTTGAAAGCCGCTAATAACACGTTGGTGACAATACCCACCCAACTGGTACGAATGATTTGAGAACTACGATCCATATCCACTTATAAACTATACAATCTCTTCCACATCGACCTCCGTGAACCTTGCGAACTTGCGGCCGTCACGGACAATAGAATCAAAGAACATGTTTTCGGGACGCACCCAATACTTGCCATCACCAGACATGGACTGATAGACGACCATGCGCTCCTCGGTCTCGGAATCGAAAGCCGAGAGTATGTAGCGATAATATCCGCCGTTGAAATGCTGGAAGTAGCGCATATGGTCTTGCGGCGCAGGATACTGCAACAACAGCTTCTCCGCCAAAGGCACGTACCAGGTGGAGACCTCCTCCGCCGTCGGGGTATGAGCGCCCGGGAAGTGGAAAGCGTGGTTGTAATGCTCCTGGAAGAGCGGTTCGAAGTGCGCCACCTTATCCTGCTCGCCGAAAATTCCCCAGACACGCTCCTTGTAGTAAGGGTTGCAATGGTTGAACTGCACAGCCTCCCACTCGGCGAATGCGGCGATCAGCTCCTCGTCGATGATGAACTTCTGGTTGCCGTCCTTTCGGGGCGACTTATACTCATGTTCGCCAAGACGCAGTTTCAGGAACTCCGTCATCTGGAAGTGCGGGTTACCCAGCAGCGCCGGAATGCCCACGACAGGTGCCAGCATCTGCGCATAGAAAGCGCCGCAACTATTGCCGACCAAGAGGTCAGGCCTCTCCCGGTCAATGATCTCCCTGATCTGCATCATCGCCGCATGGGGGTACCTAGGGAGGTCAGGCGAGATCACCTGCGCCTTTTCCGCAAACGCCTCCTGCAGAGCCAAGGCAGGAACGCACTGGCCACTCGCGAAGAATCCGTGAAGAAATAGAATCTTTTTCATATCCACTCAAAATTATCTTTGCCGGCACCCAGTTCGAAGTGATACTTGGCGATGCCCAAGTCCATCCGTGTGTAGCCGATTAGGGAGAAGCCCCTCTTGGCGCGTACCAGATGGCGTCCCTCCTGTTGTCCTACATACTCGAACGAGAACTTCTGTTGGTTGACCGCCGTAGGAGCGAGCAGCGCCGCCTCGACACCCGCCCTGAACCAGGAAGGGGTAGTCTCGCTGACATTGCTCACCTGATCCACCCGTTTGATCTTATGGGCGACGCCCTGCGTCTCACCATAGCCGATGGAGATGTAACAAGCGATCTTCTCACCCTCATCGAGCACATACGTGCCGGGCACCTTAGAGTAGCTGAGGCCCACCCAACAGGTATTCAGACCCAACATCTGGGCCAAGAGCACCAAACGCTCACCGTAGTAGCCCACCCGTTCGTCGAGGTCATCCGACTTAGGACCCGCCATCACGAGGTAGTTACCCACATGGCGGAACTTACCGTACTTGGCGATGGTACCCTGAAAAGCCTTCGGTTCGTTCAGGATCAGCTGGATGTGCAGTTGGTTCTCGCGGTTGATGGTCGCGATCTCCTCTTCCAACGTCTTGACCACCTCCTCCGACAGAGGCAGTTCCTTGTAAGCCCTTACGCTGTGACGGGCCTTGATAGCTTCATATACATCTTTCGTCATATCCATAACATGGTGTCTCGATAATTCAATGCAATATACGGATTATTTTCAAAAGACAACCTAATGAACATTATTATTCTGAGATCAAGTATTCCTTCATCGCACATCCACCTAAAAATCAGTTCAATAACATATTTACCAAAATTTTTTAGCCCAAAAAGTACGAAAATACGGAAATGTTTTTGCCAATTTCGTCCGAAAATACCGAAATGTTTTCCCTAGCGCATAAAAAAAGAGGAGATGTTGGTCTCCTCTTAATCCATCACACTGTCAGCAGTTTCGTCACCTCAGCCGGGTTGAGCGCCCACTCGTAGGTGTAGGCTTCATCGGCCTCGTCGGCACGTTCCACCCGTTCGAGGTGTTGCGCCTCCGCCTTGATGTCGAGGAGCTGGCCCACCGTGATTTTGTTCTCCAGCCTATGGAGCAACGCCTCGATGGAGGCACTGTCCGCTCCCCGCAACGTCTGCGCCGTGAAAGGCATCTCAAGCCAGATGATCTCACGCTTCGCCACATCCAGCACACCGAAAACCAATCCCTTGGTGAGGTTCCCCTCGCTGATGCGCACCATGTGCTGCACGCACGACGGATCGTAAGCTACACCCGTCTTCTCCGATATTTTCATCTCGTAGGCGGAATCCATCCAACCCACCATGAGGTTAGGCGAAAGCGTACCCGAGGAGTAGGCGTTGCATGTGAAGGTCACATACGTGGCGCCGGCAGCCTCCAACTCAGGGAGGGAGAGCTCGATATACTCGGCTGTACCCATCTCTCCTTTTGGCACCCAACGGATGTCGCCCGAGTGTTTTGCTCCCACGCAGGTCAGACTGTAGTAGGCGCACTCCGCGATTTGGTTATCTGGTAAAGCGACGCGGCAGCTCAAGTCCATGTCGATCGGACGGCAACCGAGACCTTTTCCCCAATGGAGGAAGAGTCGCACCGCATCGCCCGACACTGGGAAGCGCGTACCCATCAATGCGCAGGAGGTGTCCTGAATAGTGGAGGAACGGTCGCCCACGCTCACAGGGATATTATAGAGCGAAGGATCGATATAGATGCGCTTCGCCTCACACGGTTTTGCCGCGAATCGTTTAGTCATGGAACGTCGGTAGAGCGCTTTGATCGCCTCCATCATTCCTTGGAGGGTCTCCTCGTCGTAGAGTACCAGCAGTTTATTCGGTTCAATCGTTTTGACACCGCCTGTGATAGGACGAGCCAGACGTTCCGCCTTCGGGTCGAAGTAGGTCTCCGCCGCATTGCAGAGCGAGAGCAGCAAGCGGGCAGGCATACGATCCTCAACCTCCGAGAAGGCCGCCAGCGTCTTGTCTGTACCGAAGCGCAACATAGAAGCGAAGAGGCAACGGGCAAAGAGTCCCGGACGCTCCCTCAGCAGCGCCAGCGTGGCCTCCGCATCATCCGCGGAACGAGCCTTGTCGACACGCCCCTGCCATGTGGAATAGTCTTGCTTGTAGAAGACATCGAGAATCTCCGCCAAGCGGTCGAAGCCCTTCTTGCGGGAGTATTCGCCCAAACGGAGCGCACGGATCATGCGTACCCACATGCCACGCTTCGGGTTCATGTTCTCGGCCGACTGGGCAGCCGTCATCGGGATATCGTTCAGCCACTTCGCCACACGCAGGCAAGCCTTGCGATCGTACTTCAGCATCAGCTTACGCTTCATGTCAATAGCCGCGTCCTGGCTTCTGTCGAGCGGTCCCCACATGTGGAAGTACAACTTGCTGGCGTGGGCCACAAGCGTCTTCGGCTCGATGATCTGCGCGAAGCCCGTCTTCTCGAACCAGAGGTAGCGGAGGATGTCGGTCGGAGTCTTCAGGAAGCGCATCGCCTCGTCAGCCCCACCCTGCTCCACCAGCATCCTGATGACGAGCATGGCGGTCTCCTTCATCGTGACCTCGACATCGTCAGGCAGCGGGAAGAGCCTCAACAACTGGCTCAACGAATCCTGCTGCGTACCATCCAGCGGTGTGGCGGACGTCAGGAGCGAGCGGAACACATACACCATATCCTCCATCGTGAAGAGGCGCAGTTCCTTCAGTTTGCTACCCTGCCCCTTGTAGACAAAGTCGGACGTTTCGAAAGGCTTGCCGCAGAAAGGACATCCGTTATAGCGTTCCAGGGGGAAAGTACCCTCCGGGATCAGGTGACCGCAAGGCAATGTAGTGCCTTTGAAACCAGCCTTCTTGCCAAAGATATTAGCGACCCACGTGATGAGATGATCGGCCAAGGATTCACCCGTAGGCACATCCCAGCCCTTGACGAGCGGTGTCCAGTTGAGGTCCACACCCATCACTTCATTGACGCACGAAGTAATCTCCGCCAGACGATCCACAGGGACATTGTTCAACGCATGGAGCAACTCCTCGCTGACGCAGTAACCATTCTCCTGCAAGCGGCGGACGAGCGCCAAGACAGGAGCGGTCGTCTCCGACTGCAGATTGATATCCGCACGGTTCACATCCAGGAACACCGCCTTGTAGCGCAAGGCCACTTTTGTTAAAACATTGTTATCCATAACATTAAAATTTTAAAAGGTAATGGGTCAGCAGAGAAACTACAATTCTGATTTGAAGTATGCTGACCTTGACCTTGTTATAAAAAGCGCACCGCGAGCAGGAATCGAACCTGCGACACATAGTAGGAACAGAAGTATATGATGATTGATCCTTTGGAAGGGAATGACATCACGGGGTGAAGAAGGGCTTCACACAACCGTTATACGATGATTGATCCTTCGGGAGGAAATGACATCACAAATAAAACTATTGCTCTACCAACTGAGCTATCGCGGTATAAAGGAGAGGTAATCGAACAACTGATGGAGCCTCTTTAGCAAAATGTTACAGAAGCAAGTTGCTCTTGACCTTTTCCTTATCGAGCGGCGGGTTGGATTCGAACCAACAGTAACCATTAGGAGTAAGCATACGTTTAGGCCTTGAAAGAGGCAATTACAAAGCTTACCGCCGCATAAAAAAAGACGGAAATCACGGTTCTGCCCTGTTTGAGTCCCGAAGGTCTCATACTAATAGAAGTAAGAACCATTTAGTCCGTCTTATGAACGTAAAAATACATACATTTTGTTTAATCACGAAAAATAAGACGAAAAAATCGCAAATGTGTTTCCAAATATCAATCGGGTATCGGGGGCGTAGAGACGCAAAATATTGCGTCTATACAATCGACATCGTGATGCCGAGGCGGGGGGACGTAGAGACGCAAAATATTGCGTCTGTACAATCGACACCGTGATGCCGGGGCGGGGTACGTAGAGACGCAAAATATTGCGTCTGTACAATCGACATCGTGATGCCGGGGCGGGGGGACGTAGAGACGCAAAATATTGCGTCTGTACAATCGACACCGTGGTGCCGGGGCGGGGTACGTAGAGACGCAAAATATTGCGTCTGTACAATCACCCCTTGATCACCGCCACCGGCAACAATTTCGTCTTCACCCTGACCAGATCCGCCTCGTTGGCGATGACCGTATCAATGTCCTTGTAGGCACCCGATGCCTCCTGCATATCATCTTGGGAGCGGATGGCGTGGACGATACCCTTCGCCTCCAGCATCTCCACCTCCTGACGAATATCCAGCGTGTCAATGGCCATCTTGCGCGACATGACGCGACCCGCACCGTGCGAGCAGGAGCAGAACGAGTCTGGGTTGCCAAGGCCTTCGACGATATACGAAGCCGTACCCTGCGAGCCTGGGATGATACCAACGACACCCTCTCGGGCAAGCGTGGCGCCCTTGCGGTGCACGATGACGTCCGACCCGAAGTGGTTCTCGACAGCGGCGTAGTTGTGGGCGATGTTGATCATCGGTTCGAACTCGATACCCTTGAGCGCATCCGCAAGGATCTCCTCAATGCGCTCCATCATCAGTCTACGGTTGCACAAAGCGAAATCGATGCAATACTTCATCTCCTCCCAGTACATACCGAACTCCTTGCATCCACGGGCCAGGAAAGGCAGACGCAGCTCAGGGGCGACGCTGGAGTACCAACGTTCGTTCAGGGAAGCCGCCAGCTTGTTGTAGAAATCGCCCACCTGCTTTCCCAGGTTACGCGAACCCGAGTGGATCATGATCCAAAGCGTATCCTCCTCATCCTTCTGCAGTTCGATGAAGTGGTTACCACCTCCCAACGTACCCACCTCGTGCCGGATGGAGTGCTGGCGACGGTTCACCACCTCCAGCTTATCTATGTCATAACCTTGAGGCAAGTATTGCTCGTCCTGAGGCTCCTTGTGGTGGTCCATACCCAAAGGAATACGTTTGCGGATTCCCCTCATGATCTCCTTACGGAGCACATCCATAGGGATGTCGCCCACCTTCCAATTGGTCTTCACGGCGCACATTCCGCAGCCGATATCAACGCCCACCGCATTAGGGATGACAACATCCTTGCAGGCGAGCACGCCACCGATCGGCATACCCATACCAGCGTGCACGTCAGGCATGATGGCCAGGTGGTGGAAGAGGAACGGAAGGGTGGTCAGGTTCTCAATCTGACGCATGGCCGACTCCTCCACATCGTCGGTCCAAATCTTAACCAAACGGTTATTAATCGTTTTTATAATCATCGTTATCAATCTTTTAAATTTCACTTTCTTCTTGTGGCACCCCACCCGACAACCCGAATGGAAGATTCACGATGCAAAGTAAGAATGCCACTACGCAATCTTTCTGCGTACCTGAAAAAATTTACATTATTTTTTTAAAACCAGTCTATTTCCTATTGGAGCAGAACCATATCATACAATATCGCGTCCAGCTTTTCGTGCGACACCCTTTGCAGTTCCGGGCGGAATGAACCGATGCGAGCGTCGTAATAATCCGCCAAGCGATGCGTGAAGCTTTGCAACTCGGCATCGACCAATTGCAGGTCACATTCGTTCCCGCTCTTTTTCAGTTGCAGCAATCGGTCGATTTGAACCTTTATTCGCTCATCGTCCACAACGGCCTCCACAAGCTCCCTGAACGCCACAGGAGGCATTGTCAGGTTCTTTTCGATCCACTTGCATGCCAGCACACCCCGAAGGTAGTAGAGGAAACGTTTGGCGGAACAACCCTCCTTCTGCAGGTACCGTTCGTTGTGCTTGTTGTACATCCTATTGTAGTGGTACATGCCTCTGACAGGGTTGAAGCAGAGCGATTCCACCTCCAGAACCCGTCGGATGAACTCCTCGTTTCTATAATAGACCTTAGGCGAATTGAACCATTCGAGCAAGGATGGATTACCACGGCTGAACATCACGAGCGCTTTCCGCAGTTCCCACCCGGACAAGTCCACATCGTCCTCGTACATGCGCTCAATCACATCACGTTGCTCTTTGATCATAAAGTACCATTCGGGCTTGTGCACGTAGATGAAACGCACATCCCAATCGCTGTTCTTTGACTCGAAGCCCCATGCGCGGCTACCCGACTCGACGGCCAGCAGAATCTTCACACCAAACTCTTCCTCCACCTCCCTGAGATGCGTAGGTATGGCAACCTTCTCCATGTAATCCGGACTGAAGTTCGTCATTTCAAGACATTTGCCCAAATTTCCAGTTTCCATCATTTTCTTCTTTTAATTCACCAATATCAGACCCAAAATAGCGGTCTCGTTTGATTCACGATGCAAAGTAAGAATGCCACTACGCAATCTATTTGCGTAGCTGAAAAAAATTTTAAAAATTTATTTTTTAGCCATTTATAAACAACTATTTCAGAGATAAGGGAAGGAGGGGTAACAAAGCTCGGCAGACAAAAAGAGCGACTCTATCAGCCGCTCTTTATTTGGGTTATAGGAAGATTTTAGAAAGACACGTACAAGAAACGATAGCGGACAAACTATCCGTCATCAATGTACCATGATGGACCAGCAGACAAGGAGACAGGCAAGCATCATTTCGCCACCACATAGCCCCCAAAGAGAGCCAAGAGGCCGAGCGCCACGCTTCCCAACGCATAGAGGAGGAAGGAAGAATAATCGCCTGTTTGGATCAAGGCAAGGCTCTCCTTCGAGAAGGTGGAGAAGGTAGTGAATCCTCCGCAGAAGCCCACCACCAGGAAGAGACTCAGAGAAGGGGCATGGCAGCGGGAGAAGAAAGCCCATAGCAAGCCAATAAGCAGGCAGCCCACCACATTGACGGTGAAGGTAGCCCACGGGAAACCCGAGCCGACACCCTTCATGCAATAAGAGACAAGGTAGCGAGCCATGCCCCCGAAGAAACTACCCGCACCAACTAAGAAAAAATCCTTCAACATACATCACATCTTTTTCAGCGTCTCCATCCGCTTTTTAGCCGTTTGGCTCACCTCTTTGTTTGATGATTTCAAAAGCGTTTTATAGAGTTTTTTAGCCGACTTAACATTCCCCGTGTGCAAATAGACCTCCGCAAGATCCATCGAAATGATATCATCCTTAGGGAAATCTTTATGCAACACCTCCAACTGCGCCAAAGCCGATTCAAAATTTCGGGAAACCATTGAAATCAAAGCTTTGTTAGTCCTAAAGTCATAGCGATCCGGATAGACCTTCAGTACGTTGTCGTTCAACTTGCTAGCCGACTGATAGTTCGCATTTTGCATCAAGGAGAGAACTATTCCCTGCAACCATTCCAACATTACGGACTCGCCATTCTCCACTTTCTTGTCGAATAAATCATACCATTGATTCGAATTGACCCGCGAACGATCCAACATCATGCTATAAACATTCGCCACATCATCCGGCAGATTAGAAATGACGGAGGGGTCCCCCTCGTACACTGGATGAGACAACGCCTTCGACATCAGGTATTTAATCTTTTGATCATCCGTCATACTACCCTTTTCGTGATGGAAATCCACATGATCTTTTTCTATCGATTCATGGCTACATTTATTCGCAAGGAACATAAGAATTTCCCCCTTGGTACGATAGAGATCGATGCAATCAGGATGCTTGGCGATCTCCCTGTCGATGATATCGAACCCCTTCTTTAACGAATCGCACCTGATTTTGACATCCATATACAAGAATATCGCTTTCCCGTCATTTTCAATAAGTTCCATGAAATCCTCGGTGTGGGTAGGAGCCACACTATCTATCCGCATATTCTGGTTAAACCCTGAGGCTAGATAAAACCAGGCCCAAGTGTCCGCGACATTAGGGGAATTGGGTTCCTCCTTTTGCCACTGAGCGAACTCCTTGTAAACACTCGCCGTATCACCCTGCTTCAGATAACTTGATATGGAATCGGCATGAGGATTGACGGCAAACAAACTTAGCGCACACAATGAGAGCAGGCTAAATAGACAAATGAATCTCTTTCCCATTTTCGTAAACGATTATAAATTAACAATATAAGTAAACAGAAACATAACGTTATCGTTCACAATCACACTTCGGGCAATCCGAAGTAGACAAATTTACTCAATTTAAGCAAAAAAACAAGGGAAAAACACGATTCCGGCAAAGGGAAAGAGTGAATATCATCATTGCGGACCATATTCCACAAAATTTTTCCTTCACAGAGAAACGGTTCCCTCACATGCTGCTTAATATTTGAAAATCAGAAACGAAAAAATATGAATATATTAGAAATATTACTACAAATCGTACCCGCCAAAGCCAACACGTAAATGACCCATCTCAATTCTATCCTATTGACGATTTTTTCACACAGATACACCACAGGGACCATCACTGACACAATATGCATCAATATAAAAGAAATAAGAAGAATCTTATTGGGAATCATCAGCCATAGAAGAGACAGCGATTTGATGACGGAAGGGACAAATAATAAGATCACGATCATAATAATCACCACCACATCAATGCCCTTACCCTGTAAATACTCTCTTATAATTTTATATGAAACAAATAGAGAGCATGAAAAAAGGAAGATATAGTACAAGCTATTCACATAGAAAACGAGAGAATAATCCTCTAATGGCTTACCTGTCAACAGAAGGTTTGAAGGAGAGATATAGCCCGCTTCATAAAGAGACAATATCAGCACGATGACGAGACAGGCGATCCGTTTCGTCGCACTTTTATGAAGCACATAGTTCGGATCACCACTCACCTCCAGACTTGTATGGGCAAAACAATCCCCCAAGGTTTTTCCCTTTAGCGCGACACAAATAAGATCAGCCCACATATAGATCACAAACCCAAGTCTCAACCAATGGGAAGGGATGAGAATGATCTGCTCCAAGTCCCGCCATCCCCACAAAAGGATCATCAAACTGAGGGGCAAGTTCCGATAGACCAAGCGAGTCTTGTCTGAATCCTCCGGCCACACGACCCGGATATCCACGAATCGTTTTCCTAAACTTCTTCCGTCAAAAAGGAAATCCTTCAACAACATATAAACGGCAAGCAGAATTGTCGGAACAAAGGTTATATCTCTGAAATACAATTTTTTGCTAAAGTAAAATTCACAATCATAAAAGAGTATTCCTGTCAATAAATGACAAAAACTATACATGATTATTATCGGGATGAAATCAATCATCGCAGCGCATAACCATTCTATACGGCTTACCTTTTTCGAGTCACTACTAGAAATCCATGTAAAAAAACGCAATAAGCGCAATTTAGCCCGTTTCATATCTTATCATTCAAAATTCACAATTTGCTTTACGGGCCATCCGAAATCCTGGACACAAGAGACGTCAAGATTACGCTTTTTCACATACTCCGCAAGCACCTCCAACCTACGTTGTTCACGTTTCTGCTCATTGCTATGGAAATCATGGAAAACCTCATACTTATCCCCGAAGATCTGTTGGGCGCTCTTCAAGTTATCGGAGCCGTCAGCCACCTGGTCGAAAGAGGCTACCTCATAGCCCGTGTCGGTTTGACGGATATGCAGCAAGCCGGGATGGTTTCCGCCCGACACCGTCTTCAGCGTATCGCCCGACCGATTGTAGTTGAACACCCAAAAATCACCCCACACCAAGATATTCTCCGCATCACGTTCATCGACCGCCACGATTTTATGGAAAGGCACACAATACTCCGATTCGGCGTACTGACCACCGATCTCATTCACAAAGAAGCGTTCAATGGCGGGGAAATAATTCGTCTCCCTCTCCACGGAGACGGTATCACTGACGCTCGGCTCCACCCCACTCGTCGTTTCCACCGATTTGGGCTGGCAACCCATCAACTGCGCGCAGCACCAGAGCAGGGCCGCGAATTCCATCAGGACCACGACACTCACTGCGTGGGATTCCTTTCTTTCAAGTGATTTCATGTTCTGATTCATGTATTATGATTTAAGGTTAAAACATTCACTCTCAAGCCACTGCAAGTTGGGCAACCGTCCCCGTTCGACGGTTTCGCAGGAAAAACATCTATTTACTTATCTCAACGCACAATCAATCTACTCGATGTACTTTCCCGTGTCATTCATAAATCTAAAACACGTTGCCTAAAATCTGACAGAAAACGATTTTAGGTCATCTTCTAACATCCGTCGAATACGTAAAGATAATAAAAACGGACGATATAACCGCAATTATCATAAGAAAATTTAACGTATAGCGTCCGTTATGATGTTTTGTCAAGGATATCCCTAATGAATTAGCCGTAAAAGCGTCATAGATTCCCCTTGAAAATCTTCACTGGATTGCCTCGTTCCAACAGATTGTGATTCATCCAAACGACACGGTCTTGTTCCGCTTTCTTCTCATCTTCCATCTCCATGAGTTTCAGCAGAAGGCGATCAGGGGTAGCCTCATGGCCATCTCAATCTGCTGTTGCGACAAAAGCACAAACTCCTCCCCGTAGACCTTGAAGGGAATGGGTTGAGGAAGAAGGAGCCCCAATCTATAAATTAGCGTCAATTATACAATATTTACAACTGAAAGCATTGTAGCACAAAAACAAAGCATTATATTTGCATTGAAAATTGACACCTGTTATAAGAAACAATAACAATCCACAGGCTAAGGATTTTCATCTACTTTTTGTTTGACCAATAAGCACGTCAAATTCTATGAACGACAAGAACGAAATCATACTGTACCAGCCTGATGAAACGATAAAGCAGGAAGTGAGGATGAGCGAGGAAACGGTTTGGCTCACGCAACAACAGATGGCAACACTATTCGGTGTGAAAGAAAACAACATAACTTACCATATACGAGGCATTTACACAACCTGTGAACTTGAGCCAGAATCAACTACTCAAAAAATTAGAGTAGTTCGACAAGAAGGGAACAGAAAGGTGACACGCATGATTGACTTTTACAATTTGGACATGATTATTTCTGTAGGATACAGAGTGAACAGCGCCAATGCCACTAAGTTTCGCCGATGGGCCACATCTGTCTTAAAAGAATATTTGCTAAAAGGTTATGCCATTAATCAGCAAATAACACACCTGGAAATCGCAGATATAAATAACAACTAAATAAATATACCATGAACGACAAGAACGAAATCATATTATACCAGCCTGATGAAACGGTAAAGCTGGAAGTGAGGATGAGCGAAGAAACGGTTTGGCTCACGCAACAACAAATCGCATTGTTATTCGATTGCTCAATTGACAATATTGGATTACATCTGAAAAACATTTTCCGGGAACAAGAGTTAGACAAAAGCTCAACTACCGAGGAAATCTCGGTAGTTCGAAAAGAGGGCAATCGGATGGTGAAACGCAATGTAACCCACTACAATCTAGATGCCATTTTATCAGTTGGTTATAGGGTTAGTTCTCGCAATGCCACCAAGTTCCGTCAGTGGGCGAACCGAGTGCTGAAAGAGTACCTGTTAAAAGGATACTCCGCCAACCAAAGGATTGAAAGACTGGAACACCGAATGACGGAGGCGGAAGACAAGATAGACTTCTTTGTGCGCACAGCCCTGCCTCCCGTCGAAGGAATATTCTACGACGGTAACATGCTCGAGCCTTTCGCCTTCGTCAACAAACTGATACGTTCGGCTCGGGAGCGCATTGTCCTGATTGACAACTATGTGGACGAGACCGTGCTGATACGCTTGGCGGAACGGGAGGAGAATGTCCAGGCTAAGATCTACACGCAACGCACCTCCCCCTCCTTCAACGTGGCCTTGGCGCAACACAACAACCAATATGCGCCAATCGATTTGAGCATCTTCACCCAATCGCACGACCGCTTCCTGATAATCGACCAAGAGGTCTACCACATCGGTGCCTCCATCAAGGACCTTGGAAAGAAATGGTTCGCCTTCTGCAAGATGAAGCTGCAGGCTGACGAAATCATGGAGAGACTATCACAGATATAAATAAAAACTAAATAAAAATCCATGAACGACAAGAACGAAATCATATTATACCAGCCTGATGAAACGGTAAAGTTGGAAGTAAGGATGGAAGATGATACCGTATGGCTCACGCAACAACAAATGGCAGATTTGTTTGAAACAACGCCACAAAACATCACAACTCATATACGCAACCTATACAACGAAGGCGAATTGGACATAAATCCAACTTGTAAGGATTCCTTACAAGTTCGAATGGAAGGCAACCGAAAAATCAAGAGGGTTCAGAAATACTACAATCTTGATGTTATAATATCTGTAGGTTATAGAGTAAAATCCCTACGGGGCACACAATTCCGTCAGTGGGCGAACCGAGTGCTGAAAGAGTACCTGTTAAAAGGATACTCCGCCAACCATAGGATTGAAAGATTGGAACACCGAATGACGGAGGCGGAAGACAAAATAGACTTCTTTGTGCGCACAGCCCTGCCTCCCGTCGAAGGAATCTTCTATGACGGCAACATGCTTGAGCCTTTCGCATTCGTCAACAAACTGATACGATCGGCACGGGAGCGCATTGTCCTGATTGACAACTATGTGGACGAGACCGTGCTGCTACGCTTGGCGGAACGGGAGGAGAATGTTCGGGCTAAGATCTACACGCAACGCACCTCCCCCTCCTTCAATGTAGCCTTGGCGCAACACAACAACCAATACGCACCGATCGATTTGAGCATCTTCACCCAATCGCACGACCGTTTCCTGATAATCGACCAAGAGGTCTACCACATCGGCGCCTCCATCAAGGACCTCGGGAAGAAATGGTTCGCCTTCTGCAAGATGAAGCTGCAGGCTGACGAAATCATGGAGAGGCTATCGCAGATATAAATAACAACTAAATAGATATATGAATTATAAAATAGAAAATCATTCCTTTTTCAGCAAATCTTCGAAAGGACCCACCTTACGCATACCGTCAGGGAAGGTATAGGTGCCATCCCCCACGGTTTTCCCCTCAAAGAAGAGACCTTGGAAGACGGTCCCATCGGGCCATGTATAGCGTCCCAGACCCGTACGCTTGTCTTGTTTCCACTCCCCCTCGTAGATGGCGCCATTGGGCCAAACGAGTCGGCCATATCCGTGACGGCGGCCATCCATCCAATCCCCCTCATAGGAGGAACCATCGGGCCAATTGATCTTACCCTTCCCCATCATCTTACCATCGAGGAAACCACCCTTATAGCGTGAGCCATCGGGCCAGGTATATTCACCTTGTCCTGTGAGTTTGCCATCCACCCACTCCCCCACATACTGGGCACCGTTCGTCCAGAGCATCCGCACCCTACCGGTCAGACGGTCATATTCGACATCGCCCTGACAGGTATAGTCCGAGGTATTCTCCTGCATCTCACCCGTGAAGTGGCCATTCTGCATGACGCCTCGCCTGAATCCGCGATGGTTCACCTCCTCGAACGGATAGCCGATACTATCCGCCAAAGCGTTGAGATCGAGGTCCACCCCGTGCGTCTCAGGCGTGATTTCCACCATGCGGGACAACGTGTAGCGATTGTACTTGTCCGACCGGCAGACGACCTCGTAAGTGCCAGGCAGGAAGACGACGTCATATATAAACTCCGCCCCTGGAGAACAGCCGGAGAGAACCTCCCGACCATTGATGAGCAGGGAGAAAGGCTCGACGAAATAAGCGTTGATACGGAACGGAACAGTAAGTCCAAGCGCATTATAAACAGGCATCGGCTTACCCAAGAAGGTGATCGCCACACGCAGGAAGTGCTCCTTGCTTTCCAATTCATACCACGAGAAGGCATCCGCATCAGGCAGGAAGATGTTCTTCAGCGAGGAGGTCCACTTCACGATAAGGATACGTTTATTGTAGTCGGACGCCAGCTTATACTCCCTACCCTCCTCGCTCTTGGAAGAGGACAAAGCGGTATTCCGCGTGACGACCGCCACCACAAGCCTTGCCCGTTCCATCTCGGTCTCGTCACAGTTCGGAGAAAGGCACACCGACACGGGAGATAGGAACCCCTCCAACTCCTCCTTGAACTGCTTCGCCACAGCCAAGTCCGCACGGGCATAACACACATAAACATCCATCGTGGCAACGTTATGAAAAACAACTTCCGTCCATCTCACGCAAGGGCATTAGCCTTGGGGATTCTATCCCACCACACGGCCATACAAATACAACGCATAGACAATGCCCAGCACAATCAAAACGAATATAAAAAAGAGCGAAACGACAGTACGCACCAAAGAGCTGACAGGGAAACCCGCCAACCCGGCATTGACGGACAGACGGTCCAGCATCTGATCAACAGGGTGCACCACTTCATCCCGCATAACCTCATCATCATTAGATTGGGACAAACGCTCCGGGCTCATGTCGCCCAAAGTGTTCAACAAGGATCCCTTCCTTGCCAAAAAGTTATAATTTTCAGTATAAGGCGCCTGCCTATAGTTCCAATAATCGATCCTAAACCTTGACGTCTTCGACCAATACATATTCTTCAGAGCCTGGATGACCCAATAGCCTCCACAAGTGATCAACAGCCCCACAAAGCCACCCACAGCCAATCCTCGGAAGAAAGGGAGATGGAGGTGTTCGTAAAAGAGCATGTCCAAGAACTTGACCAGAAGGGCCGCGGCGATATAAAACACAAGATATTTATTCAAAGAGACACTCCCCCGCAGAATAAGCGAGACAAAAACGGTGATTGCCACAAGAGAGATCAGGAACGGAATGGACGTCATGGAAGAATGCAGAAAGACAATCATAGGCAGCGCCAACAACGAAAGCAGGCCAAAGAGTCCGTCCGCGGAGGAAAGCTCGTCGAAGGGTGACAGCACACCGACCAATGCAAAGAGAGCCGCCACGCAAAGGGCCACCTTAAGCAACATAGGGCTTGACCATACTATATTTTTCGGACGACTGAGGATGTCCCACTTCCGCTCATTTATCTCCTTAATCGTCCGGGAGAGTTCAGCACTACACTTCTCGATTTTCTGTTGGTAATTACGCTTCGTCTCGGCGCATTTATGGGCATAGGAGAGGAATTGATCCGTCTTTGCCGAAAGGTCATTCTTAAAGTGCTGATGATCAGAATCATTTTTCACCGAGAAAGGCATTTCCATCGACACTCGCTTAGGGTAATTGGTGGAGTATAAGCAATACATATAATCCCCCCTCCGCAAGCGAAGCGTGATGTCCGCAGAGGATTGCATCCTATCCACAATCTTTTTCCAATCGTTCCGACCCTCCTTCCGGTAGAGCCTGAAATAGGCATACGGACACTTAGCAGGGTCCGTGTAGTTGGAGAACGTCACACGCGCCCCCACAAGGTCTCCTTCGAGGGTTTCCAATCCGCATGCGCCTCGCATGTGGGCCAGGAAGGCCGCTCGGCTGTTCATATCCAGCCAAGCGAAGATATCCGTCCGCAGGGACCACTCGTCCTGCACCCACGATTGTCGGTTGAAGAATCCACCCTTATGGTACCCCACGCAGACAATGTTCTTATTGAGGTCATGCGCCAGCTTCACGCACTGGCAGCAGAGCGCATCCCTGCGGGAATGGTCGGAAGCCAACACCAACACAAGGTCGGCGTTCTCCATCAGCCGATCATAATCCAGATCTGCCTCGGAAGGATTGTCGAAATAGCGCTCGAAGGAGATACCCTCCTCCTCCATTGTCTGCGCCATCTCGCTAATGACCGACACATCCTCAGGGGAATAGATACTAAATATTTTTATCTGACGTTTATCCATCACTTCAATCGATTCATTAGGAAGCCTCAACCTCTATGGAACAGTTTCTTGGCGAACCCTACGATGGCCTGTTTCCGCTTGTAGGAATGGTATTGGTCGCCGTAACACTCCTCGAAGAACTTATCAGCCTCCGCCTCCGACCCCACATTGATCTTCTTGTCCGCCGCCATCTGCATGGCCGTTTTGACATCCACACCATTCTTGAGAAGGATTTTCTGCAGGAAGTTCCGCTTATCCTTGAGTTCCTTCACGGAGGCGACACGCGCGAGCATATCGTCCAAGTTCATACCCAATAGCTCTCCGAAAAGATCCACCATCATGGAGGTATGCTCCTTCTTCGTGAGGGATATCAGTCTATCCAGCAAACGTTCCAAGGACGACTTGGCCCTGAGCGAACCTGCCAGGCGGGTAACCTCCTCACAATTCTTTTCCGTGACCTCCTTCTCCTCTCCGCAAAGCAGAATGTAGAGTGTCCGCCAGTCCTTCGTGACGGAGTCCGAATAGAAGCCTAACACGTTATCCTTCAGGCATTCAGACTGTTTCACAGCCTCCTGTTCATTCTCCCGCACCTGTTTTTCCAACTCGGACAGCAAAGCAGGGAAGAGTTTTTTCTCCGTATTAAAACCCTCCTCCATCAATGATTTCAAGCGCTTATTCCCCTCCGCAACTTGTTTCAACCAAGGCAACGCCTCCGACAGAGGAAGTGATAATCCATTCGATGTCAATTGCTTATAGAATAGCGGAGCAAATTTGTCATTCGACAATTGCGCGCTGAAACAATCCGTGAAGTCAGAGGATAGTTTCGTCAGCTCGCCTTCCGCAAGGTAACTGGTCAGAAGCTTCCAATAGGATTCCACCTTATCAGGCTCCTGTCCCATTGTTGACTTCAGCGCCTCTGCTAACGTATATTTTTCATTATCAGCATATAATCCTTTCAGCACGCTCAATATGGCCTCCGTATCCAGACCACAGTCCACCATTCTGCGCACCACTTTCACACGCGCGTCACCCTTCAGTTCATCCTCCTGATAGAAGAAACGATAGAGATCCTTCCAATAGACCTTCATACGAGGATCATCCAGGAAAGCGTTCTTCTTCGCCAAGACGCCACGGTCCAAATACTTCGTCCATGTGGACAATCCTCCGTCCACCTGGTTCGCCGAAGCAACGAACGACTCCACGGAAGAGAAGGCGATTTGGGTGAAGTGGGGCTTATATTTCTCCGCGATGGAAGAGAGATCGATCTGCTTCTTCCGCATATCCTCCAAGAAATTGATGCTTAGGGCGACCTCCCGCTCATCGGAGGCACTGGCCATCTTCGCATCGGTAAGAGAGAAGAGCGGTTCCCTGTATTTCTCCTCCTTGGAGATATAATTCGCCAAGACAGCCACCAGCTCGTCATTGCCTTTCAACGCATTCAGGGAGAAAGCCTCAGGCGTCACGCAGTATTGGTAGAAAGCGGTGTTAGTCTCCTTGCTCTTATCCATGACGCTAAAGTAGGCGCCACTCAGCATCCACCGCACGCAATTGAAGACAGCCTCCCTATCTCCCGCCGACAAGTCCTGCTCCAGGCTCTTCCCAAATAGCTGATACTCATCCGTTTCCGTCCATTCCGAAGCGGTATTGAAGCATACCGACAGGTTTTTGCTCAACGAATAATCGTAGAACTCATTCACCCAAACGATAGGCGTATGCTTAGGCAATCCCTCCTCCTGGTAATTGGAGACGAAGCCGAAGTCATCGATCAGGTCATCAGGCAACAGGCGGTAGAGATCCGCCATCAACGGAGCCGCCTCTTTCCACGGAGACTTGACCGCCAGCACCTTATGGAGCCTCTGCGCCTCCACCAGAGCGAACAGTATCTTCACCGCCATAGGAGAGATCGGGGCAAGGGAAGACGCCACGAAAGGTTTCCCCTCCGCAGGCAAAAGCGGTTGCGAGCCCAATGACAAGCTCTTCATCTCCTCGTTGGACTCCTTAGGCGAAGGGTCTTGCGGAACGAACCGGTTCGAGCCCTGCGCTGGGTTTTCATAAAGGATCTGGAAAACATCGGACGAAGGCTGTTCTTCGAAGAGATAACAGTCCGTCACGTAGTTGCCCATGCGACCAGGCACATATTTCATGTAGAACGTGTAGTCGAAACCCACCGGGATGGTACGTCCCAGCACGAAGATATGCTTTCCGCCCTCCACCGTCAATTTTCTGAAGAAGTATGACGTAGGATAAGACTTGATGCTCTCGGGCTCACTCTTGAGGGTCTGGGGCATGATTTGCTCGCAGTTACCTTGTTGGTAGCCCAACAGTTCATTCTCCTGCAACGCATTCAAATAGGGCGTCGGGGTCCCTTCGGTATAGGTTCTGAAGCAGAAGCCTCGGCCCCCTTCAACCCCCTTCTCCGAAGAATTATATATCACATGGAAATATTTCATAACGACGACTCGAAAGATTAGAAATTAGCATTTAGCGATCAGTTTCCGGAGGCTCATTTAAAGAAACCGCCGATCTTATAGAGGACCCAAACGAGGGGATCCATCACCCGATAAGGCTGGATGACACCCTCCGCGTCTCCCTGCAACGAAGCGTTCTCGTCGGGCATGCAGCCGAAAGAGGAGACCCCGAAGAAACGGGCGTTCTCCCCCCACTTGGAGACGATATTGAAGCTATGCTCGCTGGCGTCCCATATATCCGCGTCATCCATATAGCTCTTGATGGCCTTGTGGGCATTCTCCATCTGCGGGAGGTTCAGTTGCCCTGTCTTGATGAAATCGCTATTGCGGGGCGAACCATCCTCGTTCAGGAACATGGAGACATCGCAACCAAGGTCCTCGTGATGGTCGATGACCACATCAAACTTAGACATCACGAAGGCGAAAGGCTTATCCGACAGGTTCTTGTCCCCTGTCTGGAAGTTGAACAAGGCGGTCAATGTCTCGTCGAAAGGCGTCGCCACATCATTATTGTCTATATCATTGGATTCCAACACTTTCTGTATACGTTTGATCGACAACGTGTCCAGCACACAGATGACCGCCTTGGACTCACGCAGGTACTGCGCATTCTTGCGGATGGAGTCGGAGTCCTTGAAGTTCTCGCCCGCGGTATCGTAGAAGACCAAGTATACAGCCTTGCCCGTCGTGACACTCTCCAAGCGGAGAATCCAAGGGATCTCGTGCCGAGTGACGGCCGTCTTAGGCACAGGCATCTTCATGTCGAAGATCACCTCCCTCGCCTTCTCGTACTTGTAGGAGGTGAACTCCTCCTTCTTGCGACCAACCTGTTGGGGAATGATGGAGAGCCCCAATTTATTACCATACTTTTTCATCTGTTGGATCAGGGTGACGATGTAGTTGGTCTTTCCGCTGGCAGGTCCGCCGATGACGGAGATGATCTCCGCCCCCTTCTCCACCATCTCCTTAGGCAACCAGTTGTTGCAGTGCGGGCAGACGAAACGTTGGGAGAGATAACCACACCCCGGACAGCTCTCCTGTTTAGGCTTATAGGGGAAGAGGAAAGAGAACATGCCCAATTTAGGCTTGAAGATCAGGTGCGTCTCCAAGTCATTTCCCCAGTGGTTAGAATATTTATCGTTCAGCCGTTTCGCACAGACCAGTTCTCCCCGGCTATTCAAGCCATTATTCTCACATTCCACCTCGATCTCATTGTTGTCGAAGTGCCGATAGCAATATGGACATAAAATCTTTTTCCCCATACCAATAATCCGATTATCCATGAAAAGAGGGGTCCGGACGGTTACCGCCCTGCCCTTCGTGTTTTTTTATTTTTGTAACGGTGAATTCCCGAACCCACCTGAAGCGTCATTTAACCATAACGGAGCAACCATTCCCCTCGAAAGCGGAGTTGATGCCTATCAGTTCCTCCTCATGCGGCCAAAGCTTAATGGTCAATTCGCCCTTCTTCTTGCACATCTCACGTTCCGGCAAAGGAAGGTCGAACTCCTTGTGCACCACGCCCGAGAGCGACTCGCCCTTCTCGTTCAGGTCCACGACGTAAGCCTTCTCCCTGTCCACCTTCACGACCATATCCGTGAAGAAAGCCAGCACGCAACGGAAAGGCACATTCGCCTCTCCGAAGTCCACATCCACCACCAGCTTGCTCTTCTTGGAGAAGAGGAACCCGGACGTGACCAGTTCGGCGGAAAGACGCACCTTCACCTTGGAGGCTTGGACGACAGGCATTTCGAACCCTTTGGGCACCAAAGTCTTAATCTTCTCGATTAATCGGTCTTGAAGCGACCTGACGGAGGTCTTCCGCAAAGCCTCCAATGTCTTCTGGTACTCAGGATAGAGCGATTCGAAACGATCCGTCTCCTCCATTTTCCTTGATATGAATTGTTGGGCCTCCTCCATGGTTTCCCGTAGGGAGGCGACATATTTCAGCGCCTGGTTGTAGCGTGAGACAAGAGGTTTGGCGTCGTCGACGGAAGCGATCGTCTGCATGGCCGTGAACTGTCCGTCCAGCTCGTTCTTGCAGGCATCCAATTCAGCGGCCGCCAGCCCCAGGTCTGGAGAGAGGTCGAGCTGCAGATTCAGTTTAGCCCCCTTGAAATCGGCCGCCTTCAACGAGTCGAGCCACTTCGCCTCCACCCGTTTCAGATCCTCGACGAAGGGTTTCATCATCGAATCCGCCTTGCCCGCCGTAGCCTCCGCACGGTCCAACATGGTCCGCATATCGTCCGCATTACGTATCCAAAGGCGAACCGCCTCCGCATTCGTGACAGAGCGTGTTCCGACACAGCCCATGTCCAGCCGATTCTTCTTGGCCGTCTGCCAAAGCAGGGTCAAGACATCCATCAACTGCTTATCCGCCAACTTGATGGTCGGGGAGAAGAAAGGTGCGACGGAGGTCTCCATCAAATCATTTCGGGAAGAGAACTCCCTATACAGCACACCAACCTTGGAGGCATCCACTTCATTCCTTTTCAGGAAGTTGTTGATACGCATGCTCAATTGGTCATTCGCCAAGGCGGCGTCCACAATATTTTTCTTCAGTAAATACGCGTCATACTCCTTATTGTCGGAAAGCACGATCGTCTCGTGGAGGAGAGACTTGGTGTCATTGTCCAGGAAACGTTTCACGATGTCGGACAAGATGGGACGCTCGTTCTCCAGAGAGAGTCCATGGACATCCAAGCTTTCCCACAGGAGCTTGGTCCCGTAGTCGATGCGTGGGTCACGCCCGAGGTCCGCTATCATCCCCGTGGCCAACCGTTCCGCCGTCTGGGAGATGTAGACCCCTAACAACACATCCTGCCCATCGTTCTCCACCAGGCAGGAATAGGGAGACTGCAAACGGTTCTGCGACTGCAGGCAATCCAGCGCCGAGGAGGCGAAATCTATGCCAGCGACGTTCCCATAGCCATTCTCCTTGAAGGCTTCCAACAGACGAGTACGGTCCTCGTCGTCCACATCGGAACAGAAGACCAGCCCCAATGGAAGCTCCTTCTTGAGGGAGAGGAGATCCTCGTCCCGATAGAGATCCAGGAAGAACTGGCGGAGGTATGCCTCGACCGTCACGAAAGGCAACTCGGACATGGAGCGAACCCCTCCACTGTTGAAGGTGCGATCCGCCAACCTAGACAATGAGAAGATATCCGCATACGCGGTGGGCGAACGACGAAGGGACTCCTTGCAGGCGAAATCCGTGCCGACCTGCAATCCATTCTCCGTCTCCACCGCCACCCAAGGCGTCCAATAGTCACTTCCATACGAGTTCGCATCGTCGTAGTGATGCAGGGAAAAGGCATCAGCCTCCGCATCGTAATACAACGATATGTTCTTTCTCGAAAGAAGAATTAGCACAAAATGTGACATGTCACTTTATTTTTTTCAGCAAGAACTCATCCAAGAAATTCATTCCTTCCAGTACGATCGGAGGATAGAGGAAGGAGAACGGCTTATTAGGAGCCTCCTTCTTCATAGCCACCTGATACTCAGGCATCTCCTTGATGTAGCGGTTCAACTCCATGTTGCGCAGGAAGTCCAGTATCTCATTCTGACTGAAGAACTTACTGATACCGAAATTGCTAGCAACCATATAGAAAATATTCACGAAGTTCTGGAACTTCACATACTGACCGCGCTGTGGGCAGATGAAATTGGAGCCCAGATAGCGGAACATGTCGGAGGATACACCATCGTCGAACTTCAGGGCGACACGCTCCTGCGTCTGTGAATTCACGACGTAGAAGTTATCCTCACCCATGCACTCGATCACCTTCCCATCGGAAGGCACCAACAGCTTACTGTTCGAAGCGACCAAGCCCATGGAGACCTCGTACTTGATATCGTTGCTTGCCTCCCCCTTCGTGAACTCGCTCACATTGACGTCGTAGATGAACTGTCCGGCAGCCCGCTCGATCGCGGCGTTGCTCTCCACCGTCCCCGCCAAACCGGCGAGGTAGGATGTGCGGTAGTAATTCTCCGCAAGCCCCTTGTTGATGCAGCTGAGCCACTCGAAGATACGGGCGCCCTTGCCGGCGGTCTTCAGGTATACCACCGGACGGAAACTGTTGTCCGGCGCCTCGTCCGACTTCCGGACCTCCTCCACCAACATCTTCGTGATCTGTCCCGCATAGTACATGATCAGACCCGTAACGAACAAATTGGCGCACATAAGGCCTTGGCAATCTGTGCTTATCTTCTTATAGAAGGCAGGAAGATCCTTGATGTCCATCCTATCGACCACCTGATCGAAGTAGAAGGAGGCAGTCTCCGCGCTATAGCGGTTCTCCCCGACATTCAAGCCCGGGATAGACCAGCCCGCCTGCTGGCAAACGGACAATAGCACATTCTTGAAAGACGCGGAGGCATACTGGGTCGCACGGGAGACGTTCTGCGCGGCGAAACGGATGGAGCTCTGCTTCACCATGGCGCAGGAGGCTACCCTACGCTCGTCGTACATCTGGCAAAGCGCCGAGATGTCGGACGTGCTGCCACCGATGTCGAAACAGAGCAACAGGCTCTGTCGGTCTATGTTGTTGGCGAACTTATTCGCTACCGCATTCGCCTCCGTCATGCTATAGTTGCCATCCATATTGATGGTCTTGAAGCCGAATCGCACTGCCTCGTTTTTAGGAGCCAAGTCAATGACCTGAGGACGCACATCGTTATGGTTGCTACCCAAGCCACCCTCAGGGGCGCTTCCTAAGCCACCGCCCTGGTTGCTGCCCAAGCCGCCACCTAAGCCGCCACTGCCCAGACCACCTAAGCCACCATTCAGGCCACCGCCCAAGCCACTCAGACCGCCACCTAAGCCCTCAAGGCCCTGCGAGGAACCGAGCGATGCGCCCAAACCGCCCTCATTGGCGGAAGAAGCGTCACCCAAGCCTCCGCCCAATACGGAAGCGCTCGCAAGATTAGGGGTGGAGATCTGCGGACGTTGGTACTTGTCGCCATCCTCCCCATCGAACGGATAGACCTCCTTCAGGCTCTCCCATATCTGGGAATACTGGTTCATCAGTTCATACGAGAAGGAGGAAGGATATGACCAGCGGATCTTATTAGGCACGATAGGCGCGAAATCCTTGTCGTAGAGCTCCGCATAGATCTGCAACAGCAATGTACGGAGGTAGGATTTGCGGTAGGCGATATCTATCGCGGAGTCCGCCCACTTCATGTTGTGGACCAACTCAGCGGAGACCTCATCGTCGAACAACAAGTTGATCCGTTGCTCGGAGACAGAGGAGATAGGCAATTCGTTCTCCAGGCAAGGGAATCCCCCGACAACCTCCTTTTGGATCGTCTCCGCCTCCCCTTTCGAGAGGTCGATGCGAGACTTGTCGTGGATGGCCAGGATACTCTTAATCTCATTGGAACCTAGCTCGCGGCGCTGGAAGAAGAAGATGTTACGTTCTGCGCATTTGGTGTCATGGTTGCCGGACTCGTCCTCCTTCGGGGAGTGGCTGTTCTGCAGCAAAGAGACGCATTTATTGTGGAAGCTGAAGGCCTCCGGGCTACGGTTCTCTATGCAATAAGCCACCGACGAGTTGGTGCTACCGAAGTCGATACCCAAGACCGCATTGACCGTGTCGGAAGCGGAAGCCCCGAACATATTGCGCGGCAACTGCGTGTCTCCCTGGCTACCGTACTTGACCACCAAGAAGCCCGCAGGTCTCTCGCCGCAGGTCAACGCCAAGCCATAGTAAGGGAGCTTCGACTCGAATATCTCGTACTTGTATGGATTATCAATCATCTTGCGGGCGGATACCAGCAACTGCGCATTCACACGTTTGTCCGTGGAGAGCAGGTCTCCGTTCGTCAGATAGACAGGCTGTTCCTTCTCGTCCAGCAACATGCGCATGGCTCCCTTCCCCGGGCAAGCCGCGATCGGGTTCGCCGTGAATGGGCAATTGGAGGAATGCGTGTCGTGCGGGAGCTCCGAATAGAGGAAATAACGGCTCCATTTATCCCTCACGAAGTTAGGCCAAACGATCAGGTCCTTCTTCTGGATTGGACGTTCCTTCACCGTGTAGACCTCGTTGATGTCCGCACCTTGGTCACCGCTCTCGCCCGAGAGACGGATCTTCAGCAACACCTTCAGGTTGTCGATCTTGAGCGAAGGGTCGTATGTAGCCGTCAGCGTGGAGCGGATCTCCTTGTTGGAGCCATCCTCGTTCTCCTGCAGGAGCTGACCGATATTGTTGCCGAACACCTGCAAGCCCTTGACACTGAGCGGCAAAGCGAAGTAGGCATACCCCTCATCGCCCTCGATCTTAGCCTTGAGCAAATGCAACGGATACTTATCCAACGCATTCGGATGCGTGGCGGTATAAGGTCGGGTGAGGATCTGCGCGATCTCCGAGGTCTTAGGCAGAAGCAACGATTTAGGATCGAAGGCCACCTCATTCTCCTGGCCAGCCTTGCTGGAGGCGAAGATCGCTCCGTTGTAGCTGAAGAGCGATGTGGAATGGTTGAAGACCACGGAGAAAGGAGCGATGAACTTATTAATCGAAGGGATATCGTTCATGGTATCATACTCCTTCAGCTCCTCAGCCAATTCCTTCAGCCAAATCTCCAACTCATGGTCGATATAGGAGAGGTTCTGGTCATACAACGTACCGAACTCATTGATCCTGGACTTGATATACCCCACATAGGAGTAGAGCCTTCCCTTCTGCTGGATCGACAAGTTATTGACCGCCTGGTACAACGAAGGATTGTTGGCTTCGCTGAACTGCGTGGAGGAGAAGAGCAACGTCTCGGGCGACGTGGCACCGATCACCTTATGGTCGAACTTGATGATGTCGATGAATGGCTCCAACTTATCATCGGGTGTGTCGGCAGGAACGCTCGGGTCGCACCACAAATGTCTGTTCATCAGGAGCATATTACCGAAGGCGCCCTTCGGCTCGTACAGATGGGAGGTCTCCTTGACCGATAGTCCGTCGGAGTAGGTCAGCTTCACCCTACGCACCTCGATCTTCTCGTCGAAGAGGGCGATGGCCGTGATGAGCTTGCGCCACTGGTCGAGCAAGCTGGTGTAGAAGATATTGATGGACTGCGTATTATCCGAACGGATCTTACCCGCATGAACCAACGCGTATTTGAACAGATACACGCGGGCGAAGACGGAAGGCACACCGGACACGAAGGCGTTCAGCCCCTCCTTGTTATCCTTGTCCAGGGCGGAACCCGTATCGATTTCGTCCGTAATAGTCTTTATTTCAAGAGGATTCCATTGATTGGCGTCGCTACAAGCAATTTCCTTACCCTTATTTACATCTATAACTAAAGCTTTATTTTCAGCCATAATTCAAGAATTAACATTAGACAAATTTTTGAGCGATCGTAATCGCATTATATAAGTGAGCAAGAAATTTCTCTTTGATCGTAGTCAGATGCTGCTCCTGTTCCTTAGGCTCAGCCTTCGTCTTCAAGATCGTGATCAGCTTGTTATAGCTGGTTTCGCCACCTATGCCGATGATACCCGACTCGGTTGGCCAGTTATGCGCCTCCTCCACGAAGATGTTGCCTGGATCGAAGTCCTTGCTTCTCAGGCGCACAGGGTCGCTCTCGAAGGCATCCTTCTTGAAGATGAAATTGCTACCGCCCAGCGAATCGAAGATCTGGTAGATCCAGCCCCTACGAAGCTTGGAGTTGACAACCGAGTAGGCGAACTGACGCATGTACTTGTCGATCTGGTCCATCTCCTCGATCTCAAGACCCGTCTCATAGTGGTATTTATTCTTGATGTCCTCGTTCTGGTTCAAGAAATCGATGAAGGCCTTGGTGCCATGGATATCCTCGTCAAAAGCAGCCTGGTGCTTGGAGAGGATCACGTGTGCGAAGGAGAGGAACGCTCCGAGCTTATTGGTGAAGACATCCGCCAAATGCTCGTTGCCGGACCCACCGACGAAGGTGTTCCCCGTAAAGTTATAGGTTTGTGTGCCAGGGATCTGCTCCACCCCATGGAAATAGTATTGCGCATCCACATTGCTTAGCTCGCTCTCCTTCCTGTTGAAGAAATCGAAAGCCGCCGAAGCGCAGAGCAACTCCACCACGTGGCAGGCGTTCTTCTGCTCGTTTCCTCCCGTGACGGTCTTCGTGTCGGACACGTTGGTGTAGTCGGACGTGCCGAAAGGCCATCCCACATGATAGAGGGAACGGTAGCACTCCTTCACCGTCGCGTCGTTCTGGTAAAACTGGAGGGCGGCCTGGCTGTTCACCGGGAAGAGCTTGGCGTCCGCCACGATACCCTTCTCCGCCTTCCGTTGCTTCTCGTCCGGGCTGGCGAAGGTGAAGTATTGCGTGAGCAACGTCGTGGCGAACTTCATCTCCTGGAAGTTCAAGGAGAACTTACCCTGAATCGCCACCGCCTGCTTGAAGGCCATCGGCAAGATAGGGATCGAGCTGGCCCCCGTGCCTCCGAAGACGGAACCAAAGATGAAGACGCGCGCCTGCTTGCCCGCTTCCGCCATCTTATCGAGGAACTCGATCAACTCGCAATCCTGCTTGCTGGCCGTGTTCTTGTTGAGGGAGACATTGCGCGCCGCCTCAATGATGCCATGGTACATCAGCATACTACCCAAGTGGGTCTGCGCGCGGAAACCATGCGCCAGATCGAACTGCTGCACGCTGTCCTTCTCCAGGAAGAGGTCGGACAAATCCTCGTTGTCCTGCTTCAGGCTATCCTCCTGGTTAGGGACGGAGGAGAGGTTGACGTAATTGTCACGCGCCTTATCCTTGTCCCCGAAACTGGTATAGAAGCTATACAACTTCAGTTTAGCGGAGAAGAACGTGTTATGGTTGGGATGGCCCTCCTCATTGGACCCTTTTTTCCTTTTGATGGCCGAATAAAGGTGGATCAGACTCTCCGTCCGCTCCTTGTTACCGTTCTGGGCATCGGTATCCAACGTCAACACGTTGATCTCCTTGTCGTCAAACAAGCCGACCGCGCAGAGATGGACAAAAGACTCCAGGCAACGCATGCCCGTGCCTCCGATGGCTATCACAAAATATTTACTGTCATTCATATCTTCACATTCAAATTAGAACCATGTTTCAACCTTCTTTCCCTTGCTGACCTTGCTGAGCAAAAAGCCTATCAGGACGTACAAAACAGAGAATGCCACCGCGGCTATCGCCATGTGGATCAAATAGTCGTTGTACCTGGCCGGAATACGGATGGCGCTCAACTTGAGGAAATAGTTCAGCCCAAGGCCCACCAACAAACTAGCCACCATCAGAAGCCAAAAAACCTTCTTGCGTTTCCCCACATCCGACTTGTCCGGCGCATAATTGATTTTATTGGAAATCAATAAAGCCAACAAAAAACATACGATACACACTACACCTGCAATCAAGTAGGCCGAAACAACTGTTGTTTGCATAAATATCTATAATTTAATTATTTAACATTCATATTATCAATCAATACGTCTTCACGTAATAGGTGTAGATCACCCTACCCGACGGGCTGACACCCTCCGCCTGCAACGTGTTGCGCAGGGACTCGGCGATGGAGTTGTTCGTCCTCGCCACATCCTTCCACACGAAAAGGTCCTTCATCTTATTGTAATTGACCTCGCAATCACCGATCATGACCTCTATCCTCAACATGTCACCTGGCGTCACGTTGGTGTTCTCCCCCGTGAACTTGTTCGATAAATCGATGGTGATCTCCGTCTGCGAATCGTTCCCTTCAACTGGCTTCTGCACCATCTCGAACATATCCAGCACCTCCTTCGTCGGACGCTCGCCCTCATAGAGGTATTGCGGCAACAACTCTCCGCTCACCGGGTCGTAGAACAACTCGGTATACTTGTCGCCTCCCATGTCCACGATCTTCTCCCCCTCCTCGGTGGTGATCTTAGGGGCGCAGGTCAACGCCTTCTGGTAATTCGCATAGGCGGCGAAGTCCTCCTGCACATTCGTCACACGTATCTTCAAGTTCTTGATCACGTACGAATCGTCACTGGTCACATTCAGGAAAAGATTACTTAACAGGTGTCTGAAACGGTCAGCGCGTGGCACACCCTCCTCCTTCATGGTTTCCGAATTCTTCTTGATCTCAGGCCATGTGGCGTTGCATGGGTAGAACTCCCAGCCCTCCGCCGAACGGTTGATGTACATCGGGAGGGAAGGGTCGTTCTCGTTCACCACGGTCACGAGATCCTCTCCGTTGCCGTCATGGTAATTACCGCCTTGGGTAGCGCTCGCGTACTTGGTCTCCAACGAATAGAACTGGCTGGTGAGCAAGAAATTGCTGTAGACGGCAGGCCTTCCCACCAAGGCTTGGTCGACCTTCTCCTTCAGGGTCCCCTTCGCATCGTCGAACAAGACGAAATAGAGGTGCTTGTCCTTCATATCCGTCTTGTTGACCGGTTCCTTGTAGTCCATCACATAGAAATAGATCTGCCCGCCCGTACGAAGCCATTGGGTGAAATATTGCGATGCGTAGGCGCTGTATTGGATTTTGGCGCCCGAGCTCACCGGTCCTCCCTTAGGCTCCCCATAGGAGATGCCCTTCTTGCCTGAATTGACAATCACCGGCCTCAAATAGGGACATCCTGCCTCCTGTTGCTCATACTCCTCCAAATCGGAGATCAGCAACGCCAACTTGCGCTCGGAGACGATTTGCTTGAATGAGGCCTCGATAGGCGCCATGATATCCTTATACTCCACATTGACGATTCGGTTGAACAGGTCTTTCTTCGTCAGGTTCAAAGTGTTAATCTGCGAATTGCCCAGTCCGTAGGAGTTCCACTCCCCATCCACCTTGTTGGTTATCGCCTCCAAATAACACCTCAGCGTCTC
>JAGCWA010000016.1 GCA_017962085.1 Paludibacteraceae bacterium
CCCAGGATCTCGCCCTCCAGAGGCTCGTCAACCTTCACGTATGCCGTGTATGGAACGCTGCTGTTACAGAAGGTGTTGTATGCCACGAAGTCGTATGCGTACTGGTATTGGTGGTTCGTGCCGCCCAAGTAGACCGGCTTGACCGTCACGGCCGCGGTGTCCAGAGACTCCGTCAGGATCGTCGTGTCGGCGTTCCACTTGATGACGGTACCCTCCGGCTGGATGTCCGTGATCACGATGTCCGTAGCCTCCCCTTGGCAGATGGTCACCGCCTCAGGTATCGTCACGCCGATCGCAGGGATCACGTAGAGCAGCTCGGTCGCCGTGGTATCCTGCGGGCCGTAGTTGAAGTTTATCTTGTAGGTCGCCGTCGTCGTAGGCGACACGGTCAGCTTCAGCAGGTCGCCGTCGCGCGTCACTGAGCCCGTCAGGTCGCTCGTCACGCCCTCAGAGGTGACCGTCACGGTCAACGAACGGTTCCAATCCTCGTGGCGGAACTTGCCCGTACCCGTCGTGTCTATCGTCAGCACTGCGCTCAGACCCGTACAGATCGTGTCCTTCAGCGTCGTCTTCAGCACCAGTTTAGCGTCCACCTTCACGTCCACGATCGCCGTAGCGTCGCAGTGGTCCTCCGCGCTCAACGTCACCTCGTAGTAGTGGTCGCTCGTCACGTTGTTCAATGAAAGCGGGTTGGTCGACTCGCTCTCCCCGCGGGTGCCCTTCCAGTCGTATTTCACGTCCGCACCACCGGCCGGTACCGTGACGTCCAGCGCGATGTTAGGGTTCGAGTAGCGTGCCACGATCGTGTCTATCTTCTCCGTGGCGACGATGTACGGCATGGCCACCAGGCTATCCAACTCCGCGCGGGCCTCGCAGCCGCGGTTCGTCATCAGGAAGGTGTAGCGTCCGCTATCCGTCGTCTTGACCTTGTCTATCGTCAGTTTCGTGCGTGAGACATCCAGCGAGGTTCCGCCGCCCATCTCGACCTCGGCGCCGTTCCTGTACCATGTGTACACCGGACTCTCGCCCTCGGCGAACTCCGTCTTCACCTCCGCGCTGAACTCCTTGCCCTCGCAGAGCTTCGTGATCTTCGTGCTCAGAGGCGTGGCCTTGATCGGACGGTAATGGATCGTGATGGTCACGTTCGTCGGACAGCCGTTCGTGAAGTCCACGCGGTAGGTCCTGTCGCCCGAGTTGGCCGTCTCCGGAAGCTCGAGCTCCGCGCCCGTGCCTATCTGCTTCGTGCCGTCGTACCACTTGTAGTCCGTGATGGCGGTTCCGTCCGCCTCGTGGTAGTCCGCCTTGATCTTCAGCGGAGCGCCGCAGCTGTAGAATTCGTTGAATTTCGTGTCGGTGAACGTGTTCGGCTCGTAGCTGTTGCCGTCCTCCGTGATGGTCATCGTGCCCATCACAGGGCCCTCGCCAAGCGTCACCTTCAGTTTGTCGTCGTACGTGCAGGTGCCGGCCTCCACCTTCAGCGTGTACTCGAACACGTCGCCGTAGTCAGCTCCCGTGAACTTCCTCGTCGTGAACTCGGCGTTCGTTGAGGTGCCTCCGTTCGGGTCGTTGCCGTCCACGGCGTTCCAGATGTACTTCACGCCCGTCGTGTTCGTGTTCGCCTGTACGGTGAACTTGGCCTCCATGTTCGGGCAGGTGCCCACGTCCTCAACCAGCACCTGGAGCGTGTCGACCGTCACCGGTATCGGCGTCGGATCAGAGACGCACGTAGCCTTGTTGGACTTGGACTTCACCTCGAAGCTCGTCTGTACGTAGTAGTCGCCGCTCACGCCCACCTTGGTGCTCGTCAGCTCGTCCGCCAGCGTGTTGTCCGCGTAGTAGCGCGTGTCGTAGCTCAGGTTCGCCACCTCGTTGGTGAACGAAACGGACTTCGCGATGTCCACCGTCGCCGGCTTGCAGACCGCGCCGAGCACGCCCTTGTCTATCGCTATCTCCGTCTGGTCGTAGACGGTCACCTTGATCTCCGTCCTGTTGCTCTCCGCGCCCTCCTGGCCGTTCACTATCTCGGTCTGGGTCACGTAGTAGTAGTATTCGCTCTTGCCGATGTCGCCGGCGCGCATGTTCGTCGTTGGTGTCGGCCCCTCGTCACCTGACAGGTGGAGGTCCGTATAGTCGCCCCGCTCCCCGTTGCCGTACCATTTCAGCACGTATGTGGCGTTCGGCTTGATCGTCATGTCCGGCTTCGTCGTCAGCTTCTCCGCGGCGTCGCCCTTGCAGTAGACGTAGTCCGTTGGGTTCGGCTTCGGCGCGTCGCTGATCAGGACGGGAACCTCCGTGCCCTCGCTCAGGCAACCCGAAACCTCCTGCCTTACGCAGTAGGAGAGCTCCTGGTCGACGCCCGCCGCCACGCTAGGGTCCACCTTCGGCGTAGGGGCCGTCTTGCCGTCCCCCACCTTCGTCGTGCAGTCGTCCTCGTACCACCACAGCTTCATCGTGCTCGCGTAGTCCGTGACCGCGTCGTTCTCGCTCTGCTCCATCAGGTTCTTCGCGAACGTGCCGTTCTCCGCGTCAGCCTTCATGTAGGTCACCTGGCTCGTCGAGAGCGCAGGGACGAACGTCACCTCGACGTCCCATGTCAACGCGTCGCCCTTGCAGACATCCTTCTTGGAGTTCTTTATCGTGTAGGTCTGGTAGGCCTTGTACTCGTAGGTCGTCGTCGTGTTCACGTGCGTGTCGACCGTCGGCTTCGTCGCGCTCTCGCTGCCTCCGTTCACGCTCCAAACAACCTCGTCGGCGTAGTAGCTCTTGCTCTCGTCCTTCTTCACCTTCGCCACCAACTCCACCGGCGCGTCGTCCGAGCAGTAGTGGTAGGTGTTGCCCGTCGTGTCAGGCTCGTAGACGCCAACAACCTCAACCGTCACCGTCTGGAGCTTGCTCTCCGGGAACGGCGACACCGTGCTCTGCTGCGTCACGTAGAACTCGTAGACGCCCGGCTTGTCCGTCGGTACGGATGGCTCCACCAATGAACCGCTGCCGTCCGGCGTAACCTTGCTGTCGTACCAGTGCAACTCGTATATGGCGTCCGTCGTGCTTACCAAATCCTTTATGTCCACCGGCGAGTTCAAACATACCATCGTGTCGAAGGCGATCGGCATTGGAGAAGAGCTAACCGTGATATGCACTTTCACGGCAGGACCCTTACAGCCAAATTCGTTCACCTGGCGCACGAAGAAGTAATAAGTTGAATCGTAGTCCAAGGAGACGGAAGGCTCATCCGAGCTCCAGCCAGCGGCAGGCTCCTGAGTTACCGACTCCGTCACCTCCACCCACTCCAAGGTGTGATCAGGTTCCGCGACAGCGGCATTTTTCACAGAAGCGCTGCTACCCACCTCCATCACAAAGCTCAAGGCAGGACTTGTAGCGGCAGGTTCGCCCGGAATAGGTTTCAGGATAAATTGATAAGCATTATCGGAATTATCACAATAGCCTGTAGCCGAGCCCAAGAGTTCCACATACTTCATTGCGGTAGGCTCCTCGTTCGGCGACAACATCGTCTCATCATAGGTGAATTCATCGCCCATATAATCATCACCATTATACGTCCATACGAACGACGCATCACTAGGAGATTTGCTAATGATTTTAAAGGTAGTGAGGCCACACTCCTCCACCTTGTCATAGTCGAATTCCACCGTAGGTTTCACATCGATTTCGTACTTACGTTTACCCTGGCAACCATCAGATGTTTGAGCGACGAAATAGTAGACCTCCTTCTCATCGCTCTTATGGGAAATCTCATAAGAGAGGGCATCATTGTCATCAGAAAGAGGGACTATCATAGTACCAGTTTCGTTGGACCACCCCCAAGCCACCACCTCAGACGGAAGTGAAGGAGCGACCAGCGTCACCGACGCATTCACACAAGCGGATGACTTCACCGTCGCGCCAAGGTCCAAATCGCCCGCGCGGGTGATGGTGAAAGGCTCCGTGATGGAGTAGTTACGGCAAGCGTCAGTGATATCCGCCTTGTTCGGATTAGTCACAAAGTCACCCAACACATCCGGGGTAGCCACCACCACACGGAACTGCATTTTATCGTCACTTCTATAATCCAATGTATTGATCGTAAACTCGTTGCGATCCTCCAAGCCGGATATATTGCGCCATGTATTGCCCATATCACCGCTATACTGGAACAAGAACTTATGGTTACCGCCAAAGAAATTCTCCAACATCTCACTCACAGGAGCATCAATCACAAACTCCATATCCGAACAGATGGTGGAATCCTTCGCCAAGGTGGCGATATCAGAGTATGCCTCCAAGGAAGGAGGAGAGCAGACCATGAACTTGATATCATCAATAATAAGGTCATTACCTTGTTTCCAATACGAATGGTCGGTCTCTGAACCACTCGTACTCAAAACCTGCATTTTGATAGACCTCTTACCAGAACCCTGCAAATGAAATCTCCGTTGTCCATCAGATGTCAAAGGAGTCCAGCCTCCACCCCGTTTTGCCTCTATATCAGCTATTTCATCCAACAATTCACCAGTAACAGCATCCAAAATCCGAACTGTAACTTTAGGAGAATGTTCAGTTCCTCCTGTAGCATTAGCGAACCATGTTTCATAAAATATGTCCTTCCCCTCACATATATCGGGGAATACCGCTTCAAATACAACCCCCACATATCCTTCATCCACATTAATGGCAAGCGCACCACCTCTCGACTCTCCTGTAACTTCCGAAGTATGGTCTGCATCCACACCATCCATCCATCCCACATATCCTTGACCTGTACCATGACCTGGCAGACAAGGAAATCCATTAGGTGTCGGAGTCACGATGGCATAGTAACCATCATCGACATTTCCAACACTTGGGTTATTACAAGAACACTTAGGAGAGCACTCAGTCACACCATCATCAAATCCATGACTTGGAATGTCGTATGACACATCTTGTCTATAATCAGGCCAAGAACTAGGTGTCTGGCTGACATTGCCATCCTTGTCCACATAGGTATGAGCGGCAGTGAAACGACCGAAAGTCTCCCACAAAAGCGTCTGTCGCGAAGTCGGTTGATTATTTTCATTAACACAACAGACAATGCTCTCCACCTTCATCACATTAGAGGAGTCACCGCCGACCAAACAGCGGAAAACCTCATCTCCATTCTTCAACTCGTAAATCACGCTTTTCGTAGAACCGATTTCCTTCCAAGAATTTCCGTCCTTCCTCTGCCAAGAGTAAGTCTTCGCATTATACTCCTTATCAAGGGTGAGCACCGTCTGTTCTCCCTCACACACCTTCAATCCTTGGCTCGAACGGATAAACGGATCGAGCGTACCTTCCACCTTGATACTGGTAATACCAAGTGCATAACCCGCTTTTTTCCCGTAATAAGGGAACTTGAGAACCAACGACATGTCTCTACTTGTCGCCTTACCAGAAACCGTCACCGTAATTTTCTTCTGAGTCGATCTTAAACTAACGGTACCATCCGTCTGGACAGCATCATTAGTTCCTCCTCCGCTCACCTTGTAAGAAAACACATTCGTTGAATTTTGGGCTGGAGCCGGATTAAGAGACATCACAAAACCCAATGGTTCATCAGAACTAGTATTCGTAGGGTTCAAAAAATAACATTCGAGCGTAACGGTGAAATTCTCGCCCTCCTTCAAACCACCAAAATCGTAGGTAAAGAAAGAGGTCATTGGGGCCATCGTTCCAGCATACTGAATGACACAAATGGACTCATCCGTCTCCATGTAGTCTGGATTCAATATGCTCGGATTGTTTGTCACACAATAGACAAAATCCAATTTATTAGTGGCTCCTGTTCTATAGTTCTTTCCATCACCCGAATAGGTGGCAGATGAGGAAAGCGCATTACCAGAAATACCCCCTTGCTTCACCGAGATTAAATCCCAAGGGATAGAATCTCCCGGATTCACTTTAGGCTCAAAATCCGTACTCGCTATCACCGCGGCGGAGGCTGAACCCAACAACGAAACGCAAGCCCACAGCACCAGCGTTGCAATAGGTTTGCAATATTGACATAACTTTATAGTTTTCATAACGTTACTGTTTTTCATACTTAAAAATTATTCCCTATTATCTCATATATACTTAGCCATACCCATACAAAGATACAAAATTAATCCGAAAAAAGAAACATTTACACTACAATCAAACAGAGACCCGGGAATCAGCCGGGAACGTGTTCATTTGCGGAAGACGAAATAGACCGCCAACACCAGACAAACGAATGCCGCCGCATGGTTCCAATGGAACGATTCCCCCTTGAAGGCAAACGTCACAATAGCAGTGAAAACACAGATGGAAATCACCTCCTGCAACACCTTCAACTGCATCAAGGAGAAAGGTCCGCCCATGATCTGGGAACCGATACGGTTGGCGGGAATCATGAAGAAATACTCCAACAAGGCAATGCCCCAACTGAAGAGGATGATAAGGATCAGCGGCCAATCCGTCGAGATCTTCATCTCCTGCAACTTCAGATTACCATACCACGCGAAGGTCATAAAAACGTTCGACACCACCAGCAAAAGGATGGTCAATAAACCTTTAGTACCCATTTCCTTCCATTCTAAATCCGCGACAAATGTACATAAAAATTACAGGTAAGTTCCAAAGATTCACCTTTTTTTATTAAACAGGCAATGCTATTTACCTGAAAATCAATCTTTAGAACCCACCTGTAACAAACTTTATCCGCAGCACGTCGCTACTTGCTAGCGACAACCGGAACGAATCCCTTTGAGCACCCGCACTTGTCCTCCTCCATGTTCGTCTTCGTGAAACGGACACCCATGATTGGGCCGAACATGACAAGTTGGGCGATGTCCGCCTCATTCTTCCACATGTAGTTGATGTTGCTTTCGCCCTTCTTTTTGAGCGCGGAGTTCCTGAAGTCGACTTTCCAGCAGCAGAAGAGAGGTTCGCTTCCTATTCCGTCACGCACCAGTATCGTCGCATCCGTTGTTTTATCCGTGTTCCTGTGGATGACAGCTTCGGAGTTTTCCGCCATGAAAATTGAGGTGATGCGCTGTTCGTCATCCATAAATGTCGTCTTTTCCTTGAATCCGTTATCCTTCAACACCTTCTCAAACTCCTTGGTTAATTCCGGGTTGAGGTTCAGCGTATAGAACGCAGTTGATTCGGATCTGCCCACCAGAATATTCTTGGCTTTTTTGTAGGTCGATTGGAAGACACTGCTTATCTCGTCGTCCACGTTTTTGTTCTCGACGTCAGCGGAGCCATACAAGTAAATATCCTCATCGTCCCCAGCATTCCCGTACATCTCATAGTCCGTTTTGAACTTGTAGACATTCGACTCCTCGGTTGGCACGAGTTCACTCTTTTGTGCCACGTTCAATTGGTCGGTAAGCAGATAGACGGTGAGTCTGTGGTTTTTCCCGTAGGAGGAACTATACTCGTTTTCCAGTATTAGCATTCCGTCGTAGTCGGGGCTTTTGTACCATACCTGATACCTGCTTGTCTCGTTTTGCGGTTTCTTTTGGAACATCTCCGTGTATTTGTCCTTTTTCGTGTTGAACTTCACGGTCCGGTCTCCGATGATCGCATAGATGCAGTTCGGGTCTGGCTTTTCGCCGGCACATACCTCAATGGTCCCGAGGCTTATGCGGTCTGAATTCAGGTCGATCCTTTTGGTGATCCTCTTCCCGTTGCAGTTAATCTTAACTTTTGCCTTGGCATCCTTCAAGCTTATCGGAAGGTCGACGTCAAAGTATCCGAACCTTGAGGACCGCGAGAACACCCTCTTGTTCTTCCCATGGCCAGCCTCCACGGTGATTTTAGCCTTAGACGGACCACATGTGTTGACGATGGTGCCAACCACGGAGATGCCTGTCGGAATGATAATGTTAGGCATATATTGCCATCTCTTTTTCTCTAACTCTTTGGTCACTCTGTTTGATTCCAGTCCGAAACCATCATTGGCCTGGACATAAAGGGTAACCTCCTTTGTGGTGGAGGAGACAGGGAAGTAGTAGTACCTCCGGGCTCTTATCGAATACTTCTTTTGGTCGACAAGGGCAGTAACCGTAATCGAATCGCCTAAGCGTCTGAAATCGGAGGTATATATGGATCCATGGATGAATATAGGTCGATCGATAACGAAGTCATAGCTTTTCTCGTTGTCCACTTCCCATGGGTTTTTGAACACGTACTTCTGGATCTCCTGTTTCTTATTGATCATGGTGTAGCCTTCGTCGACAAACATTGAGAAAGGCTCATCGACATTGTAGTAGAATATATATTCACCCTTTCTGTCGGTTATGGTGGTTATTTTGTCTGTCCGTACGACAACGCCGGCAAACGGTTGGCCCTCCTTGTCCGTTACCGTTCCGTGCAGGCAAGGCATGTTAGGCAGAATGACATCTTGCGAGTAGACGTCACCAGCCTCCAATCCGTTCACGTTGTAAATAGGGCAATTGGTGTAGTTGGCGTAGTCTTCCGGCTTCACCGTCACGAAGACAGGTGTGTTTTGCGGCACGTATGCCCAATAATACCCCGCGCTATCGGAGTATGCGCTTGTTTGGGAGATCGTCACCAACACATGGGGCAATGGCTTCCCGTCCTTATTCAACACACGGCCCCTGATGGTCGCTCTAGTAGATGGGTAATCAAGATTATACCAGGAGAAATGTTTGACATTTCCCACGTAGGAACCTCCATTTTTCGTGGCCACGCCTTCTTCCATCCAAGTGCCTTTCGCCTCGTCGAAATACCAAAGAGGGATTTGGTCGTATTTCTGGTCCTCTGAGAATCCGTCAGGAAGCGGGAAGGTCATCGAGCTCTCCGCACCCTCCTTCAATTGTAGCTTTTGGCCTACGGAATCCTTGAGCGTCACCTCAACCATGCCATATGATAAAAGGATGACATCCTTTCCTTCGGCCGTCACTCCGCTCATGTCGCCTCCAGGCATCTCTTTGGTGAAAGTTTCCGATTTGGGATTCAGGTAGTATACACTGGCGAATACGGAACCACTGAAATCCTTTCTATCCTTCTCATAGACCATGGAGTTGGCTGGAATCGTGATTTTCATGTTACCCACTTCGATCGTCGCGCCTTGGCTATTGTAGAAACGGGTGACTTCCGACACGCCCTCTCTGCTGTCCTGTGCCATCATTACCGCGTCGACACGGGCTTCCCCATCGATGATGTTCGCCGTGCGGACCACTGAAAAGTAGTCATCGTTCTCGAACTTCACGACACTCCTTCCATTCACGGCGTGGCACTTCTCCAACGAGTAAGCTCCGCTTCTGTTCGTGAGAGTTGAGTCCTCGCCACTAGTGACCAGCACATGCTCCAACGCGTTTCCGTCCGCGTCCCTGACGAAACCATAGACGTACGTGTCGGAAACCGAGTCCACACAGATATAATCCTCACAGTTCTTCAGGTCCTGCTTGGGTTTGTCGCAACCACTCAGCAATGCCAGGAGAGTGGCGATTGCTCCGAATGCCAGTTTTTTCATGTTTCCCATAAGATTCTCTATTTAAGTTATTATTATTCAATATTTTAGAAACCGAATGCTTTTTTCAGGTCATTCACCTTTTTGTTGAGATTGGACTCCCTCTCTTTCGCCGCCCTTTTCTCTTTTATCTCTTCCTTCGAGAATACCTGCAGGCCGAAAGGGTCTCTTCCGGAGCTGTCCAACAAACTTTCAATGTTTGTGATGGGCTTTCCGTCCAAGGCGAAATATAAGTACTTCCCTCCTTTTTTACATCTGAATATAGAGCTATTCATCGTAAATTCCTCGTAAGTGTCCCTTGAGTTGGTGTAGGTGTTCCTACACTCAAACTCGTATGGAGGCAACATATCAATGTCAGCCCCCACCTTATCGTACCTTCTAGCCGTCTTAAAAGTGATTTTAGGAGCGTCATCCGAATGGAAGGTGTGGAAGGAGGAGGCCTCTTTTGTCACGAACAAGAGGGATGAACGGTACATATTGTAAGCGGATTTCTGTTCCCCCCAAGATCTCAACATCCACTCCTTGTACACGTTTTTGCCTACGGTATAGAAAATCTTCTTGTCTATGCCGGTGGTTACCGTGTTAATGTTGGCATGGCAGACATAGATATCCGGCAAGTTGTCTTTACGCTCGAATGTCTTTTCAAAGATAATAGGGACAGGCGTCTGCAGATAGGTGTCTTCCAGCTCGATCATGAGCACTTTCGACTTCACGCCCTCGAATATATTGGCCTTCATCTTCCTCGCAGGCGGCACGGCCAGCACCCCGTTGGTGATCTCCAGGTCGTGGAAAGCCTCATTACCGATGAACCTCAACCCATAAGGAATGATAAGGTCCTTCAGCCTCGCGCCCTCGAAAGCTTTCGCCCCGATTCCCAAGACCCTATACTGGGCCATTACCGTAGTGTCCTTCCTGCAGTAGGTGGAGGGGTAAGAGACGACGGTGGGGATTTTCACGACGCTATCCGAAACCGTAACTCCGCTCACGTACACCTCACCCCTGTTCACGACGATGTATTCCGGTTCGCCCGCTTTCCTTCCAATGTTATATTCCAAGACGATAATCTCGGAAGATATGGTATAGACCAAACCATCCTTCTCAAACGAGACACCTCTCTGGCTCGCATATGCGGAAAGGCAGGAGACAAGACCGAACAAAAATATTATTATACTTCTCATTTCTTTATCAATTTACCATTCAATGTGTAATTCACCTCTTCTTCCCCGTCCACGAATCTGACGTACCAACCTCTTTTCTGGGTCACGTCCGCCACAGGGATAAAATCTTGATAGTATGAGGTTTTCCTCTTTTTCTTATCGACAACCGTATATTTGGATTGACGATAATAATCACGGGTGAGACTTCCCCAAGGATACCCGAGGTCCTTAACATTCCTGGCGCCTGCGGTGATGAGCAGGCCGTTCTTGCCTCTCATGGACGTCGTGGGATATGTTCGCCTGCCGAGGTTATACTTCCGCTCGTTAAGGTCGTTCTTCAGGAATCGCTCGTCATCGTTGAACGCCTTGCTGATCCACTTCCTGAAGTTATCGGCCGTCGCGCTGTAACAATCATCATACACCCGACAATACTTGATGTGGCTCAGCATCCGGGTGTTGATTTTCACTAACCCCTTAGGTTGGCTCGGGACCAAAGAAGAGTCTTCCTTCATTCGATAGAACGCATTCCCCCAAGTGACCTTCTTGGATATGTCAAAAATCAGTTCGGCGTCAAGTTCGTCGAACACGCCGGTGCCAAAATTAGCGACATTATGCACGACCAAAGCCCCGCTTCCCATCTTCAACTTAGCGAAACAGCCATTCCCCACAAACTGTAGTTCAGGCAGCCATATCCGATCATGCCCATGCCCATAAAAGAGGCTATCGGTAAGTCCGACGACCCTGAATCTACCCACGACAGGGGGGATGACAACATCCGTTAGATCCTTGTCGACATTTATAACCATCACCTCCCCTGAACGATAGAACTTGTCAGGACCCTTTATTGTGTCAGGGGTCTCCTTCGCATCTATCACGAGATATGTGACCAGGACCTTGTAGGAGATACCGTTTTCCTGGATAACATCTCCCACTGAATATTCCTCGGCAAATAGCCTAAATGACAGTATAAATGCGAATATGACAGTAAAAACAATACGCATCATCTTTCTTGCTCTCTTTATTTATTAATCAACACAAATATAAAAAAATAATCCAATAATGGGCACCCATTCGGAAGGTTTTCTCGAACACAGGGAAATTTGCTATTTAGCTATTTACTATTTACGAATCAGGCGCCATAAATTTCCATCCAATCCTTATCTTTGCATCGTTATGGATGCCACGAACCGCACATACATCGCCATCGACCTGAAGTCCTTCTTCGCCTCTGTGGAGTGCGCCGAAAGAGGGCTCGACCCCCTCACGACCCACCTCGTGGTGGCGGACAGCAGCCGCACGGAGAAGACCATCTGCCTGGCGATCACCCCTTCCCTGAAAGCCTACGGCATCGGCGGACGGGCGCGCCTCTTCGAGGTGGTGCAGTTGGTGAAAGGGGTCAACTACCGCCGCGCGATGGCCACGCCCCAGCACCGGCTCACGGGGAAATCACCCTTCGTGAAGGAGTTGGAGGAACATCCGGACTGGGCGTTGGACTACATCGTCGCGCCTCCCCGCATGTCCTACTACATCGATTACAGCACCCGCATCTACAAGACTTACCTCAAATACGTCTCGGAGGAGGATATCCATGTCTACTCCATCGACGAGGTCTTCATCGACGCGACCAACTACCTCAAGAGCAACCATCTGACCCCGAGGGAGTTCGCCATGAAGATGATCCGCGACGTGTTCGAGCACACCGGCATCACCGCCACGGCTGGTATCGGCACCAACCTCTACCTCAGCAAGATAGCCATGGACATCGTGGCGAAACACATCCCTGCGGACAAGGACGGGGTGCGCATCGCTGAGCTGGACGAGCTCTCCTACCGCCAACAACTTTGGGACCACCGTCCCCTCACCAGTTTCTGGCGGGTGGGCAAAGGCATCGCCCGCAAGCTGGAGATGTACGGCATGGACACGATGGGCAAGGTGGCCCGGTGCTCCCTGCGTAACGAGGATTTCCTCTACCAACTCTTCGGCGTCAATGCGGAACTGCTCATCGACCACGCCTGGGGCTGGGAACCCTGCACCATCGCCGACATCAAAGGCTACCAGCCTGAAAACCACTCGATCGGCAACGGGCAAGTGCTCTCCTCCCCCTACGACTACAAAAAAACGAAGGTGGTGGTCCAGGAGATGGCGGATAACCTCGCCCTCGAACTGGTGGACAAGCGCTTGGTCACCAACCAGATATGCCTCTACATAGACTATGATGCGGAGTCGCTCACCCGCCCTGAAATCAGGGAGGCCTACCATGGAGCGATCACCACCAGCTACTACGGCAAGCCCGTCCCCAAGCCTGTGCACGGTAACTGCAACCTCTCCGCATACACCTCCTCCACCCATGCGATCATCGAAGCCGCGACCAGCCTATTCGATAAGATCATCGACCCCAACCTGCTGGTCAGGAGGTTAAACATCACTGCGGGAAGGGTGATGAACGAAGGCGCGCAAAAGCGGGAAAAACAACCCATCCAGCTGGAGCTCTTCGTCGACTACGAGGCGCAAGAGAAAGAGAACGCACGGAAGGAAGCGGCGCAGAAAAAGGAGCGGAAGGTACAGGAGGCGTTGTTGGACATCAAGAAGAAATTCGGCAAGAACGCTATCCTGAAAGGGTTGAACTTCGAGGAGGGCGCGACCGCCAAGGAACGTAACCAACAGATAGGAGGGCACAAGGCATGACGCATGAATACGACGATATCATCCACCTGCCCCACCCTGTCTCCGCGAAACATCCGCAGATGTCGATGCGAGACCGGGCGGCACAGTTTTCCCCCTTCGCGGCCCTAAACGGACATGGCGACGCCATCCGAGAGACCGCCAGGGAGACGGAAGCGTTCATCGCCCCGGACGAATCGACACAGAAGGAACTCGACCAGAAGATGGCCTACCTGCTCGCCCACATCAGCGAACAGCCCAGCGTCACCATCACCTACTTCGCCCCCGACAAGAGGAAAGAAGGAGGCTCCTACCCAACCAAGGAGGAGCGTCTCGTCAAGTACGACGAATACAAGCAGGAGATACAGATGGGAGACGGGACGAGGATTCCGATCAAATCAATCGTGAATATCGAAGGAATATCCTTGTGAGAAGCCTGGGATCCATGTAACTTCACGCATAAATATTTCACTTAAAGAGGAATAATTCACCATGGTTCTACTAAACGTTTCATTCGGCATATATGTTTTCCATCCCATAGGATGGGCTTTCATGGCCTTCGTCATCTTATGCGAGGCGTTCATCCTATCCAAGTACCTCATCCACAAGCGATACGACAAAAAGATATACCTGACGGAACTGCTGAGCAACATGGTCAGCGGCATCGCAGGCATCATCACCACGCTGCATCTCAACGGAGGGTGGTGGCTGGTCATGTGGTTTCCTTGGGTCACTTCGCACGAGGTGAATGTGCGGGAGCACAAAGAGGTGTTTTGGCTCATCATCTACTATGTGGTCGCCTTTATCCTCTCCCTTCTCATCGAATGGGGCATCAACCACCTCTGCCTAAGGAAACAGTACGAGTCCCAAGCCATCTTCAGGGGAACATTGCGCGCGAACATCGTGACCTATGCGATAGGCGCCTTCCTATTGACGTTGTTGATTCTCTAAGCAAACGATTGGGCATAAAAAAACCCTTGATCGCTCAAGGGTCTTAGGATTGTATTGTTGCCTTACTAGGATTCGAACCCAGACAAGCAGTGCCAGAAACTGATGTGCTACCATTACACCATAAGGCAATACCATTTACGACCGCGAATATACTACATTTCCTTTTCCCGCAAAAGCATTACAATGATTTTTTGAAAAAAAGTTTCACACAGGGTTGTGCGAAAGCGGACGAAAAGGGAAAAAACGCTATATTAGCGACATGAAAGAGTACCGATTAAGCGATTTTCTCCCGACGACCAAGAAGGAGTTGGAGCTGAGGGGCTGGGAAGAGGTGGACGTCATCCTATTCTCCGGCGACGCATACGTGGACCACCCCTCGTTCGCAGGGGCTGTGGTCGGCAGGATCCTGGAGCACCAGGGAATACGTGTGGCGATTATTCCGCAACCCAATTGGCGGGATGACCTCCGGGACTTCAAGAAGTTAGGGAGACCCCGCATGTTCTTCGCCATCTCAGCCGGTTGCATGGACTCGATGGTGAACCACTACACCGCCAACAAGAGGCTCCGCTCGGACGACGCCTACTCCCCCAACGGGCAGGCAGGCTTCCGCCCAGACCGCGCCACAATCGTCTACTCGAAGATCCTGAAGGAGCTATGGCCCGACGTGCCCATCGTCATCGGAGGAATAGAAGCCTCCCTGCGGCGCGTCACCCATTACGACTACTGGGACGATGAACTGAAACCCTGCCTCCTGCAGGACTGCAAGGCGGACCTGCTCATCTACGGCATGGGGGAACTACCGCTGAAGGAGATCGTACAAAAAATGAAGGCGGGACGAAGCGTGGCGGAACTGACCGACGTGCCGCAAACCGTCTACATCGCCCGCAACGACGAGATACCCGAATACGAAGGGGAGACATTCACCCTATTCTCCCACCAAGAGTGCCTGAAGGATAAGATGAAACAGGCGAAGAACTACCGTGTGGTGGAGGAGGAATCCAACAAGCTGAAGGCGCGCAGGCTGATACAGGGTGTGGACAAAGAGCACTCGGCCGTCATCAACCCGCCCTATCCGCCGCTCTCCACCGAAGATCTGGACGCCACCTACGAGTTGCCTTTCACTCGCCTTCCCCACCCGAAATACAAGGGGAAAACCATTCCAGCCTACGACATGATCAAGTTCTCCGTCAACATCCATAGAGGATGTTTCGGAGGGTGCTCCTTCTGCGCCATCTCCTCCCACCAAGGGAAGTTCATCATGTCACGCTCGGAGGAATCCATCATGAAGGAGGTGAAGGAACTCTCTGAACATCCGGACTTCAAAGGGTACCTGAGCGATTTGGGCGGACCTTCCGCCAATATGTACAAGATGCGGGGAAAGAACCCTGACCTGTGCGCCAAGTGCAAGCGCCCGTCGTGCATGCACCCCGCCATCTGCAAGAACATGAACACGGACCACTCGACGCTGCTCGAGCTCTACAAGAAGGTGGACGCATTGCCCTGCATCAAGAAGTCATTCATCGGCAGTGGTGTGCGCTACGATCTTCTGTTGCAGAAAAGCGACGACGAACGCGTCAATAAGAGCCACCAAGACTACATGGAGGAGCTGATCGCCCACCACGTCTCCGGACGTCTGAAGGTGGCGCCGGAGCACACCTCGGACAATGTGCTGAACATCATGCGGAAACCATCGTTCAAGCTCTTCCACGAATTCAACAAGGAGTTTGAGCGCATCAACAAGGCATACAACCTCAAGCAACAGCTTATACCCTACTTCATCTCCAGCCACCCCGGCTGCACGGAGGAAGACATGGCTTCATTGGCCTGCATCACCAAGAACCTGAACTTCAAACTGGAGCAGATTCAGGACTTCACGCCCACCCAGATGACCCTCTCCACGGAGATATACTACACGGGTATCCACCCCTACACGCTGGAGAAGGTATGGACGCCTCACAGCAAGGAGGACAAGCTGGCGCAACGTAAATTCTTCTTCTGGTACCTGAAAGAGAACCAACGGAGCATCATCAACGACCTACGCAAGATGGGACGCCCCGACCTGATCGAACAACTATTCTCACATCCCAAGGGGAATACCTATCCCGCACCTGAGAAAGAGAGGTTCCACCGAGAGGAGGGCGGCAAGAAGGAGGAACGTCCACGGGGAAACAAAGCCCCAGACGCAAGAAAGAACCACGGGCACGAATCACACCGCCCCGCTCCCAAACAACGGGAGGAGCGTTCATGGAACGATCAAAAAGGCAACAGGAAAGAGGGGAAGAATAAATCGTTCAGGAAGGGGAAGTATTAGGCGAAGAGACAAAAGGGATGAACCATCCATCATAGTTCGAACATGGTTTGCCCACAAACCATCATAGCAGGAATTGTTTTATTTCTTTCGGAGAGAACAATGGAGACTTTCTCGCACTTTCAAGGACTTCCTCCACATGTTCCCGTTTCATTTCCCCCACAATTTCAGTGACATTATCCTTAATAGAATCAGACAATTTATCCAAACTAATCTTTTCTATATCCGTAACAGAGAGGAAAGAATCATATTTGAGGAAACCATAGTCGCTTTTTCGGAGAGGATACTGCATATTCAACAATTCTTGCTTCCCCTCTAGATGGATATTTATCCGTGAATTGATGAAAAAGAAGCCAACCACATACTTCTCGTTCACACCAATAACGACAAAAAATTTTCCGTGGCCTATATCCTCAAACATATAAGAGTGCAATATAGTACCACGTCTTATTGAACCTGCGACCAGTGATTTAGGGACATCCATCAGCGAATCGAACTTTCCAGTTTAAGTTTACTGTCGATATAATCAACATATTCTTCAGATTCACCCACCTCCCTCAAAATATCCTTGAACGATATGGAACGGTCTTTCTGGGTACTTGACCAGGCCAATCCATGAGACATTGATGTAAGTTCCTCAAAATTCTTTCCTCTGCATTTTTCTATCGCATAGTCAAGACACTCAATATCAGATTTTGACAACCAATCCATGTCGGGCTGTGCATCTTCCTTCACAATGTATCTATTTACGAAATGAAAATACTGGGCAAGTTCACCGGCAGGGAAAAAACTGTCTCCCCTCACCGCCTTGAATATATCGTTTGTCTTAGACGGCACAGGACCGTAGTTCATAGCAATGTAGACGTCTCCGGTTATAGTCCTTCCATACTTGCTTAAATGAGACTGATCCGCAAAATAAAGTGTCTTGAAAATCCTATGCATATCCGCCTCGCCCCCATATTGCTTAATGATATACAAGACCGAATTAATCGTCGATTCCACTCTAAACAAATTCAATGCACTCATATACTTCTACATTACGATTTAATAAACAACTGGCAGTCACAAATATACATCAGACATAGATATCGAACAACACAACAGCACACAATCCTAATACTCCACCTTATCCGACTTTTCCGTCCAAGCACGGAAGGTCTCCAACGCCTCGTCGCGCATCATCTGTTCACGAGGCATTTTGCGCTTGCCGGCAGGCTTGTCCAGCTCGTCGTAGATGAACTGGTCGTCGAAGCCGATGGACTTAGCGTCCTCCTTCTGGTTCGCATAGTAGTAACGGTCGATATGCGCCCAATACATAGCTGAGAGGCACATCGGACAAGGCTCGCAAGAGGCGTACAGCTCGCAACCGGAGAGGTCGAACGTCTTCAGTTTCTTGCACGCCTTACGGATAGCCATCACCTCCGCATGGGCGGTAGGGTCATTGCCCTTCGTCACCTGGTTGTTGGACGAAGCGATGATCTCACCATCCTTCACGATAACCGCACCGAAAGGTCCGCCGCCCGTCTCCACACTTTTGCGGGAAATAGCGATCGCCTTCCGCATGAATTTCTGTTGGTCCTTATTCATACTCAATCCTCCTCGTCGTCTTTATCCTTAGCTGATGGCGAAGCAATAATCGGGGTAGAATCCTTGTACATACCATTCTTAGCGTTCTCGCAGATGGTGGAAAGGGACTCTATGGTATACTCCACGTCCTTCATGGTGTGTTGCGTCGTAGGAATCAGGCGAACCATCACCTTGCCCTGCTCGATGTAAGGGTAGATCAGGTTCACGCAGAAGATACCGAACTCCTCACGCATGTGCATCATGGTATGAATCGCCTCCTGCATGTTCTCCACGTTCAAATAGACCGGTGTGACAGGAGACTGCGTGTTTCCTATATCCAACCCATTCTTGCGGAGACCCTTCTGCAGGGCGTTCGTGATATCCCACAAAGTCTTCCGCAGCTCAGGATGTTTCACCAGATAGTCCAAGCGAGCGATGGCGCTGGCCGTGATAGCGGAAGGGAGCGCCTCCGAGAAGGTTTGGGAACGCATGTTATAGCGTAGGAAATTGATCACATCCTCATTGCCGGCGACAAAACCACCGGAGATGCTCAACGCCTTGCCTAGCGTACCAACAAGCAAATCAACCTTATCGAGCACATTGAAATGGTCCGCCACACCAATACCGTTCGGGCCAATCGTGCCGAAACCATGAGCGTCCTCGACCACCAACATGAAGTCATACTTCTCCTTCAGAGCGGCGATCTTATCCAATGGGGAGAACTCGCCCGTGACACCGATCACACCCTCCGTCACCAGCAAGACACCGCCACCCGACTCCTTCGCCATCTCGGCGGCCTTCTTCAATTGGGTCTCGATGACCTCAATATCGTTCTTGTGGTAAGCGAAACGATGGCTCAGCTGCAGACGGATACCATCATGAATGCTAGAGTGAGCCTCCGAATTATAGACAATCACGTCGTTGCGGCCGCAAAGGCTGTCGATGACGGATATCATGCCTTGGTAAAAAGAATTCAATACGAAGGCATCCTCTTTTTTTACGAAATCGGCTATTCGCTCCTCCAACTCCTCATGAAGAAAAGTGTTTCCCGTCATTAGGCGGGAGCCCATCGGGTGGGACAAGCCATATTGGGAGACCCATCCGATTTCCTTCTCCCGGATCTCCGGGTTAGATGCCAAGCCAAAATAGTTGTTCATGCCCCAATTCAGGACCTCCTTGCCACGGAAGGTCATCTTCGGGCCAATATCACCCTCCAGTTTCGGGAACATGAAGTAGCCGTAAGCCTGCTTGCTCCACTGCCCCAACGCACCTGGATTAGACACAATTCTATCTAAGATATTCATTGCAATATTTTTATTCAAACAAAATCATTTCCGGGATCTCCTCCGCCTCCACCTTATGGCTTTCTTCCGCCTTCGAGCAGGTGTACTTATCAGTCACAATGAACTGTTCTGTGCGGGAATACCCCAATGATTCATCCTTGTAAACCTTGTTCATGTATGTTCCCCAAACCGGCAAAGCCGTAGCGGAACCTTGTCCGTTCTTGATGTTGTCGAAGTGGATATCACGATCCTCGCCACCGACCCAGACACCTGTGACCAGGTTAGGCACAAAGCCCATGAACCATCCGTCCGAGTTGTTCTGCGTCGTACCCGTCTTGCCGGCGACTGGCGTTTCCCAGCCCACGCAGTAGTCGTAGCGTCTTGTTCTCAGACGAAGACCCGTACCACCGTTCATGACACCCTGCAGCATCGAAATCATCTTGTAGGCGGTCTGCTCGCTGAAGACCTCGTTCATGCGAGGAATGAAGGTGGAGATCACATTGCCCTGATTGTCCTCGATACGGGTCACAAACAAAGGCTCCGTACGGATACCCTTGTTGGCGAAAGCGGTGTAGGCGGAGGTCATCTCGCAAACGGAGACATCCGCGATACCCAAGCAAAGCGAAGGCACCGGATCGATATAGTTCTTGAGTCCGAAGGAGTGCAACAACTTCACGAAGCTCTCAGGTCCCAACTGCTTGATCAAGTAGGCGGAAGTCCAGTTGTTGGAGGTCTGCAGACCCCTACGGATAGTGATCATCTTACCGATCTCCTTCTTACCCTCCTCGCCATAAGGAACGTTACGAGGCTCCCAGATTTCGCCGGAAGGCAACAACACCTGTGGCTGAACGTTCGGCACGGAGTCGCAAGGCGAGTGCCCCTCCTCCATCGCCAGAGAGTAAAGGAACGGTTTGATGGTGGAACCCACCTGTCGGCGTCCCCCACACACCATGTCGTATTGGAAGTAATTATAATCGATACCACCGACATAAGCCTTCACGTGTCCGTTGAAAGGATCAATGGACATCAAGGCGGAGCGGAGGAAAGACTTCGCGTAACGGATAGAGTCCATCGGCGTCAGCACCGTATCCTTGCTACCCTTCTCCCAATCGAAGACACGCATGGCGATTTTGGCGGTGTCGAAGTACGCTTTGATGTCCGGATCCTTCATCTTTCCGTCATACTTCATGACACGGTACCTCTCCGATGACCGCATGGCCTTCACCAAGATGGAATCCACCTGAGCCTGCGTGGATTTATTGGAGAATGGAGCTTTCTTATGCTTTTGATTGAACTTCTCCTTGTGGAAAATAGGTTGTAGGTATCCACCCACATACTCCTTGACGGCCTCCTCCGCATATTGCTGCATCCTCGAATCGAGGGTCGTGTAGATCCTCAGACCATCCGTGTAAAGGTCATACGGAGTACCATCCGGCTTCAGGTTCTTGTTGCACCATCCATAGAGCGGGTTGGTTTCCCACGCTAAGGAGTCCTCGTAATACTTTTGGTGCATCCACTTAGGATATTTCGTGTAATCAGGACGAGGAGCCGTCATAATGGTTCTCAGGTACTCACGGAAGTATGGGGCAAGTCCCTGCTTGTGGTCCACGGTCTGGAATTTCAGTTGGATATCCAGTTGAGAAAGCGAATCGCACTCCGCCTGTGAGAGTTTGTCATACTTCACCATCTGGGAAAGGACGATGTTACGTCTTTTTTTACATCTCTCGTTAAATCTCCTAGGGTTGTATCTCGCAGGGTTCTGCAACATGCCGACGAAGACAGCGGCCTCCTCTTTTGTCAACTGACTAGGCTGCTTGCTAAAATAAATCTGGGAGGCAGACTTGATGCCCACCGCATTGTTCACGAAGTCGAACTTATTCAAGTACATGGTGATGATCTCCTCCTTCGTGTAATATTTCTCCAACTTAGCGGCCACGACCCACTCCGTCAGTTTCTGTTTCACACGCTCAAGACCAGTCTTAGGTTTCTTGGTGAACAAAAGCTTCGCTAATTGTTGGGAGATCGTACTACCACCTCCCGCATCCTTGTGCATCACGAGGGTCTTGATGGCCACACGGAACAGGGCGTCCCCATCAATACCGGAGTGGTTGTAATAGCGGGCGTCCTCCGTGGAAATCAACGCCTCGACGAGATAAGGAGGCAACTCCGAATAAGGGGTGTACAACCTATTCTCCCCTTGTTGGAAATAACGTCCCAAGACCTTCATGTCGCACGAATAGACCTCCGTGGCGAACTTGCTCTTAGGGTTCAGCAACTCCTCGACAGGCGGCAAGTAACCGATCTTGCCATCCGCAATCATGTCGAAAATCTTATAGACAGTGAATATACCAGCAAAGAAAAGCACCCAAACAGCGATCAGGATTTTTATTCCGATGCCAAGCTTTCCTTTCTTCTTAGTTTCCTTCTCTGTATCCATATCTGAATATTTATATCTTTAGCAAAAGTAACAATAAAACCTAAAAAAGAGTCTCTTCAAAGCGGAGAATCGAATCACTCGACCCTCATGATTTTCGCGCCGATAGCATTCAGGCGGCCGTCAATGTCCTCATAACCACGGTCGATTTGCTCGATATTGCTGATGGTGCTCGTGCCATGAGCGCTCATGGCGGCGATCAGCAGGGCGATACCCGCGCGGATATCCGGCGAGCTCATCTTCGAAGCCCTCAGTGGGGTCTCGTTTCCTAAACCGATAACCGTGGCGCGGTGTGGGTCGCACAAGATGATCTGGGCCCCCATGTCGATCAGTTTATCAACAAAGAAGAGCCTGCTCTCGAACATCTTCTGATGGATCAGCACGCTTCCCTTCGCTTGGGTGGCCACCACGAGGAAGACGCTCAGCAAGTCCGGGGTCAGTCCTGGCCACGGCGCGTCCGCGAATGTCATGATGGAGCCGTCTATGAACGTATCGATTGAATAATGGTTCTGCTTAGGTATGAAAATATCGTCTCCCCTGCGCTCCAAGGCGATTCCGAGCCTGCGGAAACAATCAGGGATCAGTCCGAGCTGGTCGTAACAAACATCCTTGATGGTCAGTTCGGAGTGTGTCATGGCGGCCATGCCGATGAAACTACCGATCTCGATCATATCAGGAAGGATCAGGTGGTCGCAGCCCGTCAGGGATTCCACGCCCTCGATCGTCAGCAGGTTCGAGCCTATGCCGGAGATGTGGGCACCCATTTTGTTCAACATCTTGCAGAGTTGTTGGATGTAGGGCTCGCACGCCGCGTTATAGATGGTGGTGACCCCCTTCGCGAGAACGGAGGCCATGACGATATTGGCCGTACCCGTGACGGAGGCCTCGTCGAGGAGCATATAAGCGCCCGTAAGTTGCTTGGCGGAGACGCAGTACAGCTTGCGGTCATCGTTGTATTCGAAGTCGGCCCCAAGTTTCTGTATGCCCAGGAAGTGCGTGTCGAGGCGTCGTCTGCCTATCTTGTCGCCTCCCGGTTTAGGGATGATGGCCTTGCCGAAGCGGGAAACCAGCGGTCCCGCCAGCATGACGGAACCACGGAGGGCGGCGCATTTTCTGTAGAAATCAGCCGTCTCCATATAGTCCAGGTTGACATTGTCCGCCTGGAAGGAGTAGCAGCCCTTCTTGATGAGGTTCACCTTCACGCCCATGTCCTTCAGCAGGGAGATCAGGTTGTTCACGTCCAGAATGTCCGGGATGTTGGAGATAGTCACTTTCCCGGAGGTGAGTAAAATGGCGCAGATGACCTCCAACGCCTCGTTCTTGGCGCCCTGCGGGATGATCTCGCCGCACAAAGGATGTCCGCCTTCAATCAAAAATTTCGCCATAGCAAGCCATTTTTAGACATTGGTCATTTTTTCTTTTTCTTCTTAGAGGAGGCCTGGGTTTGTGACGCCAGCAGGTCCTTGCAATCCTCCAACACCACTTCATCGGAGGAGAGGCGGATATCCCCCCTTGAGAGATTCCGCAGGTCATCGAATATTTTTTGGTCCGCCACACCATCCTTGTTATAGAGGATGTAGCATTTCTTCATATAATTGGCGATGTAAATGGAGAGCTCCGTTTTCTCCTCAGGGTCAGTCAGTTCCGAAGCCTTGTCGATCATGCCCTGCACCAACTTGCCGTAATGTCTGTATCTGATGCTTTGTGGCGAGGAATAAGGCACTCTGTCCGGACAGATATTGAGGGTCTCCTTCTTCACCACCTCGTAAGGATAATCGATGTCCAGCTTAAAATCGGACATGATCGCGAGATGGTCCCACAACAAGTGTTTGAATTCAGACAAGTCCCTCAATTGGGGGAATAGGTTTCCCATCGTAGCGATGATTGCATAGGCGCAGTTCGTGCGCTCCTCACGGTCTTCAATGGTCAAACAATAATCCACCATGTTCTGTATATTCCTGCCGTACTCAGGCAGCGCAAGGCGCTTCATTTTGGTGTTATATATCATACTAATAAATCATTACATCCATTTTACACTGATATGAAGCCGAAACCACGGCCTCATCGGTCGAGGAGACGACCAATCCATGCAAAGGTACAATTTTTTTATTAATGGAGGAATTTTTCAGGCAATATTAAAATTATTAAGGCCGTTTTTATTAACTTTGTAGGAGATAAAACAAAAGAGACAAACGATGATCCATAAGAAGGGGAAGATAATAATAGGGGTGGTCGCAGTAAGTGTTTTAGCGGTCTTACTGGGACTATTTTTTCTACGCAAAAACGCCAAATTGGCAGAACAGCATTTCAAGGGGGAGGCGCTTGGCACCTACTTCAGCATAAAATGCTCCGTGGATAGCGTGCCGATCAATCCGAAAGATCTAGTGGCATGCCTCAACAACTTCGAGCACTCCCTCTCCACCTTTGACGAGCAATCCATCATCTCACGCATCAACAACAACGAACCATATGTGGACCTCGACACCCTATTCCTCAACGTCTTCAACCGAGGGCTGGAGATCTCCAGGCTGACGGACGGCGCGTTCGACATGACCGTGGCCCCGCTCGTGAACCTTTGGGGCTTCGGATTCAAGAAGGGCGAGGAGGTGAGCGACAAGCATGTCCAAGAGATCCTCCGTCACGTGGGCTATCATAAAGTGAAACTGAAGAATGGCTACGTCGAGAAGTCCGACAAAAAGGTCATGCTGGACGCCTCCGCGATCGCCAAAGGGTATGCCTGCGACGTCGTGGCGCAGTTCCTCCATTCCAAAGGTTGCAAGAACTACATGGTGGAGATCGGAGGAGAGATCGTGACCCATGGCGTCAACGTGAAGGGCGAGCCTTGGCGCATCGGCATCACCCAACCGACGGAGGACAACAGCGTGGACGATCCTACGTTCCAAGCGAAAGTGGTCTTGGGTGACATCGGCACCGCCACCTCAGGCAACTACCGCCAATTCTATTACAAGGACGGCAAACGTTACTCGCATACCATCGACCCTCATACGGGTTACCCCGTGGAGCATAACCTACTGAGCGCCACCGTGTTCGCATCTGACTGCATGACGGCCGACGCATTGGCCACCGCCTTCATGGTGATGGGTCTCGAGAAGGCTTGCGACTTCGTCAACCAGCAGGTGCTTCCCGTCACCGCCTACTTCATCTACTCGGATGAGGGAGACCACCTTCGGACAAAGATCGTCGGCCCGGACAGCGAGAAATTTAAACTCACAGAACTACAAGAAGCCAAATGAACAGACGCGTCTTTCTGACAATAGCGACCTTGTGTCTTGCCCACTTGCTCACCCTTGGGCAAATAGGCACACGCATCTCAACCTATTCGACGGAGACCGGGCTTTCCCAAAACAACGTCACCGGCATCATCAAAGGACATTCGGGCTTCGTTTGGGCCACAACGCTAGATGGGCTCAGCCGCTTCGACGGATATGACTTCAAAAACTTCAAAGCCAGCTCCAAAGAGCTTTCCCGAAGCATCAGCAACCAATTCATAGACATCAAGCAAGACCAGTTCCACCATCTGTGGATCCTCAACGACATCGGTCAGGTCTTACGTTTCAACCCTAAAAACGAGACTTTTAGCCTCTACCCTTCCGCTGACAGCAACAAGGGAGACAACTATTTCTCCGCCGCCAAGATTATCCAACTCACCCCTTCCGAATTATGGATCATCGGCTCGGGCGAAAGCGGCGCCTTGCAAATCGTAGTGGACTCCACCGAGGAGGCGCACATCCACTACATCGACAGGGATGCGAACGAGACGCAAGGCATAAAGGTCAACAATGTCTTCATGGAAAAGAGCGGTCAACGCTGGGCCCTGACAAAGCAGGGAGCGGCCACCATCAGCCAGCAAGACACCCTCCTCACCCTGAACTACATTCCGCTACCAGACAGCCTACCCGCCTTCCAGATGATCGAGACGGACCAAGAACTCCTCATCGCATCCGCACAAGGCAAGGTAATCCTATACGACAAGACAAAAAAACGTTTCTCCTCCGTCCAGATAGGAACTCCGAGCGAAGAGATCACCCATATCTTCTCGCTCGACGACGCCCACTTCTGCACCATCAGTAGCGACTATACCATCCGTGTGGTAGACCTGAAAGACTGGACCGTCAAGGGGACACGCACCATGGATGGCTCCACCGAAAAGATATGGCAAGACGAAAGGAAAAACGTCTACGCCAAACTGAAAAGCAAGAACACCATCTACGAGATCGACGCACGCTCTCATGCCATACGGGAGGAGTTCACCCACTCACAGACGAGTTCCGCCATCCTTAGGGACACAATGGGGGTCTCCTGGAGCGCCGAACCCAATGCGGGCATCAAGAAAATAGTGAACTTCGTCAGCCCGACAGGCCCGGACGCAGACCCACCCACTATCCACACCAATCTCTTCAGCGAGGCGAAGGCCCTCTTCGAGGATGACACCAGAAGGCTATGGGTGGCCACCGAAGATGGTGCGCTACGCCTCTTCGACACGGAGAACAAACTCATCGGGTTCGTAAACAACAAAGGTGAGGTGGGCGCCAGCAAATCCTACTTCGGCAATATATCCGTCATCTACCAAGGACGGAAAGGGAACATCTGGATCTCCACGGACAAATCACTCCTGGAACTCACCGAGCAGGGCAAAAATCATTTCTCCATCAAGAAGTGCCAAGCCACAGAGCCTGAATTCCAACCACTCTCCCACTCCTTTTCCGAGATCATGGAGGACTCGAAAGGACATCTATGGTTGGTCTCCTCCAACGGAGGTCTCCACCTGCTGAAACAAACGGAGAACGGCTACCAGTTTATCCACAAGGAGAACCTTTTCAAGTTCAATTATCCCCCAACCGTAGAGAAATCACACTCCATCATGGAGGACAAGAACGGCAACATCTGGCTGGGCTCCAGCGAAGGGCTCACCATATTCTCCTCCGATTTCGACAAACCAGAGGAGATTCGTTTCTTCTTCTATAACACCGAAAACACGAACCTCTCCAATAGCTGCATCTACGATATCTTCCAAAGCGAAAGGGGGGACATCTGGGTGGCCTCCTTCGGTGGCGGGTTATTCCACTTAGAGGGTGATTTCGTACTCTTCCAGACCCCTGAATTCAAGCCTTTCAGCAGAAGTAACAACAGATTCCCTTCCGACCTTTTGTACGACATCGTGGACGATGCGCAAAACAACCTATGGATCCTAACGGAGGAGGCGATCATCAAATTCGTCACGGAAACAGAGATAACGGAATCTTTCGGACAAGTGCAGGACTTCCGATGCTCCGAAGACGCAGGAGAGAAGTTGGTGAGAAGACACTCCGGATTCATCTCCACCGCCACCAACACGGGCTATTTCTCCTTCAATCCACAAGAAGTCAAATCAGTGGATTACATGCCTCAGATCGTCATCACACGATTCCTGCTCTTCAATAAAGAGCCGAACATTCATGAGGAGAATTCGGTCATCCACACCTCCGCCAACTACGTGGAGAAAATCACACTGAAACATAATCAATCCGTCTTCTCCATCGGCTACGCCTCGCTCGACTACAGATTCCCCGAGCACATCCAATACGCCTACATGCTCAAACCGTTCGAGACCGAATGGAACTACGTGGGCAACCAGCGGCTCGCCACCTACACAAACCTGCCGAAGGGAGAATACACCTTCCTCGTCAAATCGACCAACAGCGAGGGCATCTGGTACGACAACATCCGTGAGATGAAGATCGTGGTGCTCCCTTCCTTCTGGGAAACGGGTTGGGCCTACCTGATCTATACGCTAATCATCGCCCTGATCATCCTCGCCTCCGCCTCCATCTATCGCTCCAAGACCAAGATGAAGATGGAACAGGAGATATCAGACTCCAAACTGCAGTTCTTCACGGACATCTCCCACGAACTGCGCACACCGCTCACACTCATCAACGGTCCTCTGGAAAACGTGCTGGAGAATGGTTCGCTACGCCCTGAGGATAGGGACCAACTAGAGGTGGTAAGGACTAACACGAACAGGATGCTCAGGATGATGAACCAAATCATGGATTTCCGGAAGATACAGAGCAATAAGATGAGGCTACGGGTGGAACAGACCCGCTTGGGCGAATTCATCGCTTCCTGCAGCTCCACTTTCCTCAAGTTGGCGGGTAACCGGCAAATCACCTTCACCGTCAACGACGAGACCAACGGCGCCACCTTCTGGGTGGACAGGGATAAGATCGACACCATCATCTTCAACCTACTGTCGAACGCCTTCAAGTTCACGCCTGACGGCAAATCCGTCTCCGTACGCACCTATCTGGACAACGGAGAGGGCGTCATCGAGGTGGCCGACAAGGGGTGCGGAATGCCAAAGGATAAGCTCTCCATCATCTTCGAACGATACACCACGCTACAGAACTTCTCCCTCACCAAACAGAGCGGAACGGGCATCGGACTCTCCCTCGTCAAGGAGATCGTGGACCTCCACAAGGCCAGCGTGAGCGTGGAGAGCGAACCGAACGTGGGCACCACCTTCTCCATTCGTCTGAAGCCTGGCGTGGACCACTTCGACAACACGGTGGACATTGTCATCAACGACGAGACCAAAGGCACGCCGCATGCCGCCGAAACAGATCCGAAAGGGAACTCCCTCGACGCAGGCATGCAGGAGCAACCTAAACTGCTGATCGTGGAGGATAATGAACAACTGAGGGAATTCCTTCGTTCCGTATTAGGCAAACGCTTCCTCATCGTCGAGGCCGCAAACGGTGAACAAGGTCTGGAAGCCGCACAAAGGGAACTGCCGGACTTCATCCTCACCGACATCATGATGCCTGTGATGGACGGCATGGAGATGGTGAAACGAATCAGGGAGAGCGAACAGACCTCCCATATCCCTATCATCCTATTGACCGCTAAAACGGATATGCAGAGCAAGATAGAGTGCCTGAAGATCGGGGCGAACGACTATATCACCAAACCGTTCAGCATGGCATATTTAGAGGCCAGGATCGACAATATCCTTTTGGAAAGGGAGAAGTGGCAGGAGAAATATAAAAACAACCTGATAGGCAGCAGGATAACGGTCGATGACGAGACAAAAAGCGAGACGACCACCACAACCGAGCAGGAAGAACCGCTTGCGCCTAAGGACGATGCCTTCATGCGCTCCATCGTGGAGATCATCAACAAGAACATGGACAACAGCGACTTCTCTGTAGACGACCTGCAGAACGAACTCAAAATAGGCAAGTGGAACCTCACGTCCAAGGTGAAGGCGCTCGTCGGACTCACCCCGATGGAGTTCATCCGCGAGACCCGCCTATCCCACGCCGCCGACCTGATCGACAACAGCGACTACAACATGACGCAGATCACCTACATGATCGGCATGTCCGACTCCCGCTACTTCAGCCGTTGCTTCAAACAGAAATATGGGGTTACCCCAACAGAATACAAGAACCGTAAAAAATAAAATAGATTATGAACGTATATGATTTTGTCTCATTCGGAGGCTTTTTGCTGATTATCTCCTTCCTACTCGCCTTAGACCTTGGCGTATTCCACAAGGATGATCATGTCGTGTCATTTAAGGAGTCCATGACGTGGACCTGCATTTGGGTGGCGGTCGCCATGCTCTTCGGCGGAGTCATCTATTTCTTCGGGGAATACATCCATGGAGTGGACTCATTCGAAAGGCTCACCGACCTCAATGCGCTACATGGGCATGGACTGAAGCTGGACCCTCAGCAAGGGCTGGACGTTAACCTACATCTCTACCGCAAAGCCCTCACGCTGGAATACTTCTCGGGCTACGTGATCGAGGAGATGCTCTCCGTGGACAACATCTTCGTGATGATCATGATCTTCATGAGCTTCGGTGTCGAGAAGAAGTACTACCACAGGGTGCTGTTCTGGGGAATCATCGGAGCCATCGTTCTGCGTTTCTCCTTCATATTCCTCTGCTCCGCCCTTATCCAACGCTTCACGTGGGTGCTCGCCGTCTTTGGCGCCCTGCTCATCTTCTCTGGTCTGAAGATGCTTGTAGGGAAAGAGGAGGAGGAAAAGATTGACACGGAGAACCACCCTATCGTCAAGTTCGCCGCCAGACATTTCAGGTTGGATAAGACATACAAGGGACATGACTTTTTCGTGCGCAATGAGGGGAAACTCTTCATCACGACCCTTTTCCTCGTGCTTTTGGTCATCGAGTTCTCCGACATCCTCTTCGCGGTGGATTCCATCCCTGCCATCTTCTCCGTCACGAGGGATCCGTACATCGTGTTCTTCTCGAACATCTTCGCCATCATGGGACTCCGTTCCCTCTTCTTCATGCTCAGCAACGTGATGAACATGTTCTGCAGGCTAAAGACCGGTTTGGGCGTGCTGCTGTCGTTCATCGGTGTCAAGATGTTGCTCAACACATTCTTTGAGATAGAGATCGGTCCTGGCACATCCCTGTTGGTTATCTTAGGCATATTGGCGCTCAGCATCGTCGCGTCCCTGCTCTTCCCAGTGAAGGATGCGAAGAAAGTGGAAGAGTAGTTTTTTAGAAATATAAAATAAAAAGGGAAGCCCTATTGCCGAATCATCGAGCAATAGGGCTTCCTCCTTATTTTGTGAGGGAGATCGATTATATGAACTCCTCGCCGATCTTCACCTTCGTGTCGTTCACGAATTGTCTGATATGCTGTTCCTCCTCCTTTTTGCAGATTAGAAGCGCCTTGTCGGCCTCCGCGACAATATAGCCGTCCAAGCCTTGAATCACCGCCAATTTGCCCTCTGGAAGCGCCACAACGTTGTTTTTGCTGTCGTAGAAGAGCGTCTTGCACTTCAGCGTGACATTCTTCTCAGCATCCTTGTTAGAGTGCTCGTAAACAGAGCCCCACGTACCGAGGTCAGACCAACCGAAGTTGGCGGCCAACACATGCACGTTCTTCGCCTTCTCGAGGATCGCGTAGTCGATGGAGATGTTTGTACAAGACTGGTAAATACTATCGATGAACTCCTGTTCCTTCTCCGTGCCATAGAATGCGGCGCCCCCCTCGAACTTACGGTTCATTTCGTTCAGGTAGAGGTCGAACGCCTCGATGATCGTGTTCACGTTCCACAGGAACATACCCGAGTTCCAGAAGAAATCGCCACTCTCCAAGAATATCTTAGCCAATTCAATATTAGGCTTCTCTGTGAAAGTCTTCACCTTCAAGATGTTGCGGTCGGAAGTGAGGTCAGCCACCTGGATGTATCCATAACCCGTTTCAGGTCTGCTCGGTTTAATGCCCAACGTCAGGATGTCACCATGATCCTTGGTATACTCCAAACCATTCAGGATTGTCTGCACAAACTCATCCTCCTTCAGGATCAGATGATCGGAAGGGGAAACGACAATGTTCGCGTTAGGGTTCTCCGCCTTGATACGGTGCATCGCATAGGCGATACACGGTGCGGTATTCCTGCGGGCAGGCTCCAACAAGACCTGATTTGCCTTCAGGTCCGGCAATTGCTCCAATACAAGATCTTTATATTGACTACTTGATGCTATCAGTATATGCTCTTTAGGAACCACCTTCAAAAAACGATCATACGTCATTTGAAGCAATGAACGTCCTGTGCCAAAGAAATCCAGGAATTGTTTAGGTCTATTGTTAGTGCTGAACGGCCAAAAACGGCTTCCAACACCACCCGCCATTATTACACAATAATTGTTACTCATTATATTGTTCTTTAAATTGTAGTCAGCGCACAAAATTAGTATTTTTCTTTAATAACTCAAGTCTGTTTTGTGAAATAATATAGAACGATATTACACGAAAATTTTTATATATCAACGAAATAGCACCATAAAGCAAAGGAAACACAGCGTTTCTCTGGCCTTGAGGCCTACACATCCACCCTCCTCCATAAATCATTTTTATTTTTTTAGACTGATTCACAACGCATTAAAATATATTATTCACAAAAAGTAAAAAAAACAGGGCAAACATGCTTGCTATTCGAGAAAAAACAAATATCTTTGCACCGCAATTGAGAACGATAGTTCGACAATTCGCCCAGGTGGCGGAATCGGTAGACGCGCTGGTCTCAAACACCAGTGGATTCACTTCCATCCCGGTTCGACCCCGGGCCTGGGTACATACACCAAAAGATAATCCCTTGTAAAACAAACATTTACAGGGGATTTAATTTTTTAAAGGTGTACTAAAAGTGTACTATATAACATTGAGGTGTACTTTTGTGTTGTTTTAGCCACACAAGAAAGGGGTGTAAGTGCATCACTACACAACACCCCCACCAAAAAAATATAGTTGGCTTTAACAAAGCCGTTGCAAAAGTATAAAATATAATTATTTTTCTGTCTGGTTGAGGCTCTTTTTACTCTGGCTGTAGCCCATATAATTGAAGTGCATCACTATAAGCCTTTTTATCAAACATACCTCCATCCCATCCAAACATTTCTTGTGTGCATTCCTCCTTAAGCACACTCCTTGCATCCGTTTGCCCCGTGTCCAAATCCTTAATCTTTTCAATTAACCACATTGCCGTTTTCAGCCTATTAGTTTCACTTTCTGAGTGCAAACCATCGTTTATCACTTGCAAGGCATCGTTTGCAAGTCCAAACAAGCCATTTCTTAAATTATCTCTATAGTCTTTAGCCTGTTTGTTTAGAAAGCATTGGAATGTAACAAGCCTTTGCCATTCATATATCGTGCATCGGTTTACATTCAATTTCACAGCAACCGCTGAAATAGTTTCACCTGTTGCAAGCATCATTGCAACTTGTTCCTGCAATGGGGTTAAGCCCGTCTGAGGATTCACATTGTTTTTTTCTGTTGGTTTTCGTCTGTTTTTGTCTGCCATATCTTCAATATTTTAAATTGTTGAATGTTACCAAATTCTGGTAACAACATACACTTTATTATAAGACAATCACACATAAGCCCCACAATTTCTCACCTCATTATCCAACTCCCTCATAAGTTCATCGGAAACGGTAATATTGGCTTTTGTGGCTACTTCTTGGATTTTGTTTTTAAGTCTGGTGTAATTCTTTCTATCCTCAAACACACCTGCCCCTTTCAACTCATCCAGAAAGCCTCCAATCTGGGTTTGGTCTGTCTGGGTTATCAATCGTGCAACAAACACGTTGAAAGCGTCTGTAACGGTCTTAATCTCACTCATAATATTAGTTTTTATCTGGTTCAACTTGGTTATTGAAAAATAACTATCTTGATAACGTCTAACCATCATTTTGTAAAAGGGTGCATCATACAGGGTTGAGGCTGTAACCTCTGGCACTTTCAATTGATTAGATAGTCTGCCATTTAGCCTCATCTCATATCTCAACAGGTTTGCCCCTTCCAAATCCTCTGGGTAGTCCATTCCTTTGGCTCTGGCATCTGCCATCTTATCATAGAAAGCAAACACTTTAGGTTGTTGCCTTCCTGTCCCTTTATAATACAGGGTTGAGGGTTCAAAGTGGTATCGGTTCAATCTGGGCATATTACCCAATTTTGCAAGGTACTCTGAAACTTGGTGCATCATAAAAAAGTTTATGCCAAATTCAAGCCCTGTAACATTTGCTTTGTCTGCCTGTAGGTGTAAAGCGTCACTCAACTTTGCTATTGCTTGGGCTGTTGTGTGCCTATCCAGAGGATAAACATTGCTACCATACAGGTATTTTGGCAAACTCCCCACCACCGACAAACCACCAACAAAGATAGACACTTTCAACCCCTCCAAATTGCCAAAGGTTTTAACCTCTCCCGTCTTGTGGTTTATCTGTGTGTTAGCCTCATCCAGATAGTTGGCTATAGTGGGGTATTGTTCCCCCACCATAGCCCTATCAATCCAGAGTTTTACTTTGTCGTACATCTGTGTTATTTGTTACCAATTTTTGCCCACAAACTACATATTATTATAAAACACTTCCCTCTGGGCTTGCTTTCTCAAAGCCTGTAAAGCCTCATCAAAACCACCCATTTTTAGTTGCTTACAATAGGAACTAATAAGCACCTTTGCACCCTCCAACACCAGCAATTCAATACAGGTGGGAATTAGGTTTGTGGGGTCTTTCTCATCTTGGTACAACTTAAACAAATACCCATCTCCCTTATATTCATAGAAAGGGTTGGGCTTTTTATCCTTGCTGTAGTTGGGTTTATCCAGAGGGTAGCCATAGGCAAAACCACTCAACTTGCCATCCTCAAAATACTCTTTTAAGCCTGTAAAGTTGAGGCTGTTTTTTGCCTGTAGCCTCATAGAGGGCACATTATCCCCCTCCTTTAGTTTCTCCATCAAGTTCATAGACACAAGTCCATCCCTGCCCCTTAATTGTTCCATAGGAGGGTAAAATCCTGCTTGGGCTTTAATCGTGTATTTGGGTGTCTTATTGCCTTTAGGGGTGGTGTTCACCATCTTGGCATAAAATCGTATGTTTGGAGTGTTCATTTTGCACCTCCTTTCATACAATAACATTGAGCCTTTTGGCTTAACTCATCGGCTGTTGCAACTCTGTTGTTTTGTAACCACGTTTCCAACTCTTGCCTGTTGAAATAGCACATCTTGCCCATTGGCTTGTAATGAGGTATCTTTTGCCCCATTGTCAACTTGTACAAGTATGATTTGGATATGCCCAAATATCTTGCCGTTTCGTCACTTGTAAGCACTTCTTTTGTGCAAAAAATAGTGTTTGCTGTTATTAGGTCAGCCACCTGTTTTAAATCCTCTGTCATTTTTTAAGATTTATGTTTGGGCTGTCAGAGGGTGTTAGCAAGCCCAACCCCCTTGTTTGCCCTGCTCCCTGTCTGGTAGGGCTTGCTATTCTTATCCTACCTTTGAGAAAGCAATGACAAAGGAATAAAGGAAAATCCACAATAAAGAAAAAAGAAAATGTACTTTAATTGTCCGTTGTTAAGTGACAATTAAAGTACATTAAAAGCAACCTCCATTGGTTTGTTGGGGGCTAATCAAGGCTTTTTATTGCCCCCTCTAATTCCTCATTGATAAACATACTTTCATTTAAGTATCTGTTATAACCTGTCTTACTGCCAATATCCCCAAACTCATTTTTTACTTCGGTGTAAGTCGGTCTTGCCAACCACCCTTTCTTTAGGCAAGCCAATATTATCAAGGTGGCATCTTTCCCCTTTTTACCATCAATCTTTGTGTGTATCTTTTTCAACTTGTTCCCATCGGCATCATCAATCATTCTATCCTTAAAAGTTTTCTTTGGTCTGCCCCTGCCTCTGGTTTTCTTGGTCTGTTCCTGTTGAGGCTCTGGGGTGAGGTTCTGGGCATCTGTTGTTTGCTCTTGTTGAGGCTCTTTTGGTAGTGCATCAATGTATCTTTGTCTGAGGTTGTCACTGCCCAAAGCCTTGTTTACAAGGTTATTATTGGGATTTTCCATTAGATATATACCCATTAATTCTTGCAATTTCATCATATCTATACCACATGACAGCAAAAAGGCATATAAACGATTAGCAAACACAATCATAGCATTGTAATAAAAACTCAAACATTCCTCCACAGAATTTTCCTCCACCCAAGCACCTTTACCAATCATTCTTCTAAATTGGTCTCTAACATACAAAGTCCATTCATTTTGTTCTGTTGGCGTGAAAACGCCTGCAATATTACATCCTTGTTCACCAAATGGGGCTAACAAAGAGAATAAATATTCTCTTCTTTCAACTTCATACAAACAGCTATTAAAGTTTGCTTTAATCTCATTCATCAAAGGACTATCATTTAGTTCAAGCACCTTAAAATTAAAAGCATTTGTATATTTCAATATTTCTTCTGGGTACACCTGTTTTATGTAAAATTCCCAACTTTCATCTCGTTTAGTATCTTTTGTTTCTGGCAAGTCGTGTACGGCTCTTAAATATTCAATACATTTGCTTACAACACCATTAATTTTAAACGCATCAAAAAACTTTTTTTCTATTGTCTTATCCATAGCCTCAACCATTAAAAGTTAGTAATTTCCAGAGTTGGCAGACTGTTTATTGCATCCTCTTTCAGCCTGTCTATTGCTCTGGTGTATTTCTCCGTGTGCTTTAATCCAGAGTGCCCCAACAGGCTTGCCACCGTCTTAATGTTCGCCCCGTTGTTGAGAATATTAACAGCAAAAGAATGTCTGGCACAATGCCAGCTTATATGCTTGTCAATCCCCGCCCTCTTAACCCACCTTTTAAGGGCTTTTAAGCACATTTCATAACTGGGCAAAGGAAATATAAGGCTCTCTTTGCTCTGGTTCTCTGTTGGCTCTCCTATAAGCCTCAACAATCCATCATTAAGGGGAATAATAACACCGCTATTAGCGGAATGCCCCTTGGTCTTATTCTGTTCAAACTTTAGCAACTTATTGGAGTAATCCACATTGGAAAAAGTAAGGTCTTTCACATCACAAAATCTTAACCCACAATACAGGCACATTATAAAAGCCCTCCTTATGTTGGGGTTTTCTCCCTCATAATGGGTGTTAATCAATGCTTGTTCCTCATCCAAAGAAAGCACGTCTTTTCTCAATATCTGGTCATCTGCCTTTATTACAACCCCCGTGCATGGGTTCTTTGTCAACACATCGTGTTCAATGGCATAATTAACAACTTTCTTGAAACGCTGATAAATGCTTTTTGCCCCCTCTCCAACACTTCTACTTTGTAGGTACTCAGAAAAAGACACCATCATATCTTTGTTAAGTTGCTCTGGCTTTATGCTCTTTGCAAACTTGGTGTACTCTGGTGTGGCGTTCAAAAAATCCCTAAACCTCTGTAGGGCAATTTGCACCATCCTAATATCTTTCTTGGTGTAATTGTCAATGTAGTTTTGGAAGTAATCCAGAAAGTTTATTTGGCGGTCTTTCTTTAGCCTGTAGCCCTCACTACTCTCTAATAGTTCCTGCTCCCTTTCTTGTCTAATTTTCTTTGCAAGTTGCAAGGTTTCCTTATTGTGGGTTCTGTCAATAGGAGTTCTGGGGGTAGCCACCAAATAGAGGTTGAGGTTTTCTTTTCTCCTTATGTGCCTAACCTTATACTTGGGTGTTCCTGCCATCCTACCACTCTCATACAATACAGGCTCTCCAAACTCATCTAACACGGGCTCACTTTCCCTGCCCAAATAATACTCCAAATAAAGGCTAATTTGCCCATCTGCTAACAACCTCTGTTCAAGTCTGGGGTTGTCTTTGCTCTTGTTTTCTAACTTTGCCATAGTGTACTATATTCTTTTGGTTTCTTTTGGTAGTGTAAAGATACAACATATTTTCACAGAGGTGTACTAAAAGGTGTACTAATTAACATAAAATAGTACACCTTTATCCCACAAAAAGAAAATGATAAATAATAAAGTCATTGTAAATCAACATCTTTGTATTCTTTTATTTTCTCTTGTATTCAAGGTTATGTATTGGGCCTGGGTACTAAGAAAGGCTGTTAATCGAAAGATTGACGGCCTTTTTCTTTTTACGGACAATTCATCGGATAGCCAAGGAGTAGCCCCCTACCAATCAGTCATATAGAGCCCGCACATTCGCACGTCCACAGAAAAATATCGCACACGCAGAAAAAAAGATGGGCGAATCCATTCGGACTCGCCCAATTTCGCAAAGCTTACACAATACATGCAGGTATTTCCTCAAAATCTCGGTTCAGAATAAACCATTATTACACTTTATCAATAATCGTTCTGTCATTGACGTTACAAATATAATGCAAAACCAATGATTTTACGGAATTAATATACTAAAATTTTCAAAAAATTTTGAATTTTTATTTTTTGAGAGTTCCGAAACGGTTTTTGTAATCAATATAACTATATGATTTCCAAATAGATAACATCAAAATCGGACTACGACTCCTGAGAAGGAGGATATCCGAAGAAGGAGCGATATTTACGGCTGAAATAGAATGGATCGTTGAATCCTACCGAATAAGCCACATCCGAAACGCTCTTTCCGGTCTTCAGCATCTCTTGCGCACGGTGCAAACGATACTCCGTGACAATCTCCAGAGGGGTCTTGTCCGTGATGGACTTCAACTTACGGGAGAGCGATGATTTACTCATAGCCAATGCGTCCGCAATATCATCGACAGAGAAGTCGGAGTCCTGATAACGCTTCTCCACCACCTCCAGGAACTGCCTAAGCACAGAGTTCGTCTCTTCGTCAATCCTATTCACCTCCAAATTGCGGGAAAGGACCTCCTGTTGCTGTTGCCTACGCCACTGCAGGATATTATTCAGTTTCATCAACAACTCCCTGGAGGCGAACGGCTTGGTCACATAGTCAATCGCACCGCTGGAGAGTCCGCGCAATCTATCGTCCTCATCGCTACGGGCAGACAAGAATATCAGTGGCACCACCGCAGAATGCAGGCTCCTCAGTCGTTTGTACATCTCTATACCATCCATCACCGGCATTTCAACGTCTGAGATGATGATGTCAGGGTTTTCCTTGCATGCCAACTCGAAGCCCTCTTCTCCGTTATTCGCCTCAATCACTTGGAAATACGGCTGCAACATATCTTTCAAGTTATTGAGTATCAAAGGATCATCATCGACGATCATCACCACATTACCATCCATCAGTTCCGTATTCACCACAAACTCTTCCTCCACAACTGGTTGTGAAATTTCAACCAGCTCATCCGACTTAGGCAACAGGATGGTCACAGTGGTGCCCTTCCCCACTTCACTTTCCATGGAGATGGTGCCTCCGCTCTTACGGATAAAGTCCTTCGTCAACTGGAAGCCCAAACCGGTTCCTCGTTCATTGTTCGTACCCAAGGTAGACTCATGGTCACCATCCTTCATCAGTTCATCCACACGTTCCTGGGTCATGCCGACACCATTGTCCGAAATCGTCAAGCGGACTCGGTCGTCCTCCTCTTCCGCCACGACATTGATTAGTCCTCCCTCAGCAGTGAACTTAGCGGAGTTGGTCAACAAATTACGGATGGCGGTACCCACCATACGAGGATCCACATAGATTTTGTGGGAGAGATTGCAGCTGCAGTTGACGGTGATATCCTTCTCCGACATCACACCCTTCAGCAAATCCGTCACCTCCTTCAATATCTGGCGAAGGCTCACGTTCTGCAACGTGCATGCGACATCCGTCTGCTTTCCCCTCGCCCACTCCAGCAACTTAACCATCACAGACTGTAGGTTGAAGGCTGACAGATAAGTGTCGTTCAACACCTTCCACGTGTTCGGTGAGGTCTCCTTCTTCTTCAAGATACCATCCAACGCGCCCACGATGGCGAACATCGGGTTCTTCAAGTCATGCGCCACCACAGAAATCAGACGATCCTTCTCCCTCAGCACATCCAACAAGTCTTGGTTCCTCCGTTCGATGAGTTCCTGTTTCTGCTCCAGCAACTTATTGCTCTCGTCCAATTCCTTGGTACGTTCCGCCACCTTCCGCGCCAAGAGTTCCCTTTGTCTGACAATCGTCCTGAACCGCAGATAGAAGAAGGCAACCACGCCGGCCCCCAACAGGGAGATCACGATAAGCGTAAACCACCAGGTCTTCCACCAAGGAGGCAACACTTTTATTTTCAAAGATATAGACTTTGACTCGCCCACTCCATCACGTCGATGCGCCTTCACCTCCAGCACATAATCACCAATAGGCAAGTGGGAAATCTTCACCTCACGTTTTTCCCCCAGATCCACCCAGCGGCGGTCCAATCCGTTGATACGATAGGAGGCGTCCACATTATTGAGTCCAGAGAAATCCAAGACATCGAAAGCGACCTCGATATTCGTCTCGTCGTAATTAAGCACCAACTCCTTCGTCAGGGAGAGCGGGGAAGGCAACAACTCACTATTCGGAGCGACCCGTTCGCCGAACAGATAGAGGTCGGAGAAGGAGAGGTAATCCACGCTCGACGTCTCATGGAGCAACATTGGGTCGAATACAATGAAGCCCTCCGTACTACCGAAGTAGAAACGCCCCTTCGAATCCTGGAAGGCAGCACGGGCAGTGAAGTAGTTACGGTTCCTGCACCGTTCATCCAACAAAACCAAGCGATAGGACTTCTCCTTATAATCGAAATGGAGGATGCCATTGGAACCGCTCGTCCACATTTGTCCATCCCTACCCATCACAATCGAAGAGTAATGTCCTTCCGGCAAGAAGTCCAGCCACGCATAGGAAGAGCCGTCCGCCTCGAAGCGCAAAACGCCCCGATTACTAACGACAAACAGGTTTCCCTGCTCGTCGCAAGCCCCCTGGTACATCATCAAAGGGTTGTGGGACTGGTTCGCATCAACATCAGGGAACGTCGCCCTGTAACGGGTTCCGGGATCGCTACGCCACACGGAGCGGGATGTGATCACCCAGCGGGTCCCTTGTTTAGACTCCATGACATGTTCCACCCAACGGTCTTCCGACAACATCGCAGGGTCGTTGTTGAAGCGTTGGTGGGTCCAACGGGAGGAATCCTTCGGCAAGAGGTATACGCCATCGCCCGCCAAACCCACACCGACGTCACCATTTTTGAAGCAACAAAGGACCTTGCTCGTACTATATGGGAAGCCAATACCATCGAACGGATACTGCCTGATCTTCCCGGTTTCAGTGTCGTAAGTGCAAGGCACACCACCCCAGGAGGCGAGCCATATCTTCCCGTCGATAGATTTTTGTGCGGAGAGGACATTGTTGGAGGACAATCCGTTATCCGTCTGGATATGTTTCAGGAGCTTAAGTTCAGGAGACAAAAGATATGCGCCATGACCGTCCGCGCAAACGACGATATTCCCCTTATCATCCTCCGCGAAGGAGGTGCCGTCGACCAACGGGAAACCGATGTCCGAAGAGTGCAGCGATCCAGACCCCTTGATCGGTCCGTAGCGCCAAAGCCCGGCATTCTGGGTTCCGATCCAAATGTCGCCATCCCTATCCTCGAAAAGGGTATGGACCTTCTTCAACTCATCCGCTTTGATGTTAATAGGCTCCAGTTTCTCGAAATGCCACTTTCCTCCTTCGCATGATCCCTTCCAGAGTCCGCTGCCACTGGTACCCAACCATATACGGCCCTTGGAATCCTTCAGCAAAGAGGTAATGCACTTGAAAGGGGTATCAAGAATCTCCACACGGTCAATCGCTCCATCCTCATGCATATAAACGACGCCCAAAGAGCCGATGGAAGAGGAGAACAAAACCCTCTGTTTGTCCAGACGAACCATGGAAGAGACCATTTCGTTGATTCTTCCCAAGAAGGTAGGACTACACAATTTATAGTCCTTGTTCCAGATATGAATGCCAGGGAAACGTCCGATCCAGATACGTCCCCACTCATCATCGATCAAACTGCAGGTGAAAACCGTCTTCGTCGCCTCGAACAAAGAAGGATCCTTATCAAATATGCCAAGGCTGTCGTTGTAGACATAAAGTCCCTCGTTCGTGGAGAGAATCGTACGTCCATGGCTGATCGGATAGATACCCGTCACGCACTTATAGTAAGTCGAATCGAAATCCTTGGGCGCAAGATTCTTGAACGAATCCGTCTGTTCATCATACGAGAGGGCCAAACCATTATTTCCGCCGAAGCAAACCCTTCCATCAGGCAACATGGCGGCGCGGTTGATATCGTTTCGGAACAATGTGGGATAATCCTCAAAGAAATAATTCTTGAAATGGACGCCATCGAACTTATTCAAGCCATACTCCGTCGCGATCCACAAGAACCCATTCTTGTCTTGCGTGATGGCATGGATATAATTACAGCTCAAGCCATCCCTCACCGTATAATGACGGAATGCGGCCCATTCCATTGCCCTAAGAGGTTGAAAGAGGGAAAATGAAAAAACTAAAACTATGACTACCCTTAAAAAAACCATGTACACGTCCTAAACATGGTACAAATATAGAAAAAACACGCGACATACACATAATCAGGAAGGAAAAAGAAAAAATAATCAACTTATTGATATATTACAAACTGATTACAAATGGATTACAGTTCTGACAGGAGGCGGCGAAAGCAGAACGTCCAGGCGCGAACGACTCATCATAGGGGCGAAGCGATCAGCGCCGGAAAGGGTTCTCCCACCCCTGGTTTAGCCGGTTTTATTGAGACGATGAGCTTATAGGATTCGCCTTAAATAAAATTAAAAAATTAAATGCGCACACAACCCAATAATAGAGAAAAAAGACGTAACTTCGCGATGTGAAATTTTTCATTAACTATAATAATTCCTTTATGGTAAGAGACACAGCAATATTCGACATCATCGAGAAGGAACACCAACGCCAGTTGAAAGGCATTGAGTTGATTGCTTCCGAAAACTTCGTGAGTGACCAGGTTATGCAAGCCATGGGTTCATGGTTGACTAACAAGTATGCAGAGGGACTTCCGGGACACCGTTACTATGGTGGTTGCGAAGTTGTTGACTTGGCCGAGCAATTATGTATAGACCGCTTGAAACAAATCTTCGGCGCGGAATGGGCGAACGTACAACCTCACTCTGGCGCACAAGCAAACGCTGCAGTCTTCTTGGCTTGTTTGAACGCAGGCGATAAATTCCTCGGACTGAACCTTTCCCACGGTGGACACCTCTCTCATGGATCCCCGGTGAACTTCTCAGGTTTGATGTTCCACGCTTTGGAATATAACGTGAAGGAAGATACTGGTCGTGTAGACTATGACCAATTGGAGCAAGTAGCCCGCGCCGAGAAACCTAAATTGATCATCGCCGGCGCATCCGCATACTCCCGCGAGTGGGACTACGCACGCATCCGCAAGGTGGCTGACGAAATCGGTGCCATCTTCATGGTGGATATGGCTCACCCTGCAGGTTTGATCGCCGCAGGATTGCTCAACAACCCTGTAAAATACGCGCACATCGTAACAACTACTACCCACAAGACTCTCCGTGGTCCTCGTGGTGGTGTGATCATGATGGGCAAGGACTTTGATAACCCATGGGGCAAGAAGACTCCTAAGGGTGAAATCAAGAAGATGTCCGCTCTCCTCGACTCCGCTGTATTCCCAGGAATCCAAGGCGGTCCGTTGGAGCACGTCATCGCCGCTAAGGCAGTTGCCTTCGGTGAGGCTCTTCAACCTGAATACAAAGTATACCAATCTCAGGTGAAGAAGAACGCCGCTGTGATGGCGCAAGCCTTCATGGACAAGGGTTACAAGATCATCTCCGGCGGTACGGATAACCACTCTATGTTGGTTGACCTCCGCACCAAATTCCCTGAGTTGACCGGTAAGGTAGCTGAGAAAGCGTTGGTTGCAGCAGACATCACCACGAACAAGAACATGGTGCCATTCGACAGCCGCTCTCCATTCCAAACCTCTGGTCTGCGTTTCGGTACGCCAGCCATCACAACACGTGGTGCGAAAGAGGATTTGATGGGTGAGATCGTGGAAATGATTGATACGGTTCTTAGCGATCCAGAGAACGACAAGGTCATCACCTCAGTTCGCGAGAAGGTTAACGCAACCATGAAGAACTATCCTTTGTTCGCTTGGTAATCCAATTGTACTAAATAGTGCATTATATTCAGGAAGGCTACCCATCACGGTAGCCTTCCATTTCTATCCTATAGAGAAACCCACCCAGGAAGTTTATCTTTCCCACATACAATTCTGAGCGCCATGGTAACCACTATCTTTATCGTCGTCACCGTCATCGTATCTATTCTATCGTTCGGGCAAAACGAGTTCTTGCCCCAGAGCCTAAGCCATCCGGAATGGTTCCACAAGCTGAAGTTCAACGCCTATATGATTGTACATGAAAAGCAACACTACAGGCTACTCACATCCGGATTCATTCACGGGAGCTCATGGCACCTAATATTCAACATGTTGACGCTCTATTTCTTCGGTTATTTTGTTGAGGATTGCTTCAAGGCCGTCTTCGGGGCGAAAGGAGAATTTTTCTATGCGCTGATGTATCTGTTGGCCATTGCGGTGTCCTCCATCTCAGACTTGATAAAGTACAAAAACAACCCTGAATTCAATGCGATCGGAGCATCAGGAGCCGTCTCCGCCGTCATCTTCGCGGCAATCCTTTTCAACCCCACCATGGGCATCTACCTTTTCTTCATACCCATACCTATCCCTGGGTACATATTCGGTCCACTGTACCTAATCTATTGCCAATACATGGCCAAGAAAAACATCGATAATATCGGGCACTCCGCACACTTTTGGGGAGCAGTGTTCGGATTCTTCTTTCCTATCCTTCTCCAACCTTCCCTGATATATTATCTCCTATCCTACTTTTGATCGGAACAGGGGGTGGCCCACTCCCACAACTTACGGTAGAATTTATGTTTCGTCAGCGTAGCCACGTTGCCGACAATCATCAGTTTCATGCGTGCCCGCGTCATCGCGACGTTCATGCGTCGGAGTTCCCGCAAGAAACCGATCTCGCCTTCCTCATTCGAGCGCACTAGACTGATCATCACCACGTCCCGTTCCTGCCCTTGGAATCCATCCACGGTATTAATCGTTATCAGGCTACGGAAGGGCTTCAAGGCCTTATTCGAGCGTAAGAGATGACGGAGGTAATAAACCTGCGCCTTGTAAGGGGAGATGACGCCGAAATCAATCCGTTCGTCCAACACGCGATGGGGCCCCACCTTCTCTATGAATTGGGTGAGAAGCGTGATGACCAATTCGCCCTCCATCTTGTTGACACGCCCCGCAGAAATCGCCACATACTCCTCGTCGAAAGAGAAGTTCTGCGTATCGACCCACTCCACAGGCTCCTCGTAGTCCAGAATACCACGGCAACGCACACACTCCGCCGCCTTGAGCTTCCCGTCATAGAACCATTCGGAAGAGAACTGCATGATACGCTCGTTCATCCTATACTGCATATCCAGCAAAGAGACGACCCCTGGCTTAGTCTCGACGACCTTCTCCATCAACGTGTGGGACAACCCCGCACGCTCCGCCTCAAAGCATTTAATCGTAGGAGGCAACTGCTTATGGTCGCCCGCAAAAATGACCCGATGGGCCTTGCAGATAGGGATCCAGCAAGCCGCCTCGATGGCCTGCGCCGCCTCGTCTATGAAGAGGGACTGGAATGTCCGCCCGTAGAGCAACTGGTTCGCGGCACCCACCAACGTGCAAGCCACCACGCGCGCATTGGCGAAGAGGCTTTCACGGATCTCATACTCCAACGCCTCCGCCTTCTCCTTCACGGTCAACGCCTTGTCACGGTTCGTGCGATAGAGTTCACGGACAGTCTTCCGCATCCCCCATAATGTATCGTACCGAGGGTGCGCCTCAAACATCCGTTCATAAGTATAGGAGAGCATTTTATCGTCCACTCGGCTAGGATTACCGATTCGCAGGACATTCACGCCACGGTCGACCAGCTGCTCGGAGATCCAATCGACCGCCATGTTGCTCTGCGCACAAACCAGCACTTGGCTCTCCCGTCGAAGCGTCTCGCAGATCGCCTCGACCAACGTCGTCGTCTTGCCCGTACCCGGAGGGCCATGGACAATCGACACATCCTTAGCCATCAAAATTCTATTGACGGCCTCCTCCTGCGAAGCATTCAACCAAGGGAAACGCAGAGGAGAAAACGAAAGGGTTCCCGCAGGCCTATCGCCTATCAGCGTCTCACGAAGGTCATATAAGCGTCCGCTCTTCACGTTCAGCACCCTATCGAGGGCATCGAACATGGCACGGTAACTACTCTCGTCAAAGCTAAGCTGGACCCCCAACCGTTCGGAGGTCTCCAACACCGACAAGCAGTCACGACTCGGCAACACCAACACCAAGGAGTTCTCGGAGGAGAAACTCACCTGGGAGGCGATCTTTATCGGACGGATTTCATGGTTCATGCTTACCGTAAAGAACTCCACAGCCTTACCATACTCGAAATGGTCGTCCTCTTCGTCGGAAGCCCCACCAGAGACCTCCACGACAAATTGGTTCAGCGAATTATAGTATGATCGTCCCACAGATATGGGGAACCTGCAATTACCCGCCGCCACCTTCTTCTCGACAGAGACCAGACTGGATTGCGTGGCGAAACTTTTCTTATCAAACTCATATTCCTGCATCAGCAGGTCACGATGTCTTAGAAGAGATAATACGGAAGAGTTGGCGGACATAAGAGGAAGAAAATAAAAAAAGAAGACCGCCCCAAGAGCGGTCTTCCCAATATAGTCAATACAAATTACTGTTTGAAGTAAACCACCTCGATGGTACCATTGAATCTTACACCATTGATTACAGCCTCATAGAAGAAGACTCCTGGATCCACCATTCTACCATTGTAATCAGTACCGTCCCATCCGTTCATACCTTCAAACACTTTTTGTCCGTAGCGGTCGAAGATAACCACCTGACGTCTCTCCAAGAACACATCATTGAATCCATCCTTGAGGTACGGAGTGAAGGCCGTCGGAACATGAGTCAAGACATCAATATAGTACAAGTTGGAAGGAACGGCAGGACATACACCATCACCCACCAAGACATAGTATGCGGACGAATCGGTAGGGAAGAACTTGTAATAAGTATGGAGTTCCTCGAAATCCCTATACATGATAGAGTCTCTCAGTTCCTCACTCAACTCAGCAAGAAGAGTACCCTCCTTATCGTATTCGTTTCCATCCCCATCGAACCCGTTCAGTACCTTGTACCAAGAATAGAACACAGGTTTGAAGTGATGCGTATTGATGCTCAAAACAACTTCATCGCCAGCATAGCAACGAGACAAGCCCAACGGATCTGTCGAAAGTATCAACGAGTCACGGACAAAGCGCTCGTGCAAATCGAGCAAGATACTATCACGTCTGAAGACCTTGTAATTACGCCAAGCATTCAAATTATCCACAGAACCGACATGGCGCAAACTGTCTTCCATTGAGGAAACCGGCTCGCCGCAAGTGGTGAACAAACTGCTATCACTCCTCGTGCGACCACACTCATTTTCCGCGAAATAATAAACCGGCACCTCGCTCTTCGTGAATGGAACAGGGCTATTAGGTTCATAATCCTTATTATCCAATACCCAACCCGTCTTAGTGATCGGAGTACCCATCGGATCCACACAAACAGATGTGAGGCTATCCAACAAGAGGAGGTCAAGGGAATCGCTCTCGCAAATAGAGATATCACGAGTGAACATGTTAATCCTTGGCTTCTCATTGATGCTCAAGTAAGAATAAGCGGTATCGGCACACTGCGTGGTCGTATCCATAACGACAAACACATACGTGCCACTCTGGGAATGTCTGTTCAGATGAGTCTTCTGGATACGGAGTTGATCATATTTAGCCTTGTCAGAGACATAGAATTGATCGTAGTACGTAGTCCTATTATCACTGAACAAGATGTTCGAAGGAGAGATACTTTCCCAATAGCAATCGTATGCGAATGTACTTGGAATCGAGCGAATCTTGCCAGCAGTCTCCACCAAGATATAACCAGAAGCGTAACGGGCATCCTGAGACCACAAGTCGATATAAGAGGAATCACCATCCGCACATATCGTGAGATTCTTTGCGGAAAGGGAAACGACATTCTCCGGTTTCATCACGCGGGCAACCATCTTCAAGCTATCCTTGTTGCCGCACTTATCAGCGGAGTATATCCAGATCTCCGTATCCTCAGTAATCACCACTCCTGGCGCAGGAGTCTGCCAGATGTCAATATCATCCGTCTCCGTACATGCGTCCTGAACATAGTTCTTGAAGTTCGTGTACAAAGGAGGAACGGTCATCGTACACTTCTTGATGTTAGAAGCGAGTACCGTATCCCTGAAATTCTCAGGAAGGACAAACTTAGGAGCAACGGAATCCACTACAAGAACCACTTGCACCATCGGTTCGCTCTCGTTTCCACACTTATCCTTAGCCACCCAAGTACGCCAGATCGTGTAGTTGTTGTACGAACAATCATGAACGTTTTCGGAGCGGTCTTTCTGAATGGACTTGACAATTTCTATCTCATCTTTCTCAGAACAATTATCGGAAGCATCGATCGTGACATCCTCCATCTTAAGCGCAATTTCAATCAAAGAATCCTGATCACATGCGATCTTAATGGTATCCAACTTAGTATGGATAACAGGAGGAGTAACATCCTTGATGGTATAACGCTGATCGCAAGACACCTCTTGGCCTCTAATGTCTGAAACGAAATAGGTGCGTACTAACGTGTAATCACAAGGCGCAGCCCCTTGCTCGGTCTCCTCGTAACGGAATGAGCCCTCCTTGTATTTCTTTATCTCGGAAATCTCACCGCCCGCAGCCAAGAACTCCTCAAACGATGTGATTGGAGCATCGATCTCACCATAGCACTCGTAATCGGTTTTTTGTGGTTGGAAACATTTAAGTACGATAGGCACCATGTCTATGATTTTCACGACCTGATGACAAGTCTTCACCTCCTCAAAGACATAGTTGAATGTCCAATAAACGGTCGTATTACCTATTTGATAGTCAGCCGTGCTGTCCAAACCGTCACTACGTGAGAAATCGATAGTGGCTGCATGGCATGCGTCGATGGTTATGGTAGGTTTTTCCAAACCTGCCAGTCTGACTTCTTCCGCAGTCGCATAGAATTTCTCCATCAACTCAAGACGTACTGTATCCGCCAATGATGAACAATCGAACAACTTGGTTCTCACCTTCACATTCTTTTCGCAGGAATCCTTCATGATTCCCCTCTTGTCGATAAAGATCCACTTCAGGTTGGTCGTACCGAGTGGGAATGGTTGGGCATCCCAAGCGATAGGATTACCGTTTGCGTCCTTCACGAGTTCGCCATTGAAACGACGTTCTATAATAGGAACAATAGTATCGTCATCGCAAATATCAATTGCCTGTGGGAATACCAGACTATCTTGGAGCCTGCTAGGGTCCAGTGTACATTCTCCCTCCGGCAATGTGAAAGGAATCGTGTCGCCGTAAATCTCACAACCCTCCAACTTCAGGGAGACGGAGTCCACCACATCCAAATAGGTCACACATGAGTCTTGATTGCCCGCTTTATCCGTGAACAACCATACGAACTTGTGCACCTCCGTAGGATACATGGCTTTACGCACCTCATCTCCCCGGTATACGATAACTGAGCTATCCTTCTGCTTAACATAAGCGATCAGTTCAGGATACAAATATCCGTCACACGCATCGTAAGCCTTTAGTTCAGGCAAGTGAAGGTCTTCAAAAGGAATCTCACACTTCGTAGCGAACACTTGCATCTCAGGATCCTTGCAGACAGAGTCCAAATCAGGAGCGGTTCTATCGGTCACACCAATAGGCGTCACACAAGTGTCCAAATCGCCCTTACCGTTGTTGAAGATCCAAAGCATCTTATGGTAACCACGAGGGAACGAGTCAGCCACACAAGAAGGAAGCGTCTCGAAGTTCGTCACCTTGAGAGCCATCTGTTCGATAGGATCCTCCGCACAAACCGTCTCGAATTGACCGTTACGGTGTTGAACCTTCTTCACCGGCACGGAATCGAACGCCGTGAAAGGATTATCGCAGACGATGACCTCAGACTCGCCCGTAAGAGCATACGTGCTGTCCAAATTGGTCATACGAACCACTTTGACAGGATATGTGATCGTGTCATAATCCCTAGATTGTTTCTCGCTGATGCCCAAGTTCTCATAATCGTATGGAGTACCGGAACATGCATCGTACGTATACTTCGTCTCGCAGAAATAAGAGACCTTACCCGTAGGGATGTTAGCCTTCGTGAATGGAGAAGGAGCCGAGCAGGAAGCCGAATCCGTAGCCAAATCGAAAGCATTCGGACAATCTATCGTAGTAGGTCCACCTGAGGAAATGATCACATCCTGGGAACAAAGAACCGTATCATACTTTTGCGTGTCATAGTCGAAGACATCACTTGAGAACCTATAATAGACAGTGGTGAGTCCTATCGGGAAGCGATGCTTCAAGAGCTGCTCACCAGTAATAACGGAGTCTACGGCATAAGTGATGGAATCGCCATTATCGTCCACGCACATACCCGTGAACCAGATGTCAAGTTTCACATCTCCGCAATACAATGTATCAGACTGAGGGATAGTCAGCAGACCCGCCAACTTGTAATCCGTGTCCGGATTAACCGTGCTCTGCGCCTGGGCGGAAGCATAGCGGTAGACCCTATGAGGGTTCCTGTTCACAATGCTTCTAATCGTTTGAAGGCTATCGCATTTGAACATTGCGACGCTATCCTTCACGTTCACCCTACTATGGCAATACATAGCATTACCGGCAGGATCAGCGAACTTCCAAAGGATGAACGTGGTACCCATCTCATAATCATCCTCCAACTTTTTCGCCATGGAGTAGTTCGCAGGATCTACACCAGGATCCGACATACCAGCCTTCATCACCTGAGAACGTCCAGCAAACTCACCCTTCACCCAAATAATGGTATCCGTGAACGTGAGATCTTGTAGAATAGGGATCTCTATATTCAAGTTCTTGCCAGGACGAGCCACGCAACCGTCTTCTGAAGAGACGGACACTGTATAGTCTTTTATCAACTCACAATCCACCACCACAGTATCCACATCCTTCACGACCAATTGGTAGGAGCAAGAACTAGACTTGTCACAGCCGTCCGTCACAGTGATTTCCACATCTCCCTTACCAGAGAATAAGGTCAGGGCGGTCGCCGGCAAATTCTCCAACTGTATTTTATGCAGCGTATAAGACGAGTCGAAACTGTGGTTTGTATCATCCGCCATATAATGTAATTTCACGTGCACGGCAGGATCATCGTCACAACTGGTCTCGAATTTAGGAATCGGCAAGAATATCGTGGTGTCCAACTGACCTCTACGCAACGTGTATTCGGATGGTTGAGACAACACACTACAATCAACGGACGGAGCATGTGTGGCTTCCATTTTGAACTCATCATTGATAGTTGCCCAACATTTTCCATTCACCACTTTCAATGAGACAGGGAACGTTGCACCAACCGTATCACACAAGGCTTTCTTATCATAACCATCAATATGGATGACGCTATCGCTCGTCATTGTGGCGCCCGTGAAATTCCACGTGTAACCTAACACCTTCTGATAACCTTCCAATAAGATAGTATCCGAAGATGTAGCCGCACATATCGTTTCCTCGCCACGCTTCGTGGTGAAATTCAATCCCGAAACATCCGGCTGATCATAAATCCACACAGAGAGGGTATCAGAGCCTACAGGAGTATGCGCAGTGTCACCCGTCACGCCATCCACCACATAGGTATAAAGATGTAACATATACGGTTTATCCGGTGTATATGACCCACTCAACATGGCATTCTCCGCAATACGCACATCCGCGGAATCTCCATTTGGATACGGATGAAGGGTGACCTTTGTGACATTATCAGGCAATCCTTCAGGGGCTTCTAAAGCCCAAGAAAGCATATAATCGTCGCCATTCTCCTTGATCCAATCAATTTTGGACAAATCTGCCGGCTCAAAATGCTGGGAATGTGGATAAGTGACTATACATGCATTGTCACCCTTAATTCCTGGGCCTTCACCTTCACAAACCCTACCTCCCAATGCGAAGTTAATGGTGGTTTTCCCGTCTGACACAGAATAATAAAACACACCCTTATCTTTTATCGTAATATTTGCTCGTTCCTTTTGTCCATACCTATCGAGATCATAAGTTACCTCTCCCGCGGAGAAATTGATTTCAGTCGTGTAAGTTGCATCGCTGTACTTTTTCCATACGTACTGGGCCTTATGAGGGAATCCCGCCGCATTGACAACAACAACTTCGTCCAGACACGCAATACGAGGTGTTAGGCAAACGCCTTCCGCCTCCGCACTAATATAGTCAATAGCCACTGTCGCACAATTCGGGAACTGTTCAAAGAATGGTTTAAAAGTATAAAACGGTAATTCATTTTGAACAAATGGGAGATAACCATAATACGTCATCTCGAAACGGAAAACATTCACTTGATTTGGTTTAACATTCCGGTTGATAATGTCACCAAAAATAAATCTTGTGGCGTCGTTTCCTGCCGGAACGGTTCTATCCTCCAGTACACGATTGGTTTGGTCATCATAAATAGTGATATCCATCAGGTCAGTCGTTTGCATACCATGACCTGTACGAGCAATCATTTTTCCCTGACTATCAAATGTACACGGCACACCTTGTGGAATAATCAAGTAAAACCGCATAGTGAAACGGTAATTATGTCCCTGGAATTTGTCCTTCGGGAAGGATATAGTGAAGAATTCATCATTCACGTTTTGTTGGACATAAAAATTATTGTTCGGATTAACGCCAAGAGAATCATCTATATAAAGAGGAATACCAAGTTCCGCTTGGTTCATAATCCTACCATTTTTACCTTGGAATAAGATTCCCTGCTCCGTGAAATACTCCTCCAAACATCCAGGAGGGACACTGCCCCAATTCACAGACCCAGCCCCACAACCATACTGATAATTGAAATCCGTACCTCCAAAATAATCGCCTGTGGTCGTTTGATGGCAATCCTTCACGTTACAAGACTGTTTCAACTTGATCTCTTTCCTATACTCTTTCGAGAAAGAGACTTCATCGTTTTTCGCCTCCGCAAAGACACGAACAATCATATCACTCTCGCCCATCGAAAACGCATTGGACGGGACATACAACGTTCCCTGCTTCTTCCACGTGTTTCCATTGTCGTAGGAAATAGACCACTCATAAGTGTATTTCAGAGAGGCGTTACTCTTTACTCCCACAACCTCGAAAGCAATCGGGTCCTTAGGACAAGCCTCAGACGCACCATTAGAGGCGAAGCCTGACTCCTTGAACGGATCATCCACCTGCGCCGACACGCCCAACGAAGACAAAAGGGCACAAAGTAGAAAAGCTAACTTTTTCAACCCGCTAAAAATATTTGAGTTCATTGTATTACAATTAAAATTACCCATTACAAGATCAATTTCTATTAGACAAAAAATAGTTCACGATATTATATTTATATTATTCCGTCATATCATCTTCTACTCAACATACATTTCATGCTAAATTATGTGCCTTTGTTCTAATATCATTCTATGTTTTTCTCCACACCTCGCCATCACCAAGAAACATACTCAATACTATACAACAAATACTCTTTTAACACATACAAGCAAATCTGAAAATCACATACAACTAAGCATGGATACTCAAACTCTATAATCGCAACAAAATTAAACTAAATTTTTCTATTTGTAAATAAATCCTAAAAAAATAGCGCAAAAAAAGATTATTTTTCGCACAATAACCCGTAAATGTATGTTCTAGAACATATTAGGAAACACTTTTCGCAAACAGAAACTCAAAAAACGGGAAGAGAGACATTATTCTCCCCTCCCACTAATTATTGGATATCAATCCTGCGCCATCATTTTTTTGTAAAGATTGCGCATATTGACCGCCTCACCGATAATCTTATGCAAGTCCGCAACTTTCACGCGGTCCTGCTTCATCGTATCACGATAACGCAACGTAACGGTGTCGTCCTCCAACGTCTGATGGTCTACCGTCACACAGAACGGAGTACCGATAGCGTCTTGGCGACGGTAACGCTTTCCGATGGTATCTTTCTCCTCGTAAGCGCAACGGTAATCGAACTTCAGCTCGTTCATGATCTCCGTGGCCTTCTCCGGAAGTCCTTCCTTCTTCAACAAAGGCAAAACCGCACACTTCACTGGAGCCAATGCCGGTGGCAACGAGAGGACAACCCTCTTGTCGCCTCCCTCCAACTGCTCCTCCTTGTACGAAGCGGCCATGACGGAGAGGAACATACGGTCCACACCGATGGAAGTCTCGATTACGTAAGGGATATATGACTTGTTCTCCTCTGGATCGAAGTACTCCAACTTCTTCCCGGAGAATTGCCCATGACGTGACAAATCCCAGTTCGTACGGGAATGAATACCCTCCACCTCCTTGAATCCGAATGGCATGAGGAACTCGATGTCGGTAGCCGCATTGGCATAGTGGGCCAACTTATCGTGGTCATGGTAACGATACTTCTCGTCGCCCAAGCCAAGCGCCTTGTGCCATTTGAGGCGGAACGCCTTCCAATGCTTGAACCACTCCATCTCCGTGCCTGGTTTGCAGAAGAACTGCATCTCCATCTGCTCGAACTCACGCATACGGAAAATGAACTGACGAGCCACAATTTCGTTACGGAACGCCTTACCGATCTGGGCGATACCGAAAGGCACCTTCATTCTACCCGTCTTCTGTACGTTCAGGAAGTTGGTGAAGATACCCTGGCAAGTCTCAGGACGCAAGTAGATGGACATCGTGTTATCCGCCGTGGAGCCCACCTCTGTCTTGAACATCAGGTTGAACTGCTTCACGTCCGTCCAGTTCTTCGTGCCACTGATCGGGCAAACGATCTCCTCATCAAGGATGATTTGCTTCAGTTCATCCAAGTTATTGTCGTTCAATGCCTTGGAGAAACGCTCGTGAAGAGCGTCACGCTTTTGGATATGCTCCATCACCCTTGGGTTCGTGGACTTGAACTTCTCCTCGTCGAACGCATCGCCGAATTTCTTAGCGGCCTTCTCAACCTCCTTGTTGATCTTATCGTCATATTTAGCGAGTTGGTCCTCGATAAGGACATCGGCGCGATAACGTTTCTTGGAGTCACGGTTGTCGATCAACGGGTCGTTGAACGCATCCACGTGACCGGAAGCCTTCCATGTGGTAGGTTCCATGAAAATCGCGGCATCAATTCCGACGATGTTTTGGTGGAGCAACGTCATGCTATCCCACCAATACTTCTTAATATTGTTCTTCAACTCGACACCATTCTGGCCATAATCATAGACGGCGGCCAATCCGCCATAAATTTCGCTTGAAGGGAATACAAAACCGTACTCCTTACAGTGCGAAACCAACTGTTTAAAAACTTCTTCTTGTGAAGCCATTACCTTAATATATTGATTATAATTATATGAATCTGTTTGTTAAAATCACTTCAAGACCTCCACCTTCATCTTAATATCCTTCAACGGTCTATCACCTGGAGCCGTCTTAACCGCAGCGATCGCGTCGATGACCTCAAGGCCCTCAACCACCTCTCCGAAGACAGTGTACTCGTTGTCCAGGAACGGAGTTCCACCCAACGTCTTATAATCGTTCTTCATCTGTTCAGGCATTTTCGTGGCGGTCTTGCCAGCGAACTCCTTCTCCAACTGCGCCAATATCTCCTCCTGAAGTTTCTGCAAACCCTCCTGATCCTTAGCGATCCGAAGCTTCTTCACCTCTTCGTTCCGTTGGTTGACGATTTCGTAGAAACGTGCCTGTTTCGCTTTGTTAATGGACATATTCTCCATTTGAGACAACTTCGAATCATCCAATTTCTCGCCCTGCACAATGTAGAATTGGCAACCCGAGGAACGCTTCTCCGGGTTCACCTGGTCGCCCTGACGAGCAGCCGCCAACGCACCTTTCTTATGATAATATTTAGGATAAACGAACTCGGCAGGAATCGTGTAACCCACATCGCCAGCGCCCAACTGCTTGGAAGCGGGAGCATTCTTCGATTCAGGGTCACCACCTTGGATCATGAATCCCTTGATGACACGGTGGAACAACAAATCGTTATAGAATCCTTTTTGCGCCAACTTAATGAAATTGTCGCGATGCTGAGGCGTCTCATTGTACAATTTCACCTTCATATTACCGAATTCAGTGGTAATCAAGACCATAGTCTCCTTCTCTGCAGCTTGTACCGTCATAAAAATTAGAGTCAATAAAAATGTTACTATCAAGTTTTTTCTCATAAGCCTAAAAATTTATTTCACAAAAATACGAATAATGTTTTTCTGTACAAAAAATTTTGTAATTTTGCACCGCAAAAAGCGGGAATATAAATCGAATACAATAATAACTACTAAAAATAAAAGAAAATGAACAAGGAGATTCAACCAGAGAACTATCGTACGGTGGTGTTCAAGGACTTGTCGAACGGTGACACATTCTTCACCCGTTCTACAGTTAACACAAAAGACACAATCGAAATCGACGGAGAGACATACCCATTGGTGAAGATAGAAATTTCCAGCTCTTCACACCCATTCTTCACAGGAAAGGCTAAGATGGTGGATACCGCAGGTCGTGTTGATAAGTTCATGAGCCGTTACGGTAACCGCAAGAAATAAGATCCGGAACAGAGAACAAAGGGGTATCGGCATCCGGTACCCTTTTTTTTATATAATGAAAAGCCAGCCAACATGGAAAGAATAATCATATTCGGCAACAAATACAGAGAGGAAGTCATCAAACACACCAGAGTCCTGGCGGATGCGTTCAGGCAGAGGGGCGTGGAAGTGGGCATAGAAAAGGATTTCTGCCAATTCCTCATCGAGAAGGGTTGCGACCTCTCCTACCCGCACACAGTCATCGACGAGGAATGCGGGAAGGCGGATATGGCTTTCAGCATTGGTGGCGACGGAACCTTCATCAGAGCCGCGGCGAAGATAGGCAAAAGCGGCATCCCTCTGTTGGGTATCAACGCCGGACGTCTCGGATTCCTCGCTGACGTCTCCGGAGACGAGATCGGCAATGCGGTCGAGGAAATCATGGACGGCAAATACAAAATCGAGGAGAGATCACTTCTCCGCCTCCATACGGAAGACCGACTCTACACAGACTTCAACTATGCGCTGAACGAGATCGCCGTGCTGAAGAGAGACTCTTCCGCCATGATCACCATACACGCATGGGCCAACGGAGTATTCGTCAACTCCTACCAGGCCGACGGTCTCCTCGTGGCCACATCCACCGGATCCACGGCCTACTCCATGAGCGTCGGAGGTCCGATCGTGGTGCCTCAGGCCTCCAACTTCATCCTGACGCCTGTCGCGCCGCACAGCATCAACGTCCGCCCTATCATCATCCCAGACACTTGGGAGATCGAACTAAAAGTGGAAAGCCGCAACAAGCACTTCCTCATCGCATTGGACGGACGTAACAACATTTTCGACGATAAGACAACCCTCTCCATCCGAAAGGCGGATTTCACCATAAAAACAGTGAAGCGTGAAGACCAAGATTTCTTCTGCACACTGCGCACAAAACTCAGATGGGGAAATGACGAAAGGGAACGATAGAAGCATGGAAAAGAAGGATTTACGAATCGTATACATGGGAACACCCGATTTTGCGGTCGAGCCCCTCAAGAAACTTGTCGAGGGCGGCTACAACGTCGTAGGCTGCATCACCATGCCCGACAAACCAGCAGGCAGAGGTCACAAGATACAGTTCTCACCAGTGAAAGAGTACGCCATCGAAAAAGGAATCCCCCTACTCCAACCCGAAAAGCTGAAGGACGAAACCTTCCAGGCGGACTTAAAAGCATGGAATGCGGACCTTCAAATCGTCGTAGCCTTCCGCATGTTGCCAGAATCGGTTTGGAACATGCCACGCTTAGGCACATTCAATCTTCACGCCTCCCTATTGCCTCAATACAGAGGCGCCGCCCCAATCAATTGGGCGGTCATCAACGGAGAAAAAGAGACGGGCGTCACCACCTTCTTTCTCACCCATGACATCGACACGGGGAACATCATTCTACAAGAAAAGATTAAAATCGACGAGTCCGACAACGTAGGCACCGTCCATGACAGACTCATGACAATCGGCGCAGAGCTCGTCACAAAGACAGTGGACAAGATACTCGACGGGAGTGTCACCACCACCCAACAATCCGTGCTCTACAAAGATTTGTCAGAGTTAAAACCAGCACCTAAGATTTTCAAGGAGACCTGCAAGATAGACTTCAACGAGAAGGCTCAACGCATACACAATCTTGTGAGGGGTCTCTCCCCCTACCCCGCCGCCTGGTGCGAACTACTGGACCGGCAAGGAAACGCGACCGCCATCAAGGTGTTCGAAACAGAGATCTTGAACAGCAAAACAGGTGGGGAACCAGGCACGTTCACTTATGACAAAAAGAGTATCGACGTGACCACTGGAGAGGGAACCATCCGAATCAAAACGTTGCAGTATCCAGGGAAGAAGCGACTCTCCGCAGAGGAATTCCTTCGGGGATTCAAGATGGATGAAATCGCCAAATTCAACTGATTTCACAATTTTTATAACTTTTTCCCGTTTACATATTAAAAATATTCCATATATTTGTACGTATAATAGTTTTTTGATGGAACGAAGTATTAACTAAAAACAGAATTGCCTATCGACACACGCATACTCAATATATAAACAGAACGAGTATGATCATCCAAAAATCAATGACCGACGACGAGTTGGTTAAATTATACGAAAATGGCGTCAATGAAGCATTTGATGCGCTATTGTTACGCCATAAGGACAAGGTATTCACGAATATCTACATGTCCGTACGCGACAAAGACATTGCCAACGACATCTTCCAAGAGACGTTCATGAAGGCAATATGCACCATCAAACAGGGGAAATACACAGAGAAGGGCAAGTTCTTCCCATGGATTCTCCGAATCGCCCACAACCTCATCATCGACCAATTCAGGACAGAAAAATCCGAGAACACCATCTCCAACGATGGTAACGAGGAGTTGGACATCTTCAACGACATCCGTCTATACGACGAAAACGTGGAAGACACGATGATCAGGGAACAGATATACGAGGACGTCGTCAAGCTGATGAACCACCTGCCGGACAACCAAAAGGACGTGCTACGCATGAGGTTCTTCGAAGACCTCAGCTTCAAGGAGATCGCAGATGCGACAGGCGTAAGCATCAACACAGCATTGGGCAGAATGCGCTATGCCATTCTAAACCTCAGAAAACTAGCGGAAGAGAATGACGTCTTCCTCTGTCAATGACCAATAATTAATCACCATACACTTAGATGAAAGGATGGGTGTCGTCCAATACCGACGATGTCCATCCTTTCCCTTTTTCTCTGATATACAGAGGAGGCCCTCACCCTAAAAACTGGCACAAAAAAAGAGGGCGAACATTTGTTCGTCCTCTTGCGGTGCGGACGGGACTCGAACCCGTGACCCCATGCGTGACAGGCATGTATTCTAACCAGCTGAACTACCGTACCTTCAACAACCGTTTTCTCTCGATTGCGGTGCAAAGGTAATCATAAATTTCGATTCGGCAAGCATCTTGGCAACTTTTTTCTGAAAAAAATCCGCGAACAATTTTTTACGCGAAGAACTCGTTATATTTACAGTGAAAAAGAAACTAAAAGAAGGTACGGAGAAGATGGAACTAACAGACACACACTCACACCTATACGAGGATGAATTCAAAGATGACAGGGAAGAAGCCATCCAACGGCTGAAAGAGAAGCACGTCACGAGCGTCTACTTGCCGAACATAGACTGCGAAAGCATAGACAAAATGCTCCAACTATACCATAGCGACAAAGATCTCTTCCACATCATGATGGGGCTCCACCCCACCAGCGTAAAGGAGGACTACAAAGAAGTCATCGAACAGATATGGGGGAAGTTGTCCTCTGAGGATATCTGCGGGATCGGAGAGATCGGCATAGACTTATATTGGGACAAAACCTACCTCAAGGAGCAGACGGACGCTTTCGAGATTCAGGTGGACAGGGCGATACAGCAGGGACTTCCCATCGTCATACACACACGGAAAGCATTCGAAGAAGCCTTCTCCTCCCTGAAGAAGTTCGACAAGAGCAAGCTTCGAGGCATATTTCACTGCTATTCAGGCTCTTTGGAAATTGCCAAGGAGATATTCAAGTTAGGGGACTTCAGTCTAGGCATCGGAGGCGTGCTGACGTTCAAAAACGCAGGATTGGCGCAAGTGGTCCAAGAGATTCCTTTGGAGAAGCTTGTCTTAGAAACCGACTGTCCTTACCTCACCCCCGCACCGCACAGAGGGGAAAGAAACGAATCCTCCTACGTCTACCACGTGGCCGAAAAACTGGCGGAGATAAAGGGAGTGAGCTTAGAGGAAATCGCAGAGAAAACCACCCGCAACGCCATAAATATTTTCGGCGAGAGGAGTTGCCATAAGGCATAAAATAGTATATTTGTAAAAAAAAGAGAGCATGAAGATACTTGCAGTTGGATGGAATTATGCGGATCACTGTAAAGAGTTGAATCCCACGAAGTTGCCGAAGCACCCTGTCATATTCATGAAACCCGAGACAGCGTTGCTGAAGGACAACAAACCATTCTACCTCCCCGATTTCTCGGAAAGAATCGACTACGAATGCGAGTTGGTAGTACGCATATCCAAGATGGGGAAGAACATTTCGAGGAAATTCGCCAGCCGATATTATGACGAAATAGGGTTAGGCATAGACTTCACCGCGAGAGATCTGCAGAATGGATTCAAAGCAGCGGGAGCACCTTGGGAAATCTGCAAGGGGTTCGACAACTCGGCGCCAGTGAGCGAATTCATCAGCAAAGAGGGATATGACATTAACAACCTGAACTTCTCTCTGAAGAAAAACGGAGAGACCGTGCAGCAAGGCAACACCTCCGACATGATATTCAGCGTCGATGAAATCATCGAATACGTAAGCAAATTCTTCACGCTAAAGACAGGAGACATCATCTTCACCGGAACACCCGTCGGCGTAGGTCCGGTCAAAATCAACGATCATCTGGAAGGGTTCATCGAAGACAAGATGATGTTCCATTTCGACGTCTTATAAACCCGCAAGGTGAGGGCACACATCCCTTTCATCATAAAAAGCATTAGTGAAACCACATAATAGAGAGATCATGAAACTAAGGAATTCCATCCGAGCAATCATAGCAGGCATAGCAATCCTAACCCTGACACAGACCGCATACGCACGTGAGTACGCGGAGCACTCCGTACTCGCCACCGGTTCATGGGTGAAAATCAGGGTGTCAGAAACGGGTGTGTGTAAACTCACCTATGAGCAGATCAAGGAGATGGGATTCTCCTCCCCAAAAGAAGTGCACGTTTACGGATACGGAGGTGCCACCTTATCCGAGAATTTCGAGCAACCGAAGGTCGACGACCTGAATGAGACGTCCATCTACGATTCCGGGTCAGCCATCTACTTCTATGCGCAAGGTCCGAGGAGATGGAACTACAGAGGCGCGACCGCACCGCACGCATTCGACATAACATCCAACCCATACTCCCTCTATGGATACTATTTTCTGACGAGCAACACAAAAGAGAGGAAATTCATCTCCTCAGCCCCTCTCATAGAAGAGGCAGAAGACGAAACGGAAATAACGAACTATCTAGAGCACATTGGCCACAAGGAAGAGACAGAGAACATCATCGAATCCGGCACAGGATGGTTAGGTAATCAAATCTCCATGGGGAATGGGTTCTTATTAGAGTTCGATACGCCAAACATCGACACCATGGAATTAGGAAACCTGTACGTCAACCTCGCCGCGCACTCAGACAAGACTAGCACCGCATACATCGTGATAGCAGGGAAACAGAGCGAGCTGGAGATTCCGCTCAGCGGGGAAGGCGCAGAAGCGACGTCCAGAGACAAAACTATAGTTTTCCTTCCTTCTAGCGAAAAGAACAAATTAACAATCAGCTACGTAGCCATCAACGGAACCGACAAACTTTGGATAGAACAAGTGGTCTACAGCGTCTACAGAAAGCTAAAGATAAATAACGGAATTATGTACTTCCGCAACCCCAACACAGAAGAGGCAGGCACATACAAGTACGTCCTCACGGGAGCAAGCGGCAACACGCAAGTATGGAACATCACCGACCCACAGAACATCACACAGATAAGCACGGATTACGATGACAACGAACTGACATTCAGAAGGAGACCATCTCAAATGGAAGAGTTCGTGGCGTTCAGTCCAGCCAGCACCAAGTTCGTGAAGGCGGAGATGGTAGGGAGAGTATCCAACCAAGACCTACATTCGATCAAAGACAAGGACTTCATCATCATAACCAATGAGGCATTCATCTCCGAAGCGAAAAGGCTGGCGAGGATCCACGAAGAGCACGACAACGTCAATGTCTTGGTTGTCACTCCCGAAGAGATCTACAATGAGTTCTCCTCCGGCACACCGGATGCGGGCGCCATACGATGGTTCCTGAAGATGTTCTACGACAGAGGGGAATATAACAAACAAGTACTATTATTCGGAGACGGAAGCTTCGACAACAGAGGCATTCTGAGAAGCAGCGGCAGCATCATCAACAATTTCATCATCACCTACCAAGGCGGAAGCAAATACGTGGAAGCCAACTCATACGTCAGCGACGACTATTTCTGTTGCCTAAGCGACAGGAACAACGGATTAATGCTCCGACAAATGAAGATGGATTATGGCATCGGAAGATTCCCCGTATCCACTTTGGAACAAGCCACCAGCATGGTGAATAAAGTAGAGAAATACCTCACCACCAAGAAATACGGCAAATGGAGGAACAAAGCCCTGCTTGTCGCAGACGACAACGAGGAAGGAACAGATGCGAACAGATACAACAAATTCTTCGCATACTCGGACAACATCGGCAAAATCATACACCAGAAAGATTCCGCCATAGAGGTGCAAAAAGTACATTTCGACTCCTACACAAGAGTCACCGGCTCAAACGGAAACAAATACCCGGAGGTGGAGGAGATCATCAGCAAGAACATCCAAGACGGTATCCTCCTCCTGAACTACATCGGGCATAGCGGAGAATTGGCATGGTCTGCGGAAAGGGTATTCACCCAGAACCAAGCAGCCACTATCTTCAACGACAAACAAGGATTCTGGTTCACCGCCAGCTGTAGGTTCGCCGTTTACGACAAGTCCTCAAGCTCGGCAGGTGAAGACCTTGTGACGAACCCGAACGGAGGAGCGTTGGCCTTATTCTGCGCCGCCAGGACCGTATACGACGGGCCGAACGACAATCTCAACAGAGCCTACGCCTACAACCTCTTCAACCGTGACGAAAACAAGATGCCCCTGCGGATCGGAGACATCTGCAAAGAGGCGAAGAACACATTGGAGAACGACTCCAACAAACTGTCATACACCCTGTTCGGCGACCCTATGCTTAGGATATGCTATCCGAAAGGGAATGTGCTCACCGACTCCATCAAATCAATCAACGGTTCCCACATCGACACCATCCGGGCATTCTCCGAAATAAAAGTTTTCGGACACATCGAGGACGAGCAAAACAACTTCATGGACAACTTCAACGGACAATTAGACATCACCTTGTACGACAAAGAGTTGACATTGACCACCAAGGGAAACCGATTCGAAACCGAAGAAGAGAAAGAGAAAAACAAACATAGGTACACCGACAGGCTAAACATCCTATTCTCAGGGAAAGCCGAAGTGAAGGACGGGCAGTTCTCTTTCGTGCTCAAAGTGCCGAAAGACATCAACTACAACTTCGGAACGGGAAGATTCCACTACTACGCCATGGACGAAAGCCTCGACTATGACGCGGACGGAAGCGACGAGAACTTCATCATAGGAGGTAGCGACGAGAACGGAACGATGGACAACTGTGGACCAGACATTCAGATCCACATGAACCACACCGCTTTCCTATCCGGAGACAAAACGAACAAAACGCCTGTACTCTATGCGGAAGTCAGCGACATGAATGGTATCAACTCCTCCGGTAGCGGTATTGGCCACGACATCACCCTGACCCTCAACGGAGACAAGACCCCTATCATACTGAACAAAGAGTTCTCCTATGATTTGGACAGCTATTCGAACGGATCCATTGTTTACCAGTTCTCCAACCTCGAACCAGGCCACTACACAGCCACGTTGAAAGTATGGGACCTGCTCAACAACTCCTCCCAGAAAAGCATAGAGTTCATCGTCGAGGAAGAGTCGATAATCCGCACCGACAAGGTAACTATCACCCCAGCCCTCGCCAAAGAAAAGGCCGAGGTCAAAATAACACACGATATGCCACAAACCGTGCAGACCTACAGTTTCATCATTTACAATAGCCTAGGCCAAATCGTACGGGAGGAACAACCTACACAAACCCGCATCGATCAAGACTACACATGGGAATGGGACTTGAAAGACAACAACGGGAAAAGAGTGGCTGAAGGCGCATACCTGGTAAGAGTCGAGCACGAGACTGCGGAGGGAGAGCACTACGGTTTGACGCAAAAAATGATCGTAGCCTCAGAAAAATAGGCTTTTTACGACGCTTAAAAGAAGATTATAACATTTTTTCACAAAAAAATTATACATTCGCGATAACAATGTTATTGAACATATTTTGAACGAAATGATAAAGAAGGGAGAACAAGAGAATCCTAGCATAGAGGAAGTTTCGAGCGTATGGAATGTGCTGACGGAAGAGCAATTAACTTATCTGAAAGCGAACTATATCGTACGCAAATACAAGAAAAACGAAATCATTTATTGTGAAGGAGAGACACCGACCCACGTTCTGTGCGTCGCCAAAGGCAAACTGAAGATATACAGGATAGGCACGGGGGGCAGGAGTCAAATTGTTAGGATGGTGAAACCAGGAGAGATGCTCGCCTACAGGGCAATGTTCGCGCAAGAGAATTTCGTGACGAACGCCTGCGCCTTCGAACCATCCGTCATATACATGATACCACAGACGGTAATCCACAAACTAATCGTTCAAAATAGCGAACTGGCGTGGTACTTCATCCAAAAGTTATCGACAGACTTAGGCATAGCTGACAAACGCGCCGTGACGCTCACGCAAAAGCACGTGAGAGGAAGATTGGCGGAATCTCTTCTGTTCCTGCGGGACAACTACGGATACGAGGAAGACAACGCCACCATCAATGTACGTTTGTCCAGGGAAGACTTAGCCAGCCTATCCAACATGACCACCTCCAACGCCATCCGCACACTTTCGGGCTTGGCGCACGAGAACATCATCGAGTTGGACGGAAGGAAGATTAAAATATTAGACGAAAAATATCTAGTCACATTAAGTAAAATAGGATAAAATGACAGTAGGAATCATCGGGTTAGGACTCATTGGAGGCTCAATGGCCATAGATCTGCGCAGAACGAAATACGCGGACCACTTCATCGGATATGACCAAGCGGATTTAAACGCCCTGACAGCGCAAAGAATAGGTTTGGTGGACGAGATACTACCCTATGAGGAACTCATCCAGAAAAGCGACCTAATCCTGCTCTCCGTGCCCGTAAGCGCGGCGACCAAATTACTGTCCGACATACTGGACAAGATAAACGACAACCAAGTGGTGGTGGACACCTGCTCCACAAAGGAAAAGCTGAACGATTCGGTTCATTATCACCCGAAAAGGAAGAATTACGTGGCCTCCCACCCTATGGCAGGTACAGAGTTCTGCGGACCTTGGGCGGCAGTTCCCAACCTGTTCGCTGGAAGAGCGGGCATCATCTGCAACGCGGAAGACTCAGACCCGAAAGCGATTGAATTGGTACGTAAGATGTACGATTGTCTAAACATGCGCGTCATCTACATGAGGGCAGCCCACCATGATGTGCACACGGCCTACGTGTCACACATCTCCCACATCATATCGTTTGCCTTGGCGCTGACCGTTTTAGACAAAGAGAAGAACGAGAAGAACATATTCGACTTAGCTTCCGGAGGATTCGCCTCGACAGCCAGATTAGCGAAGAGTAACGCGGACATGTGGGTTCCAATCTTCCTGCAAAACAAAGAGAACGTCCTTTCCGTATTAGACTCCTACATGGAGAAGCTTGAAGACTTCAAGAAGGCGCTGAACGAAAACGACGAAAGCAAGTTGAGGAAACTAATCGACGACGCAAATAGGATAAAGAGGATTCTGCGATAAGAGAGCGTCAACACAGTTCGAGCAATAGAATTACAACAATAGGCGTTTGCGCAAATGCGCAGGCGCTTTTTTTTGCATATAAGGCTATCAAAGGGGGCACTACCGCAGGGATTACCGGAAGAGTCCCATCATGTCAAGAGAAGGCGGAGAAACGGCCTTTGTGGGGAAATCTACAGAGACAGACAGGAAGAGGGAAAGAAGGGAACCATCTTACAAACCAGTGACAGGGAAGCACAAAAAAGCGGTGTTTTCAGAGTGCCAAGCACTATAGAAAACACCGCATTATAAGAGATCAGACCCGAGGGTCGATAAAATCAATAGGAGTTCGATCTTTCGTTAGCCGTATAATAAATTCTACAAGCATACGCCTTACGAAGCTCTTGCTTCACGTCCGTAACGACACCCATCTTGGTATCCTTATCCACCTTCAGGGAAACGATCATCAACGGTTGGTCAGACTCAGGCATTGCATCACGCTTTTTAGCGATATAAACGCCAACGTCGGCAGGCTTCTTAGCGAAAGCATCGTCCAATTGGACACGAGCCTCTGTACCGTTCTGTTTCTGCAGTTCCCTCTTAGGAACACCAATGTAGACATACTTAGCCAAAGACTTCTTCTCCAACTTCGTCAACTCGGTTGCCTCAGGCAACTTCAAGTCCACCATCATTGTATTCTCCTTCATCGTCGTTGTCGTCATAAAGAAGAACAACAACATGAAGATAATATCCGGTAATGAAGCCGTACTAATAGCAGGCAATCTTTTACCACCTTCTTTACGAAACTTTGCCATTATTGAGCCCCTCCTGTGACTTGTCCATAATTCTTCGGCTCAGCCTCAGAAATTTTAAGTGGATAATATTTTCTCACTGCTTCCTGCTCACTTTCTGTCAACTGGCTATATTTGCGGCCCTCGAACTTCTTAGCCGAGATTTCGTCACGAAGTTCATTATAGGCAGCCACCAATTCGTTTTGAACAGCGATATAAGCCTGATAGGAAGTACCACGGTCATTTTGCAAAGAGATGACATGCTTGGTAGTAATCCTACACTTGCCAAAGTAATCGATATCCACAGTCTCTTTTTCCGGGAGATTCTCCTTATTGGCAGGGTTATCAATAAATTCCTTAGCCTTTTCCTTCAAACTCATAACATCCATCACCTCGCCATTGACCATCAACTTGTCACTGCTGTTAACAAGAACCAGCATAATGTTTCTTTTGTTAACCTCAATTTCTTCATTCTGCTTCTTTTGTTCAACCGGAGGAGGTAACGTACGGAACAGACCCTTGTCTGTTGCCATGGATGTTGTCACAAGGAAAAAGATAAGCAACAAGAAGGAAATATCAGCCATTGAGCTTGCATTAATCTCTTGTATTTCTCTTTTTTTCATGACACGCAAAAATTAGAGTTTTTTAAACAATGAACTACCAATGGTTGCGATGAATGCGATAGCAGCCAATATGAAAGAGCTCATCATACACATGTTAGTGATTCTGTATACCCATGGCTCTTGAGAACCCTCATATCCAGTGATAGTCATCTTCGTGGTGTCCGCACCGAAATATGTCACCAAAAGCAACACGCACAAAACGCCTACGAAAATCAAAGGGACCATCACAGACTTAGGGTCAGTCATCAACTTAGACACGAACGATTTCAAAGCGAAAGCGAGTGTCGCCAACGTTGCCAGGATAATGAAGGCATACGCTAAGCCAAGGAATGTTGGGACAAAAGATGGAGCTTCAATTTGGATTCCATTGCAGGTATACATCTCCGTGCTACCGCAGAAGAAAAGCAATGTGAAGATTATCGTAAGTGCCACCAACGCCCAAAGTATATACTTAGGAATATTTAATAAATTCTGCATTTCGATATCGTTTTAATAGATTTCAAAAATGTCCACCAAAGGGAAATTATTCTACGACAGAAACCTCAGATGAATCAGAGGAAGTCTGAGTATAACCTTGGTTAGAAGCGCTAGAAGCGTTTGCTGAAGATGATGGGAAATACTCAACGACCATGTCGAGCAACTTGATAGAAGAATCTTCCATCTCCGTAGTCAAAGCCTCGATACGAGTCAAGATGAAGTTCAAGAACAATTGAAGGATCATGGCAACGATCAAACCGAACACAGTGGTCAACAAAGCGACCTTGATACCACCAGCCACAACTGTTGCGGAGATATCACCTACTTGTTGGATTTTATCGAACGCCTCGATCATACCGATAACCGTACCCATGAATCCCAACATTGGGGCGAGGGCGATACACAAGGAAATCCAAGTGATGTTCTTCTCGAGAGCACCCATTTGAACGCTACCGTAAGAAACGACTGTCTTCTCAACAACATCCGGACCCTCGCTGATACGAGACAAACCTTGGTTGAATATAGAAGCGATAGGACCTCTTGTGTTTTTCGTATATTCCAATGCACCTTCAACATTTCTGCTAGACAAGAGCTCCTCAATCTTCTCAAGGAACTTCTTCGTGTTAATGGAAGAGAGGCTCAAAGTGATGATACGCTCGATGCACAAAGCCAAACCGAGGATCAAGCACAAAGCAACGATTGCCATGAAACCAGCACCACCCTCGATGAATTTAGTCTTCAAAGCGTTGAAAAGACCTGCCTCCTGAGGAGCTGCAGTTGTCTCAGTCTTAGTCTCAGCCTCAGCCTTAGCCTCAGGCTTAGCTGGCTCTTGAGCAGCTTCAGCAGCTTGTTGATCTTGAGACTCTTCAGTAAACTCTTGATTAGATGTTTGCTCCGTTTGCTCCTCAAACGGATCTTGTGCGAAAGAAGCAGTAGCGAAGCCAAGAGACAAAGCCCCAGCTATTGCTAATGATGCAAAAATTTTTTTCATTTTTTTGTTGATTAATTATTAATATTACTTCATTAATTCGCGGAGAGAGGGGGATTCGAACCCCCGATACGCTTTTGACGTATACACGCTTTCCAGGCGTGCCTCTTCAGCCACTCGAGCACCTCTCCTGACTTCTTTACAAATCGAGCGCAAATTACAAAAAAAATAGTTATAAAACACCGAATGTTGAAAATAATTTTATTCGTCTGTTACATAAACATTTGGCACCATTTATCGAACCTTTCAAGCGTTTCTTCCCCATATTTTTCGAGCTTCATTCTCGCTTTTTTCACGCTTCTTTCCTCTCCAAGGTGCGTTTTTGAATAAAATTTGTCGGCGAAACAGATGATCTGCTCCTCTATCGAAACGGGCAACATCTCGCGGTGAGGAACCGGCAATTCGGCGGAGAGAATGTAGGAAAGGGACAACCCGGTTCCCGTATGACGCTCACAAACCAACGCATGACGGTCGTAACCTTCACTCCGCAACAAATCGCTGCCCAAATATCCGTGACAAATATAGGGATGCTCCCCCTCACAATAGATGTCAGGGGCATACGTCTTGACAATGCCTATGTCATGTATCATCGCGGCCTCCTCGATGAACTGCATATCCGCATTCAACTCAGGCTTCCGCTGCGCAATCCTCAACGCAAGATCCGTCACATCATACGAATGACGCAAAAGGATATCCTTGCACTTAGGATTGTCTTCGTAATACTTATCGATCAACTCAATAGGATTCATCGTTTTATATTCACACAACATTTATTTACAAAAATAATAAAAATACTCTTACCCAACAAAACAAGGGATATTTATGAATCCAATTCTTAACTCTTAATTCTTAACTAAACAAATAGGGGCGGAAGAAATCCCCCCGCCCCTATTCTTCGTCCGTCAGCCAGACGGAATGCTTATCGATTACAAATTCAAGAAGGAACAAACCTCGCTATAGACTGATTCCCCGTTGAATCCGAACTTCTCATCCAACACCGTATATGGGGCGGAATAGCCGAAATGATCCAAACCGTGCACATAGCCGTTCTTTCCGACCAATCCCTTGATCGTCAACGACATGCCAGCCGTCATACCATATACCGGCAAATTGGAAGGAATGACTGACTCCTGATACTCCTTGCTTTGATTACGGAACACGCCCTCAGAAGGAGCAGATACAATCCTAATCTTCAGGTTCTTACGTTCCTCCAAGAGTCTCGCGCCCTCGAAGAGCGTAGCGACCTCGGAACCACTCGCCACCATCACCAGATCAGGCGTACCCTTGACGTCCTTGACGATATAGGCACCCTTGTAGGCCTGCAGAGCCTGCTCGTAGCGGTTGCCCTCGCACGGAACATCGTTCACGTTCTGGCGGGAAAGGATCAATGCGGTAGGAGTATCGGTGTTCTCCATCGCCATCTTCCAAGCGACGGTCGTCTCGTTCACATCGGCAGGACGGAGCACCAACATGCTGTTCTGTCCCTTATGATTCTTCACGCTCTCCAACAAGCGCACCTGCATCTCCTGCTCAATCGGTTGGTGGGTCGGACCATCCTCTCCTACCCTGAAGGCATCGTGACTCCAGACATACTTCACAGGGATGCGCATCAAGGCTGCCATCCTATAGGCTGGTTTCATATAATCGGAGAAGACGAAGAACGTTCCGCAAGCGGCATATACACCACCATGCAAAGCGATACCGTTCATGATGCAGGCCATCGTCAACTCAGAGACACCCGCATTCAGGAAAGCACCCGAGAAATCACCATGGGCGAGCGGGTGCGTATGTTTCAAGAAACCATCCGTCTTGTCCGAGTTGGAGAGGTCGGCCGAAGCGACGATCATATTCTCCACCTTCTCAGAGAGGAGTCCCAAAACCGCAGCGGAGGCGGAACGGGTCGGTTGGTTCGGTTTTTGTGCGATGGACGCGAAATCGATCTCAGGCAACTTGCCGCTGAAGAACTGGTCCAATTTCTTCGCCAGCTCTGGATTCGCCTTCGCCCACTGAGCCTGCTCGGCCTTCTTAGCGGCTGCGATTTTCGTCAGTTCCGCCTTACGGTCCGCATAGAGTTTCTTCACCTCAGGGAAGACAACGAACGGATCGTTCGGGTCGCCACCCAACTTCTCGATGGTCTTTGGAATGCAGACACCAGCCTTGGAAAGCGGTTGTCCGTGCGTAGAGACCTTATCTTCCATGGAAGAGCCATCCTCGGCGACGCAGCCGATACCCATCGTCGTCTTTCCGATGATCAAGGTTGGACGTTCTTTCTCCTGGTTAGCCTTCTTCAAGGCGGAGATAATCTCTTCCGCATCGTTTCCATTGATAGTCAGCACATTCCAGTTCCATGCCTTATATTTCATCTCGATGTCCTCGGTAGAAACTTCGTCCACCTTCGTGGAGAGCTGGATGTTATTCGCATCGTAGAACATGATGAGGTTATGCAAACCGAGGTGTCCCGCGATACGTCCCGAGCCTTGGGAAATCTCCTCCTGGATACCGCCATCGGAGATGAACGTATAGATTTTATGGCTCATCCACTCGCCGAAGCGAGCGCAGAGGAAACGCTCCGCGATAGCCGCGCCGACAGCCATTGTATGGCCTTGGCCCAATGGTCCGGAAGTGTTCTCGATGCCATGCTCCAGGCTCACCTCAGGATGTCCAGGGGTTTTACTGCCCCATTGACGGAAAGACTTGATGTCATCCATTGTGAACTTGTCGCACAAGAGCAACACTGAATAGAGCATAGGCGACATGTGCCCAGGGTCCAAGAAAAACCTGTCGCGGTTAATCCAGTTAGGGTCAGTCGGGTCGAAAGTAAGAAACTGGGAATAAAGGATGTTGATGAAATCAGCACCGCCCATTGCGCCTCCGGGGTGACCGGATTTGGCTTTCTCTACCATCGCAGCGGTCAGAATTCTGATGTTATTCGCCGCACGATTCAGTGTATGAATGTCTGCCATTTGAATTTAAAGGAATGAATGAAATTTTCTGACCGCGAAGTTAATCAAAAATATGTTACGGAAAGAAGAGGAGAGTTAAAAATTAAGAATTAAAAGTTAAGAGTTAAAAGTTAAAAGTTTAGCAAGGATTACAACGAGGGGAGAATGGAGAAAGGAATAAGGGGACAAAAAAAAGGAGAGGTTCCAATGGACCTCTCCTTTTCAAAATATAGGGAATAAATTATTCCTCGTTCAAAGTAACGCGCTTGAAAGCGGTGGCGGTCAAGCCCTTAGAGGCGGAAGCCATGTATTGAGCCACGTTGATCTTAGCCTCCTTAATGAACGCCTGATTCAACAAGGTTTGCTCCTTGTAGATCTTTTGGATACGTCCGTTAACGATACCGTCGATCATTTGTTGCTTCAAGTTACCGGCAGCCTGCTCAGCCACAGTAGCTTTGATTTCGCGAGCCTTAGCGGCTTGCTCAGCGGTGATCCAGCCCTTCTCCGTGTTAGACTCGATGTGAGCATCGGAATCCACGTGTGCAGGGTTGATGCCAGCCTTCGTCAAAGCGGCCTCCACTTGTTTTTGGATCAACTCAGCCTTAGTCTTCTCGGTAGCGATCTCACGCTCCTTAGCGACGTACTCGGCAGGGACATCCTTCTCCGAAACGGCGATAGGGTTCATGGCAGCGACCTGCATAGCGACATCCTTGTAAACTTGGTTGTCCAAGCCAGCCTCGTTGAAAGCGACGATAGAAGCCAACATGTTACCCGGGTGGATGTAAGCCCAAACCGCTGGTCCGCTAACGAACTCGTACATACCCAACTCCATTTTCTCACCCGTCACGCCAGAGCGGTCGGTGATCAATTGTTGAACTGTAGAGTTACCGATAGTCAAAGCGGTCAAGGCCTCCAAAGAAGCCGGTTTAGCCTCCATAGCCTTATCCAATATTTGTTGAGTCAATGCGACGAAGTCAGCATTCTTAGCCACGAAGTCAGTTTCGCACTTCAGTGCGACGATAGCGGCGAAATCACCCTTAGCGGCAGCCAAGACACAACCTTGTGCAGCCTCGCGGTCACTTCTCTTTGCGGCGATAGCCTGACCTCTCTTGCGGATAAGCTCGACAGCCTTGTCGAAATTGCCTTCAGCCTCAGTAAGAGCCTTCTTGCAATCCATCATACCCGCACCGGTCATGGTACGCAATTTGCTAATATCAGCCAATGAAACAGCCATAATTTCTATACTTTAATTTAGTATTAATTAATCCTCAGACACTTCGAACTTGCTAGCCACCTTAGCGTTCAAGGCCTCGCCATCGACGTTAGCCTTGCTCTTCTTAGCGGTAGTTCTCTTTCTCTCCTTCTTCTGCTCAGGAGCCTCAGAAGCCTCGTTCTCCTCCTTCTCGACCTTTCTCTCGTCCAAACCTTCCTTGATGGCGCCGCACAAAGCGTTCAAGATAACCTCGATAGACTTTGTAGCATCATCGTTAGCAGGGATAACGAAATCCACGTCGTTAGGATTTGAGTTAGTATCCACGATACCATATACAGGGATACCCAATCTCTTAGCCTCTCTAACAGCGATGTTCTCCTTCGTCACGTCAACGACGAACAAAGCGGAAGGAAGACGGGTCATATCGGCGATACTACCCAAGTTCTTCTCCAACTTAGCTCTTTGGCGGGAGATTTGGAGTTTCTCTCTCTTGGAAAGGTTATCGAAAGTGCCATCGTTAGACAACTTGTCGATGGAAGACATCTTCTTAACGGCCTTACGGATCGTAGGGAAGTTGGTCAACATACCACCCGCCCATCTTTCAGTGACGAAAGGCATGGAAACCTCAGAAGCCTTATCAGCGACAACTTGTTTAGCCTGTTTTTTAGTTGCAACAAAAAGAATCTTTTTGCCCGATTTTGCAACCTGTTTCAAAGCGGCGGCAGCCTCTTCTATTTTTACGACAGTCTTGTGAAGATCAATAATATGGATACCATTACGAGTCATGAAGATATAAGGTTCCATTGCTGGGTTCCACTTTCTTTTCAAGTGACCGAAGTGACAACCAGCCTCTAACAACTCATCAAAATTAGTTCTTGACATTTTCTTTAATTTTTTAATCGTTTACATTCTTGATTTAAACAACCGACCGGTAGTCCGACAACCGAAGTCCGACCGGTTTAGATACTAAACGTACTCTCTTACGAAGCCATGCCAAACAAGTGGTAAGCTCCGTCCAAGCACTAACGTTTACTGAACTGGAATCTCTTTCTTGCTTTTGGACGACCTGGTTTCTTACGCTCAACCTCACGGGAATCGCGAGTCAAGAAGCCCTCACCCTTCAATGCAGGTTTGTTCTCAGCATCCACCTTGACCAAAGCGCGGGCGATAGCCAAACGCAAAGCCTCAGCTTGACCCTTGAAACCACCACCATCCAAGATCGCCTTCACATCAAACTTGCCAGCGACATTGATAGCGTTCAACGGTTGCTTTACAACATATTGCAAAATCCCTGAAGGGAAGTACACAGTAACATCTTTATTGTTGATGGTGATCTTGCCATCACCCTCTGAAAGGTATACGCGTGCTACAGCAGCTTTTCTTCTACCTACGGCATTAACTACTTCCATGTTATTACTTGATTGAGTTTAATTCAATTAATTTAGGTTGTTGAGCAGTTTGGTTGTGCTCGCTTCCAGCATAAACGTAAAGGTTGCCGAGGATGGCATTGCCAAGACGGTTCTTAGGCAACATACCCTTAACGACTTTTCTGATAAGCTTTTCCGGACTCTTATTCAAGAGGTCGCCAGGAGTGTACTCCCTTTGTCCGCCCGGATAACCCGTAAATCTCAAATAAATACGGTCAGTAGCCTTGTTACCGGTGATTTTTACTTTAGCCGCGTTGATGACAATCACATTGTCTCCGCAGTCTACATGTGGGGTAAAGTTTGGCTTGTACTTTCCTCTCAGAAGTTTCGCTACTTTTGACCCCAAACGTCCCAATGATTGGTCCGTTGCGTCTACGACAACCCACTCTTTCTTCACGGTTGCCTTGTTAGCAGAAATTGTTTTAAAACTTAAAGTATCCACTTTAATTTGTTTTTAATTAGTTAATTAATCTTTCACGTTGCCTTCAGCTTCGGGCAAGCCTACGGCATTTGACTATTTTGACTATTTTGGATAATAAATCGACCGCGAATTTACCCTTAATTTTTTAAACTACAAAATCTTTCAGGCGCGTTTTTTTCCTGTCCTTTAAATATGTATGGGGTTTCTTTTTCTGCATTAGGCATGGGGCATTTACGATTTACGATTTACTATTTAGCCATTTACCGTTTACTATTTTCTATTTACTATTTGTGATTTACTTGTTCCCGTGATAAACATGTAAAAAAAATATGGAGGCATGGGAACCCACACCTCCATATTCATATAAACTTCTAACCATTAAAGGCTGATTAGATTCTTTCCGGTCATCTCAGCTGGCTGTTGGATACCCAACAGGGCGCAGATGGAAGGAGCGACGTCCGCCAACTTACCGTCCGTCACCTTCGCGTTCTTGTCACCGACATACACGAAAGGAACTGGGTTGAGCGAGTGAGCGGTGTTAGGCGTGCCGTCCGGATTGATCGCGTTGTCGCAGTTACCGTGGTCAGCGATGATGATGACATCGTAGCCGTTCGCCTTGCAAGCCTCAACAGTATCCTTCACGCAGTTGTCGATAGCGACCACCGCCTTCTCGATAGCGGAATAGATACCAGTGTGGCCCACCATGTCACCATTAGCATAGTTGACAACAATCCAATCGTACTTCTTGGTGCCGATAGCCTCAACCAACTTATCCTTCACCTCATAGGCGCTCATCTCAGGCTTCAGGTCGTAAGTGGCCACCTTCGGAGAAGGAACCAGGATTCTATCCTCCGCGTCGTACGGAGTCTCACGTCCGCCGTTGAAGAAGAAGGTCACGTGCGCATACTTCTCCGTCTCGGCGATATGCAACTGCTTCATGCCCGCCTTGGAAACCACCTCGCCGAGGGTGTTCGTCACATTCTCCTTGTTGAAGAGGATATGCACGCCCGTGAAGGAAGCGTCGTATGGAGTCATGCAGTAGTATTGCAAATCCTTGATGGTCTTCATGCCGGCCTCAGGCATATCCTGCTGGGTCAACACGATGGTCAACTCCTTCGCGCGGTCGTTACGGTAGTTGAAGAAGATTACGACATCACCCTCCTGGATCGTTCCGACAGGCTTGCCGTTCTCTACCCTAGCGATAGGCTTGATGAACTCGTCGGTCACGCCATCCGCGTAAGACTCCTCCATCGCCTTCACCATATCGGTGCAAGGTTTTCCCTTTCCTTCGATCAACAGGTCATAAGCCTCCTTGATACGCTCCCAACGTTTGTCACGGTCCATCGCGTAGAAACGACCGACGATGGAAGCGATCTTACCCGTGTTCTTCGCCAATTGGGCCTCCAATTGCTCGATGAAGCCCTTGCCGCTCTTAGGGTCAGTGTCACGGCCATCCATGAAACAGTGCACAAAAGTCTTATCCAAGCCGTAAGCCTTAGATATCTCAATCAACTTGAACAAGTGGTCCAAAGAAGAGTGCACGCCACCGTTGGAAACCAGGCCCATGAAGTGGATTTGCTTGCCCTTCTCCTTCGCGTAGGAGAATGCGCTTTTCACCTCAGGGTTCTCCATGATGGTACCCTCCTTGCAAGCCATGTTGATCTTCACCAAGTCTTGGTATACGACACGGCCGGCACCGATATTCAAGTGGCCCACCTCCGAGTTACCCATCTGTCCGTCAGGCAAACCAACGAATTCGCCGGATGCCTGCAACTGAGAGTTTGGATAATTCTTCATCAACGAATCCCAATAAGGAGTTGGCGTAGAAGAGATCACGTCAGACTTTGTCTTGTTTCCGATTCCCCAACCATCGAGGATCATCAATAATACTTTCTTATTCATCTTATATTTAATTAATAAATTATTTATTCATCATTTCTTCACGCACAGGCTGATCCATCTCCACCTTTTCGTCGGCAGACTCCTCGTAGGAAGTATCCTCCGCCCACGACTTGAACCGTTTCATCCTCCGAACGGCGGTCTCAGTCTGTGCGCCACGGTTATCTTCCGAAACATAATCATCGGAAGACCGTCCGCCACCATCATTCGAAACGAGCCCTTTGAAGATATTGAAAACACCCCCCAACAATCTTCCCGCGATTCCCAAGAAACCGAAGAAGAGGAAGAGCCCCATCATCAATATGAACAAAATTAAAGTACCCATTTCGATTCAACTATCAAAAGACACGTTTCGCTATTTCCTTAACACTTCTTGGATTAGACATCGTATAGAAGTGGATGCTAGGCGCCCCATGCGCACGCAGTTCTTTCGCCTGCATGGTACACCATTCGATACCGACATTGCGGGCATCCTCATCGTTTTTACACTTCCGCAATTCATCCGCCAAATCCCGAGGCAAGTCCACATGGAAGGTCCTCGGCAAGACGGTGAGCTGCTTCATGGTGGTGATAGGCTTAAGTCCCGGCACGATAGGCACGTTGATCCCCTCCCGCCTGCACAGCGCCTCGAACTCGAAGAACTTCGCATTGTCGAAGAACATCTGAGTGACGATATACTCCGCGCCATTCTCCACTTTCTTCTTCAACCAATACATATCGGAATCGACATTAGGCGCCTCCTCGTGTTTTTCGGGATAGCCCGCCACTCCATAGGTGAAGAATTTCATGCGTTCCCGTTTTTGTTTGGTGCCGTCCAAGAAATAGCCCTCGTTAAAACGGTTGATCTGCTCCTGCAGTTCGGACGCATGGGCATAACCCTCCTCATTCGGCATGGAGACATTCTCCAACTTGGCCCGATCCCCTCTCAGCAACAACAAATCATAAATACCCAAGAAATCGAGGTCGATCAGCACATACTCGGTCTCCTCCTTGGAGAAGCCACTGCAAAGGATATGAGGGACCACCTCAATGTTATATTTAGACTTAATGGCCGCCGCGATGGCCACCGTACCCGGGCGTTGACGTACCCGTTCACACTGGTACAGACCATTTTCCAGCGCGCGGTAGACCAGCTGGCTCCGATGGGTGGTGATATCAATATATTGAGGGTCGAATTCCAGCAGTTGGTCGATCGTGTCGTAAACAGCCTCAATACCATTTCCCTTCAGCGGCGGCAAGATCTCGAACGAGAAGGCCGTCTTTTTACTATTCAATATTAAATCCCTGACACTCATCCTATCACTCCTCATATATTCGGTTAGACTCCGTCACGCCCTCCGTCACGACACCATTCTCGAAATGAAGGATTCTGGACCCCGGCGTGCTCTCCGCGATCTGGGTTCTATGGGTAGCCATGATGACTGCCGTCTTCTCCTTGGCGATCTGGCGGAAAAGCTGCATCAGGTCGTTCGCCGTGATCGGGTCGAGATTACCCGTAGGCTCATCCGCCAAGATGATTTTCGGTTTATTCAACAAAGCCCGCGCGATGACGATACGTTGTTGTTCACCGCCAGACAACTCGTGTGGCATACGGTATCCCTTGTTGGTCATACCCACGTAATTGAGCACCTCGGCGATACGGCTCTCTATTTCGTCCTTGCTACGTTTGCCGGTCGCCTTCAGCACGAACTCGAGGTTCGCGTAGACGTTACGGTCGGACAGCAGTTGGAAGTCCTGGAAGACGATGCCGAGTTGCCTGCGCAGCATAGGGATTTGCTTCAGTTTCATATTACGGAGATCGAAGTCCAACACTTTCGCCTCCCCGGAGGATATGATCGCCTCGTAGTAAAGCGATTTCAGGAAAGTACTCTTACCGCTTCCCACACGTCCCAGCAGGAAGATGAGGTCTCCCTCGTTCACCGTCACGCTGACATCCTTCAAGACAGGCTGTTCCTGACGGTTGACACATACTTTGCTATACTCTATGACTGCCATTTTATATTCCGCAAAATTTATTTATTAACTTCTCCCCAGCAGGTATCCGTGCCTGTATGGCAGACAGGACCGACCGGGTGCACTTTGACCAATAGGGTATCCTTATCACAGTCCTCCTTCATGGAGACGAGGTTGAGGAAGTGTCCGCTGGTCTCCCCTTTCGTCCACAGGCATTGCCTGGTGCGGCTATAGAAAGTGACCTTACCCGTCTCCAATGTTTTCTCCAGGGCCTCCTTGTTCATGTACCCCAGCATCAGCACGACGCGGGTATCGGCATCCTGTACGATAGCAGGTATCAACCCGCCACATTTCTCGAAATCCAATATTGAAACAATATCACGCATCACGTATAGTTTTCCGCAAAGATACTATTTTTTTGCTTTTTACGCATCAGTAAAAAAAATGATTATCGCAGGGAGGGAAGATGCGGAATCCATACCCCGCATATAGGTGACGGCACGAACACAAGCAGGCGATTCCTTTCGGGACCGCCTGTTCCGCATACAACAAAAAGACAAAATGAAAAAAGGCGCAGCCAATACCAAGACTTGGCCACGCCCATACTTTTAGAAAACCTTCCCTTCTTTGCCTATAAATATGTGTTAAAGGTTTCTTTCCAACAGAACAGATCAGCCGTCAAACAATTGTCTGACGGCCTCTCCGTCATGTTTCATAATAGTGTATGTATATATAGGTTGCTTTTGTCTAATGTCCATCCTTCAATATGCAGCATAGCCGTCATACCCGCAAGTAATCAAACATTACCTAATTGTATGTATAGAGATGTCACCCTTATATATCCGACTCCACAAAACAAATCATCAAAGAACCACTTCCAACATCGGAAAAACAATCACTATATCCCGTCAATGCTTACACTGCAAAGATACGGCCTTTTGATATTTCAGCGTTATAAATTCATTTCAAAAACATATAGTTTTGCGTCAGGACTAGCGTTAGAAGCGAATAAAAGTTAAGAGATAAATATTAAGCGTTAAAAAACATGAAAGGAGTGTACAAGGTGGCGAACCTGGATTCAGGGGGATTTGGCATGGTTTTAGGGAGGAATAGGAATCCCCGAAAATTTTTCCATCATTTTTTCGCTAAAATATTTGCGTGGTTCATTTTTTATCATTTACTTTGCAGTACAAAGTTCTTTTTAAACTTACAAGAATGGAAAACAAAGAGGTGATAAACACATTGTCAGAGATTCGGGACATGATGGCCAAGTCGTCAAAGGTCTTGTCCTTGAGCGGACTATCATGCGCATTGGTCGGGGTACTCGCCCTGCTGGCATGCGGTGCGGCCCAATATGTTCTGAACAACACATCCTGGATGCACTACCAGAAGGTATCCATCCTAACAACGCTAGCGCTGATATTACTGGTCATCTGCGTCGCGACGGTTTTCCTTTTCGCAAGACACAAGGCGAAGAAAAACAACTACAGGTTCACGTTCGACCAAACGAGCCGCAGGATGTTATGGAACTTCGCCATACCGCTCATCACCGGAGGCGTCCTCTGCATAGGACTGATCCATCAGGCACACTACGGACTGACATCCTCCATGATGCTGATCTTCTACGGACTGGCGCTCATCAACCTCTCAAGCTATACGTTCTCCTCCACGAAATACCTTGGGTACGCGCAGGTGATACTAGGCCTGATCGACTTCATGGCGGTCAACCATTCCCTGATTTTCTGGGCCCTCGGCTTCGGCGTGTGCCACATCATATACGGTATTCTCTTTTACTTTTTGAAAGAAAGGAAGGGTGAGAGATGAATATGAGTTTGGAACATATCAACAAGGCTTTCGAAAGCAAGGTCAGGTTAGGCATCATGTCCGCCCTGATGGTGAACGAGGAGATCGATTTCACTACCCTGAAATCACTGCTCGACCTCACGGACGGCAACCTGGCCAGCCACACGAGGAGCCTGGAGGAGTTGGGATATATCCAGTCCAAGAAGCAATTCATCGGACGGAAGCCTAACACCACCTTCCAGATGACCGAAACCGGGAAAGCCGCCTTCTCGGAGCACCTGAAAGCTCTGGAAGACTTCTTGAAAATTTCATTAGGCAATTAACTTATTTTTTTAACTATATACTTTGAAATTCAAAGTGCTTTAAAACATTACGGATATGGAAAACGAGAAATTATTCAACTTTGGGAACCAAGAAGTTCCAACCGAGGGGAAAGCAAAGACTAAGAACCTCAAATTCAAGATTGCGGCGATAGTAGTGATCATATTACTGCTATTGATACCGAAGTTCATGATCCAAGACCTGATCAAGGAGAGAGAGCGGACCTCCAAAGATGCGATGAGCGAAGTGTACGAGAAATGGGGAGGCGGACAAGTTTTGGTAGGTCCCACACTCAGTATTCAATGCAAAGAAATCCGACAGGAAATAATAGACAACAAGCAAAAAAGCATAATGAAGAACGTCACCTACCACCTGCTACCCAACACCTTGTCCTTCAACGGAGAAGTAAACACGGAGAGCAAGCACCGAGGCATCTACAAAATCGTGACATTCAAAGGTCCGATAGAGGTGAAAGGAAAATTCACATTCACGGAGGAAGAGTGGAACAAAATGAGTAAAAGCGCCTTCAACGGGAAGGTTAAAATCAACTTCGGGTTGTCTGACCTGAAAGGCATCTGCGAAGAGACGAAGATCACCCTCGGAGGGAAGGTCTACACATTGGAGCCCGACGGCAATGGTATCTGCTCAGGGACCAGCCAACTCTCCGCTGTCATCGACACGCAGGAATGGACGGAGTTGCAGGAGATTCCTTTCTCTATGAACATCACCCTAAGGGGAAGCCAATCACTTCAGTTCACGCCTGTGGGCAAGAGCACCACCGTACATTTATCGTCTGATTGCCAAACTCCTAGCTTCTGCGGCAACTTCCTGCCTGACGATTCCTCAGACTCCACGATAGCGGGAGGAGGATTCTCCAGGAAATGGGAAGTATCCTACTTGAACCGCAACTATCCACAATTCTACGACGAAAGCATGGAATCGTACAACTATGAGATCAGCAAATCGGCCTTCGGTGTGAACCTTCTCGTGCCAGTGGGACATTACCAGAAGTCCCTGCGATGCGTGAAGTACGCGATACTCTTCATCGTCCTCACCCTAGCGGTATTCTTCTTCATCGAGATGATCCACAAGAAGAACATTCACCCTGTGCAATACGCATTGGTCGGATTGGCGCTCACCCTCTTCTACTCGCTGCTGCTCTCCTTCTCCGAGCACATCGGCTTCACACCCGCCTACATCGTCTCGACACTGATGACGGTCTCCCTGTTAACCATCTACACGACGGCTGTGTTAAAAATCAAAAAGACAGCCTTTTACATCGGAGGAGCCTTATTACTGCTCTACGTCTATATCTTCGTGCTGATTCAAATGGAGAGCTATGCGCTTTTGGCGGGCAGCCTCGGTCTATTCGCCATACTGGCCTTCTTCATGTACCTCTCCCAAAAGATCGAATGGAACGGAGAAAAGCAATAGGCGCAATTCACATATTATTAAATAATTAAACAAACAAAAAGGGCGGGGATGCGCAAGTCACATCTTCGCCCTTATGATATTTATTTACTATTTAGCTATTTACGATTTACTATTTAGATATTTATGATTTAGACATTTATTTAACCGAAGTCGAAATCGTCCGTCACGTCAAAGCCTACGACGGGTCCTTGGTAGTCCATCTCGGGGTTCAGGCGGGCGGTGCGGGTCACCTCCTTCTCCACCAGTTCGTCTGGCAGTTCGTTGAAGAAGTAAAGGCTTTCCGTCGGGTCTTCGGACTGCGGGTCCACATGGATGGAATGGACGTTGCGGTAGATATGCAATTCATCCTTGGCGCGCGTGAGGGCTACGTAGAGGCAACGACGCTCTTCCTCCACCGCATCGGGTCCCGACTCGATGGAGCGCAGGGTTGGGAAAGAGGCGGGCGAAGCCTTCAGCAGATAGCAGATATTGGCCTCCAATCCCTTGGCGGAGTGGATGGTTGTGAGGATGCAAGCGTCCTCCGGACCGTTCTCTCCCTGCTTGACCGTCGTCTCCAATTTAGGATCCAGCACATATTCCGAGACGAACTCCTGAATACCCGTGGTGCCGAGCGCCACTTCCTGCAGCACTTCAAAGTCTTGCTTACGCCATTTCCACTCGTCTTTGTAGAGTTCCTTCAACCGATCCTCCATCGTCTCCAACGTTTTGGAGATGGCTTGGGAAGGAGAGAACTGCAGGGTACTGATATTGCGTAGGGTTAGCGTGATCTCCTCCTGCAGGCCATTCCCCGCCAGCTTATCGAGACACTTGTCCAGCGTCTCCTCCTCGATGACGTTATTGATGATCCTGGAGGCGCTGACCTCGCCAATGCCCCGCCAAAGAAGCAGGTAGCGCATCCAGGCCAGCTCATCCTTGTAGTTCGCCACGATGCGCATCGGTGACACCACGTCACGCACATGCTTGGACTGCATCAACCCCACCCCACCGAAGATGATGTAAGGAATCTTTTTCGAGATGCACTGCGACTCCACGGTACGAAGGCCATACAAAGAGCGGGAAAGGACCATGTTGTCCTCGTACTTCGCCCCCTTATCCACAATGCTCCGGCGGATCTTCTCCGTCACGTCGTTCGCCTCGTCCCACTCGTTCTCGCACGTCACCACCACAGGTTTCTTCCCCTTGCCACGGACAGAGGAGAGTTCCTTGTCGTAGTGCAAAGGAGACTTCGCCAGCACCCAGTTGGAGAGGTCCAGGATCTCCTGCGTGGAGCGGTAGTTGAGGGTGAGTTTCATCATCTCGGACTGAGGCACCACCGAAGTGAAGTTGTGCATGGTCTTGAAGTCCGCCCCACGGAAGGCATAGATGCTCTGCGCATCGTCGCCCACACAGAAGAGGTGGCATCGCTCGTAGAAGGAGCTAAGCAGCTCATATTGGAGCGGGTTGGTGTCCTGCATCTCGTCCACCAAGATATGGTCGTAGCGGGAAGAGACAAACCGTCTCGCCTCCGCATTCTTCTTGAGTCCCTTGGAGACGACGTTCAGTATATCGTCATAATCCATGTATTTATGCACCGTCTTGTAGGCCATGTATCGTTTGATGATCTCCTCGTAGACAGGCTTATTGAGTTCTATGCTCTTCAACGTGGCGGGGTCCTCCCTTGAAGCGTTGTCGTAGAGCTTCATGCGCATCGCGTCCGACAGGCTGCAGCAGGCATTGATGGCGAAGGAGTAGACCTCCAATATCGAGGAGGGTTTCACCACATGCTTCTCCTTGTCCCTTAGGCCTTTGCCGCAAAGCAGTTTCACGCAGCTCTCCCTATCCTCCTCGTCGAGCAACGTGTATTCGTGGTGCATGAAGACCTTCGGGTTGTTCATGATCACATCCATGCACCAGGAGTGGAAGGTTTGTCCACGCAGTCCGTCGACGGAGATTCCGCCGATTTCAGACTTGATGCGCTCGACGATCTCCCGCGCCGACTTGCGGGTGAAGCTGAGGATCAGGATCCTATTCGCCGGCACACCCTGCTGAAGAAGATACTTCGCACGGGCGATGATGGTACGCGTCTTACCCGTTCCAGCCCCGGCGACCACCAATAGGTGCTTCCCGTCATATTCCACAGCCTTCCGCTGTTGTTCGTTCAATTCTTCCATTGTAAATTATTTGAGACATATCCCCAAACGACGAGGAAGGAAGAGACTTTTCCGCCAAAGCCCAACCATTTGTCTGACGCAAAATTAAGGATTTGGAGACATCCGCCGAAATAAAACAGAGGGATTTCACAAGAGAGTTTTCAACCATCCATCACACCGCTCACACGGAGGCCTTGCGCAGCAACTCCACGACGGAAGGCACATCCGAGCCCCGCAGGTACTGCGCACCCAGTTCCACCAGCCGTCTGTTCCCCTCGCAGACAGGCAACCGACGGACCGACTCATCCTTGTAATAGACCGAATACAAGGGTTTGCCCAACGACAACGCATTGTTCGCCACGTACATGGCGCCCCCCTCCACACCCGTCTGTAGGACAATCACCACATGGGAGAGCGCAGAGACCAAACGGTCACGCGCGATGAAATTATACTTGCTCACCTGCGTACCGACAGGATACTCGGAAAGGAGCAATCCACCCGCCTCAACGATTTCACGTGCCAAAGCGGAGTGTTCCGAAGGATAGACCCGATCCAGACCATGCGCAAGAACCGCCACGGTCTTCCCCTTCGCCAGCAAAGCGCCCCGATGCGCCGAGGCATCACAGCCGCTCGCCAAGCCCGAGACGACACAAAAGCCCTCCTTCGCGAACTCCCTCGCCAAATAGACGCCAGCCTCAACGCCCTCCTTCGTAGGATAGCGCGTACCGATGATCGAGACACACGGACGTTTCAGCAGAGAGATATCCCCCTTATAGTAAAGCACATAAGGAAGAGCAGGCAAACCCTTCTCATCAACAGTCTGCTCCAGTCTCGCAGGATACGCTTCCCCCTCTCTAGATAGGATTCCGACGCCCTGCGCCTCCGATGCCTGAAGGAGAGACTCCGCCAAGCGTTCCGCCTCCTCCACATGATGAGCGGTCAGAGGGACCAGACGTCCCGCCACCCGCACCTTCGCACCACAAGCCGACAAGCGAGGGAAGAGTTCTTCGTCCCGCATGGCATCCACCATGGGAACATATTTGGAACCCACCCCAAACAAATTCTGAATCGTAACAATCTGCTTAACCGTCAACATAAATGCAAACAAATACTTCTCCGGACAAAATTAGCAAAAAATCCGGACATCAGGCAAAGGTTATGAATCAGGGGACGTCGTTCACTTAGGGAAGCCATTGATGCGTCCCATAGAGAGCAACAAGCCCGTACTATTGTCCATGACAGCGAAGACATAAGGGCGAGACAACAACACACTGACATACGCCCCCGTTCCCCAACCAGGTCCAGTGCCATGAACATACTGTGGGCTGACAATCGAGGCATTAACCCCAGTATTGAAGATATCTATCCGACCATCCTGCCTACAACTGGAGAGAACACCATCCACAGAAGAGAACGGTTCCTCAAACAGTTTCCTGATTCCAAGTTCCTTCAAGCAATCCCTCCACTCGTACGTTTGCGATATATAAGGGAAGAAAGGAATGCCAAGAACTGAGGTCTTCCACTCAAACGGAATGGACTCCCATTGAACATCCGCAAGCACGTCGTCCAAGTCCTCCCCTTCATTCGGGATAAGGAACGCCACACTGAAACGCTGAATAGAATCGTTGTAGACATTTGGGCTAAAATAGATCTCGACGAACGAATCTCCGTTATAATCATACGTGACAAAAGGGTAAGAAAGGACCTGATAACGATCCGTTTTGGCCAACCTGCACATACATGCCGTGTTCTTCGCATAGGTGATTCTCTTACTTTCCCCATTCTGTGAGACAAAATCACCGATTGAGTTTGACGCAAGGAAAGCTCCAGCCCATCTTCCTGAAACAAGGTCAGTGACATTGAGCATCAGAGAGCAATCAGAAGGGATGTCCGCATCCAGATTACCTACCCTCCATTGCGTCACCTCCTTCGCCCAATCGTTAATAAGGCTTGTCAAGGAGAGCGAGTCGTAGGAAAAATTCAAATGACCGATGGTCGCATAATAATTCTTCGTGGCCACATCCACAAAATCCTTCTTGACAGGAAGTCCTTCACGCACCCACAACGCACTCGGGAAGGCAAGCTCCACGCTATCTTTATTCGTGATGAGATAATTATATATCTTATTGTAATACAGATTCATATTTTCCAAAGCATGCTCGCCGGAGAAGCCCAATGCGGAGAGAATCTCCTCTTTCGCACCCTCCGAAGCACCGTTCGCGCACATCGCCAAGGCCATCTGCAGAGCCAAAGGAGAGAAGAAATGGTTTTGCTCCCCTGCTTTCCCCATCGAAGGAGTGGCGCAGATTTTGGAGAAGCATTTCTTCGCGAACCCATTGCTGGCATGCACATAAGCCCGTTCCTCCTCCGTGAGCACTAACTGTGCGGTATCGCCAATGAAATGCGGAGTCGTCCAATCGCCCACCCCCTCAGCATACTCACCTTTGTCAAAAGTGATGCTATCCACATCGTCCACTCTATACACAGACGATGAACCGTCCGATGACCAAACCCTCATTTGGTCAGGGTTCTGCGCCAAGCCACCCATCGCCGCCAAGGAGAGGAGCATTGCGCACAAAAGACTTTTCATATTTATCATGGCATGCATAATCTATTCATTTTCAAAGCAATCACAACCCGTTAACATTCTATTCGGACACCACACGGTTTCTAAGATCCTTCACCCTGCCCATGAAAAGCACCAAGCCGCTCAGATTGTCCCTAAAGACGACCAAAGTGGTTTTCTTGGCATCCAACATGCCCCTTTCCGGCAATTCCGCCATCATAGCGCCATTGGCAGATGCGGGAGGATACACAGTAGAGGAATCCGTCACACCGAATCCACGTTCGTTCCAATAGGCTTTGCACTCCTGACTGAATCGGGAGATGGTTCCATCCACAGCCGCGTACGGTTCCTCAAACAATTTCTTGATACCCATCTCTCCCAAGAAATCCTTCCACTCGTATGTCCGGGAGAAATCGACAAAAGGGAATCTGACCCAACAAGGGAAAGGCACTAATGGAAGAGCCTCCCACTGAATGTTCTCCATCACATCCTCCATGGCATAACCTTCCTTCGGTTGCACAAGGATCATACTGTAAGCATGATTATAAAGGGAAGTGTCCGACAATAAATTGACGCAACGGATTTGTTTCTTATTCGTTATGTTAATGCCATATAGGTATTCGTAAGGTCCGAAACGAACCTCCATCGCCTGATATTGGTCCGTATCAGCGAATCCCGTAAACGTATACATCCTATACTCCGAGAGCGCCACACACATCGCCTTTTCGTTCCACTCGTAGTCAAAAAACGTTCTAGGCATCAACTGGGTCCACCATCTGCCGAGCATATAAGAGGTCGAATGGAGCGCCAGCCCCTCATCCGAGGAGACGTCCGCATAGGATTGGTCCAACTGTCCATGCGTCACCGTACGCACCCAATCATCGACGGTAGACTTCACCGACACCGAATCCGAGGAAGAATCCAGGCCACCAATGGTCGCATAGAACGTACGCTTGGCGACATCCGAGAAACGTTCATCCACAGGCGCTCCACCCCGCACCCACAAGGCAGAAGGGAACTCCATCCGCACAGAATCACAAGGAGAAGCAAGGTATTGATAGATTTTGTGATAATAGACGTTCATATCCTCCAAGGCGGTCTCGCCAGAGAAGCCCAATGCGGAGAGTATCTCCTCCTTAGCCCCTTCCGACGCACCATTCGCACACATAGCCAAAGCCATCTGCAGACCCATAGGCGAAAAAAAGAAGTCTCCCCGATCCAACGTGGTGTCAGCCGTCTTGTATATGGCGGAGAAACATTTCTTCGAAAACGCATTGCTCAATCGCACCCGATCACGCTCCAGACTTGTCAACATCAGGGGAACGCAACGATTGGAGACAGGAGGAGCGGTCCATGTGGAGCCAACCTCCTCTTCCCAGCCACTCCCGAAAGTGACACTATCCACACTATTGACCGGGAACGATTGCGACGTCCCCTCGTTTAGCCATATCCGCATCCTGTCGGATTGTTGTGCGAAGACGCCAACCGACAACCATACGAACGCCAAGATTACAACTCTTTTCGTGTTCATCATAGGTACAATTAAAAAACGAAAGGTGAGCCCTAAATCACCATACCAGACCCACCTAAACATCCAAACACTATGCGCATAGCGGGGCATTCCACGTAAAAAAATCCCCTATCCAACGTTTCCCGGCAATCACATTGTTCCAAGAATCACCCAACGGATTGCCATCGCGCAAATATAACGAACAAAACTGAAATACAATTATTCCATTGGTTTTTTTTTGGGGGGGGGGATGGCCACATGGCGGGTTCATTTACCGCATTAGACAGATCTCCCCCGCCTTAGCAAAGAAAATCGTTAATCATCAAGCGACAATCATGAAAAGATTGTATCCTTCAAGCTGAGGCCCAACGTGCTTGAGAAGATAAGCAGGGCGCCCATGAGCAGCGGAAAGAGAACGTAGCAGATGATATAGATGACCTTACCGAGAACACCCAATTTCCTTTCAAGTATATCCAATTTTTGGGATTCCTTTTTAAGGATAATTCTGCTAATCAATAAATAGGCACCCAGTGCGACGAACAAGAGGCCTACGATAAACGTTGTGATATTCATGATTACACTATTTAAGTTATTATTTCTTGTGATCTTTTTCAAATGCGGCCAAGCGCTCGTCCAGCACATCGTACTGATCGTCTTGGATGAAGGAAGTACAAGCCCTCAAGCCCTCTTGCTTACTACCCGTAGTAAGCAGAGATATCACGCTAACACCGTAGAAGAGAAGTTCGTACATCAGTTCGCCACCCGTCATGCCCTTATAGCCGACGGTGAAGTAGAAACCATCACCGATCTCACGGTCAATATCCTTGTCATAGACGATGTGGAAGCCATGCTTCTGGAAGATCGCCTTCAGTTTCGCCGCACGTCTACCGTACTCGTGCACACCCTCAAGGAAGTTGTATTTGCCGTCGCAGGCCGCCTTGAACATAGCCGCCAAGGCATGTTGCGCCGAGTGGGCCGTACCCGAAGAGAGCACGTACAGGATTCTGTTCACGAAGATCGTGCCGAACTCGCCAATCGAATAGCGGTCCGCAAGACCTTGGTAGAAACGGTGGTACAATTTATCAGAGATAGCGGAGACACCGATACGTTGTCCCGCATAGCTAAACGCCTTGGAACCAGAGATCAACAGAATGTAGTTGTCCGTATATTTAGCGACAGATGGTTGGAAAGGAGGCTCGAACGGCTTACTGAGGTCCTTGCGGAAGTCCATGGCGAAGTAGGCCAAGTCCTCCATGACGATGACATCATACTTAGTGGCCAATTCACCGATACCCTTCAACTCCTCCTCCGTCAGGCAGAACCATGACGGGTTGTTCGGGTTGGAATAGATGATGTTGCAGATATTGCCTTTCTTCAGGTAGCTCTCCACCTTTTCGATCAACTTATCCCCCCTGTATTCGTACATATCGAACGACTCATACTTCAGACCCAAAACGAGCAGCTGTGTCTTCTGCACAGGGAAGCCCGGGTCGATGAAGAGGACCGTGTCACGCTTAGGGTCGCACTGTCCCGAAACAAGGAAAGAAGCGTAGGTACCTTGCATAGAACCTGAAGTAGGCACACATCCCTCCGGCTTCACATCCACGTCGATGAATGCCTTGATGAAACGGGAAGCCTCTTTCTTCAGGTCCGGATGTCCGTCCAACATCGGGTACTTGGAGGCCACGCCCCTCTTCAGGGCCTCGATCTCAGCCGCCGTACCGATAGCGTCCGGCGCAAGACCGGGAACACCCATCTCCATCCTGACGTATTTTTCGCCCGTCAAAGCCTCTACCTTGTTGGCAATCGCCACAATCTCACGAATCGTCGCTTTGTTGAAATCCGGAAGATGCATCTCCTCAATCACGGACTTCACTATACTTTTATCTATCATGTCTGAATAATTTATTTACCATTAACTAATTGAAACAGAACGCAATCCGACCAATCATCTCCATCCCGGACCCAATCCGACAGCTTGCCAGCCTGCGTAAAATTCATCTCTTGGAACAATTTAAGGCTCGGTTCGTTCTTCGCATTGACCTTCGCCATGATTTGGTGGCAACGCAAGTAATCGAAGACATAGCGCACCACCATTTCGAGCGTCTCCTTCGCATAGCCTCTGCCACGCACCGCCTCGTCGATCAGGATCCCCAATTCGACACGTTGCGCGATTGGCTCGAAATCGAAGAGATCGACCACGCCCACCTGTCTGCGGGAGGTGTTTTCCTCCACGATGAGGCGCAACTCCCTCGATGTGAAGATATCCGTCGCATTGGCGATGTAGTTCTTCAGGTCATAGCGGGAAAAGGGCGGTATCATGCTCCCCTCGCCCCAGATGGACGAGTCATTCTCCCAGCGGTAGAGGAAGTCCAGATCTTCCGGTTCCAAAGCCCTGAGGGAAAGACGTTCGGAGGAGAGCAAAGCCATAATGGTCAACGTAATCTGTCCAAAGAGCGCACCAGCGCCTCGTCGCTACCGATAGCGCGGATCGCCAAGTACGTCAGGATGACGTTCACGATCGGCAGGACGATGGTCCAGTTCGGTTGGAACGATCCCTGTATAACCCCCTGATTAGGCATCAGGAAGAAATAATAGAATGCGAAGAGCGCATATATGCCCAAGTGCAGCATCATGTTGAAGATGGCCACACGAATCTGGAAGATGCGTCTCTTGAAGAGCAGGATGTCATACGCAGTGACACCCAAGATGATACTCACCAAGGCGAACAAAGCCCACGCACCCTTCGCGAACTGGGTGGTGCTGGTCGCTGTGCCCGGATCGGTAATGATCTGGTAAGCACCCACGGCATTCAGCTCGAAAGCCTTCTCCGCACCCTCTCCTACCACGTCAAAACCCATAGGCAGGAAGAAAAGCAGAACCGTGAGGATAAACGTCACAAGAAGATAAACGGTTTGGATTCTCTGAAGCATAGCGTATTATTTTTTCTCGGTAATATTTTTGCCAGCCTCAAGCGCCTTCAGGTTCAGATTCACGATCTCGTCGCCCTTTCTGCCGAAGATGGAACGAATACCCTCTTGGATCTTATCATAAGAGATACCCAGGAACGGAGTGGCCGCACCGAGCATGACAATGTTCGCGACACGAGGAGAACCAACCTCCTTGGCGATGGTCTCGACATCCAGGATAACGTGGTTCTTCACCTTCTTCACCTCAGCCAACACATCGTCGACATTCGGGTAATCAGGGATATTAATCAAAGGAACGTTGCTGGTGACCACACAGCCATCCTCCTTCAGGAAAGGAAGGTAGCGGAGAGACTCCATAGGCTCCAGAGAGATTATCAAATCGGCTGTGCCCTTCGCGATCAGGTCTGATGCGATCGGCTTGTCGGAGATCCTCAGGTTGGATTGCACATCCCCACCACGTTGGCTCATACCATGGACCTCAGCCTGTTTCATATAAAGATCATTCTTAATAGCCGCTTCTCCAATCACAGCGGCGATGGACAAAATGCCTTGTCCTCCAACTCCTGACAAGATAATATCAGTCTTCATAACATATAAAATTTTTTAATCCAGTCACGGAAAGGCTTCCCATCCGTGAACCATGTCATATCACACTACAAAAGTAATAAAATTATAGGACAAAAATCACAGCAATGCAGCACGAAAAAGCGCGCTTGGAATGAGTCATCGTCCCAAGGGAGAAAAATCCGCACGGGCACTCTCCCCAAAGATTATTTCACAACCTTATAGACCCGGCTGTTAGAGGCATCGGTCATATCCACCAACACGCACCTGACGCTATCCTTCTGCAGCACCATGCGTAAACGCTGGCCTTGCATATTGAAGCCGGAAAGACCCACCGCAACGTGTTGGAAATCGGAGACTTCCAGACTTTCGGAAAATTGTTGTCCGTTCAGATACAACTCAAAATTCCGCACCGTCATCACAGCGGCGGAATCACTGTCGGCAACAGCCGCCAGACGGAAACTATGCGAATGGAGGTAGTCCCACATCTCCCCTTGGTCCTTGAAAGAGCCAGGCTCGTAGGAAGCGGTAGGGAAATCCTCCTTCGATGATTCAATATTGGATTTGTTCTTGATCAGGTTATAGAAAAAAATACCCAAACAAAGAACCATGATGATAATCGTTACAATTCTTTTCTTATCCATGCTATCTATTTTACTCCTTCAAAATCTCTACAGTTCCATGCTTCTCCTTGCCGTTCCTGAAACGGATGGTATAGATATATACCCCCGCGTCGGCCGGTTCGCCACGGTAGCTTCCGTCCCAACCATTGGTGGAGTGGCAGACCAACAATCCGTAGCGGTCATGGATGAATATCTCATACCCCTCCATGAAGATATCATTGATACCGTTCCCATCCTTCGGCGTGAAGGAGGTCGGCACATCCACATCATCCTCATTGCGCACGAACAGCAAAAGCGTGACGAGGCTATCGCACCCCTTCGAATTGACGTACATGGTATCAAACGTATGCAAGCCCGACACCCTTTGGGCAGGGAGGTCAAAGTTCTGGTCGCGGTAGGTATCCCCGTACATTATCGTGTCGGAATAGGTGAAGTCCGTTCTTGGGAAAGCCTTCACGCTCAAGGAGAGGATACTATCGCAATGCGTGGAAGAGGTGAGCGTTTGGTAATGGACGCTGTAGCCCTCCTCGTCAGCCACGAAATCGAACCCATTGCGCTGATAACGTTCCATGTGACAGATGGAGTCCACCATGGAGATCTGGTACACGGTATCGACCGTAAGCGCCAGCACATGGATGAGCGTGCACCCCTCCTCGTTGAGCTCCGAGCGTTCCTTGTACTGCAAACCAGCAGGCTGGAAGGCAGGTATTTCGAACCCGTTCTTAAAATAGCCCTCGTTCTGGCACACATGGGCGTATTGGGTGTCCCGTTGGGCAGGCAACACCTCCAAGCGAAGACAGATGACGCTATCGCACCCCTTCCCGTCGGAGAGGGTTATCGTGTCATAGGCAAAGCCTGGCGATGATGGTTGCAGGAAGAAGCCATTCTTTTTGTAGGTGGAGCCTTGACAAGTGACATCGCTCACATAGGTAGTGTCCTGCGCATCCAAGACCGTGAGGTTCAGTGTGATCTTCTGCGTGCACTCACCATTATCCGCTTCCGCATGATAGACGCCAGACTCGGAGGCCTCGAAATAGTCGTCCTTGTAAACCTGTCCATGGCACACCGTCTTGTTCAACACAATAGGGTCGACGCTCTGGACGTAGATGGTCGTATCATACTTAGAGTTGCACTTTCCCTCGTTCGATAGGATCGTGACCTCATAATTGGTCGTGCGGGTTGGATAGTCCACGATGGTCGGAACGGTATCCCCCGTATTCCAGCGATAAGAGAGCGTGGTGTCCTCATACTCCGTGTAATCCTCACAGACCGTGAATTGGCGCATAGGACGGAAGAGAAGGTCCTCCGTCAGCGGATAGAAATTAAAATTGCCCTGCGGAATGGAGATGGTATATCCGTAAGGATCTGTCGTGGCATCACAAGTCCAATAATCATCGACAGAGAAAGAGATACCGCCATTCTCATAAAGTGCGGAATCCATCACCATCATGTTAGCGTAAAGGAAGTTCATCTCCGCACGGGTTGGAATGTACCAACCATTCTCGAAATCCACCGTCCAGGCGGCGGGGTACTGCGTCGAGTCGCCCAACTCACGGTATTTCCGGGTGCATTCGTAGCCACGCGAAGTGACCAAACGGTCGTCAACCTGCGCCATATAAGGGTCCGCAAGAGGCACATAGGTGTTCTGAATACGAGCGGAGTCATCCGCCATAGCGATCATGGTGCCACTCTTCCCGTCAGGACTGACGCAGAGGACAATACCCTTAGAGCCATCCTCGTTGACGATCAGATCACCCATCTTATATTTCGGCTGTGTCCAATTCGAGAGCTTCACTTTGCGGGAGTATCGGGTGGTGACATAGGAACTTTTAGGTATCGCATATATGAAGAAGTTCCATTTCAGGCAACAAGCCATATCTTCGTTGTACTCACTACTTGAGAAATAATAGAAGAACCTGTCATTTAGGGAAGCGTCATAGTTGTTGTAGTAGATGGAATCACCGCCCAAGAGGTTCAGCGAGGCGTTCAAGAGGCTGACGGATCCGAACATTTTCCTAAGCTCCCCGATTGCAGGGATATACCATCCATGCTCCAGATCGGCCGACCATGCAAGCGGGTATTCATTGGCATCCCCCGTTCCCCTGATCAAGGAGGTGTGACCGAACCCATCCATATCCTCCAGCAAATTCGGAAGATATTGTTGGTTCTCCAATGCGGGTATATCATAGTAGACATTACTCCACCGCAGGTTTTGGGATGGTTCAAACAGATGGACCACATAAGCGTATCCCTCCGTGTCGTCGTAATGGTACACAACGCCCTCCGCCTGTTTGCCTGACGCAGGGAAAGAATCTATGCTCACGAACGATCCATCGGTGCAGAACACATCGCCGATGGAGACAGGTGACGGATCGCACTGATGGTAAATAAGCGTGCTGGCAGTACTCTTGACGGAGAGCCTGAGCATGGACGAGTCGCAATGAATGCCCTTGTTGGGAGTGACCTCAAAGGCGACCACCGGAAGAGGCAGCACCGTCAGCTGCAGCACAATGGTACTATCACACCCCTTCTTCGTTTGGAAGGAATGGGTGGAAGTGAAAAAGCCTGATTTTTCCTGCTTGCCTAGAGTGATGTTACCGTTGCTATAGCTTTCTCCCTGGCAGATCGTGTCGGACAGGATTTTGTGGTAGGAAGGATATGGGTAGACGGTGTAAGGCACTGTGCTCGACCCGCAACCGTTCTCGCCAATCAGCGTCAGCGTAGCCGGCTCGTCAGAAGTGAAATAGAGGGCAATTTGCGGAGAATGCTCTCCACTGACCACCTTCACGTTGGCTGGGAGGTCCCATTTATATTGCGAAAGATTGTCTTCCAATTCAGAGGAATAGGTGACCACCTGGTTGGTGCAAGGATGGAGCTCACCCTTCAGTTCGTTGGCAAGGTTCTTGGTGTCGTTGACCACCAAACGCAGGCAGACGATACTATCGCAGCGTTGCTTGCTCCGCTCGAACTTCAGCGTGTCCGTCAAAACCCCCACAGGCGGTTGAATGATGTGGAATCCATTCTCGGTATAGTCTTCCCCTTCGCAGATGGAGACATTGATCGGGAAATATTTTTGCAGCACGGTCAATTCAAGGCTGACAGTAGAGGTGGCGGAGCATGTGGCTGGATTGGCGACCAAATTGGTGAATCCGAACGTGCCCACATTCATTTGAGGAGGCAAATCGAAGTTATGGAGATTGTAGGCCTCTCCTTGGCAGATCGTGTCCCGAATGGTGACGTCTCCCCCCGCATAGGAATCGGTGACGTACGCGCTTTGTATGAACTGGCAGCCCGTCGCGGAGGTGATTTCGCAGTAGATGTTCATGTCCCCGCCACGATAGGTGCGGGTCGAAACTCGGGAGGTGTCCCCATTGTCCCATCGATAGGAAGGGAAGCCTTCCGGTGCGGCCAAGGAGAAACTCGACCCCTCGCACACATCAAGGTTCAGTTTGTTAGGCGCACAGGAGGCCGTGAAATAGGCGTACCCGTAATGTCCGAAGAGGAAACAGTCGTATGTGATGAATTGGACTTGCACCTCTTGGCCGATGAAGGGGGTCAGGTCGAGACCAATCTTCGACCAATCACGCCAACGCACGGTATGGTACTCGTCTCCATCCACATACGCATAGTCTTGGAAACCGTCCAACCCTGCCGCAGCGGTGACATCATAAACGGAGCAATCATTCACCAGTTTGCCATTCTTGTCGGTGATGCGGATGACAAAACGAGGCTGGAACGCGAACGCATGGCCTGGGTCCTCCATCACGACAGCGAAGTTGACAAACAACAGGGAGTTGTCCGGGTCAACAATGTAGTGGTATACAATCGCCTCCGATTCGCCTCCGATCCTATCGTTGCCCAAACGGATGGACTTCGTCTTCCCGTCAGGTATGAACTTCAGCTTATTGCCGGTATTGGGGTCATATCCCTGGTCTTCGTTCAAATGGTGTCGATTCGGGTTCATCCCTAGGGAATCGAAGGGATTGTCGGTCATACCCGTGTAGAAATCCAGATAGGAGGCGTTGATGTCCATGAAGTCCGGACACCCATTGTACGGAACGGCTTGAACAAGAGATAAGAAGCCCCCCATGAAGGCTAATAGCATTCCTAATAGGGTCTTTCTTATCTCGTGTTTTCTCATATATGTATTATTCCTTTATATCGTTGAACAATGGTTTCACTTTACAAAGATAATTTTTTTAACTCTTTTTTTGCCTTTTCCAAAGAATCAATTATGCTGTCACACCATAAATCGAACTCTGGGTCCGGGCACTGGCACTCCGGATGGGCGAGAACATAGTCGACCGTTTGCTTCACACCCTTGGAGAATGGGACGCTTGTAACGAAATCGGGCACGGTTCTTTTCAGCTTCGTGTTGTCAAAGACGACCGAGTTGGATTTGTCACCGATCAGGCTACCCAACAAGTCATAGTGACCGACTTCCGCCAAGAAATCGGAGGAGACATAGTAGGCTTTCAACTCCACGCCCAACGCCTGCGCGATGGATTTGTATATCTGGTTCCACGTCAGGGTCTCGTCCGAAGTGATTTGAAAGGCCTCCCCGATCGCATGCGGATTGCCCATCAAGCCCACGAAGGCCTTGGCGAAATCGCTGTTGTGCGTCATGGTCCACAGGGAGGTGCCATCGCCTTGGATGATGACCGGCTTCCCCTCCAACATACGTTTCACGACCTGCCAGCTACCCTTGTCGCCATGCACGCCCAACGGCACGGAACGCTCGTCATAGGTATGGCTCGGGCGTACGATCGTGATCGGGAAGCCTGATTGGCGGTATTGGTCGAGGAAGAACTCCTCACACTCGATCTTCTCCCTGGAGTACTGCCAGTAAGGGTTCGCCAGCGTAGTGCCCTCCGTGATCAAGTAGGAGGCCAACGGCTTATGATAGGCCGAGGCGCTGCTGATGAAGATGAACTGGTTCGTGATTCCCGAAAAGAGTCGGAAGTCACGCTCCGCCTGCTCCTTGTGGAAGATGATGAAGTCACAGACCACATCAAACTTCATGCCGGCAATCTTGGCCTTCACCTCAGCCTCGTCATTCACATCATTCACACGAATGAACTTCACGTTGTCAGGGAGTTGAACCGAACGATTGCCGCGGTTCAAAAGGAACAACTGATGCCCCTCAGCCGCCAATCTTTTCGTGATCGCCATGCTGATGGTGCCTGTTCCACCGATAAATAAAACATTCATACTTATAAGTTTTTAATTAGACTATTTATGTCGATTCGCTCTTTTCCTGCGGTATTCCGCCTTCATCTTAGCGGAATCGGAGCCATGCGCACCCTTGATGTAGGTGGTCTTCTTCGCCTTGGTCTTCACCTTGGTGCTCTTATTGTTACTATTATCGTTATCGGACGATTTACGAAAAACCTTCCCATGTTCTATGATGTGTTCTATGTCCATAATAAAAAGAATATGAGTGGTTAAAATTCAATACATTACGCATTCTTCGGAGTGAGTCCGAGCTCCTTCGCCTTCTCGATCATGAATTGGTAGGCGGGTTCGTACTCGTTCGGGATGATACCATCCAGGATAGCATCCTTGATGGCCGTCTTGATGTCTCCGATGGCGCGGCAAGGGGTGAGGTCGAAGATGCGCATGATCTCCTCGCCCGTGATAGGTGGCTGGAAATTGCGCACACGGTCTTTCTCCTCGATCTCCTTCAGTTTCTCACGCACGATGCGGAAGTTATCACGGTACCGACGTACCTTGTCCGCATTCTTGGAGGTGATATCGGCGTCGCAAAGGATCATCAGCGCCTCAATGTCGTCACCCGCATCGAAGAGCAAACGGCGCACGGCGGAGTCGGTCACAGTCTCCTCCACCAAGGAGATAGGGCGCATGTGGAGCTCCACCATCTTCTGGACGAACTTCATGTGCTCGTTCAGCGGAAGTTTCATGCGGGTGAAGATCTTAGGGATCATCTTGGCACCCACGTAGTTATGGTTGTGGAATGTCCATCCGATCCGATTGTCCCACTTCTTCGTGACGGGTTTCGCCACGTCATGGAAGAGGGCCGCCCAACGCAGCCAGAGGTCGTCGGATTGCTCCGCCACGGCGTCCAGCACCTGCATCGTGTGCAGAAAGTTATCCTTGTGTCCCCTGCCCTCCTTTTCCTCCACGCCGCAAAGCCTATGGATCTCAGGCAATATGAGTTCCAGCAAGCCACAACGCTCCAGCAGGTCGAAACCCACGGACGGCCGTGGCGAAGCCATGATTTTATTCAGTTCATCTACGATACGCTCCTTCGAGATGATGGAGATACGCTCCTTCATGCGACAGATAGCGTCAAAGGTGTTCGCATCGATGAAGAAGCGCAATTGGGTGGCGAAACGTATGCAACGCATCATGCGAAGCGGGTCGTCACTGAAGGTGATGTCCGGGTCGAGCGGAGTGCGGATAATCATGTTACGGATATCCTCCATGCCTCCGAACGGATCCACCAACTCTCCGAAACGCTTCTCGTTCAGACAGATGGCCAATGCGTTGATGGTGAAGTCGCGACGGTTCTGGTCATCCTCCAGCGTGCCATCCTCGACGATGGGTTTGCGGGAATCCTCCCGATACGACTCTTTCCTGGCGCCGACGAACTCCACCTCCATATCGCCCCGTTTCACCTGGGCGGTACCGAAGTTCTTGAAGACAGCCAACGTGCTTCCCCTCCATTTCTTGTGGAAAGCCTCCGCCACCTCGATGCCGCTACCAACCACCACCACATCAATATCGTTCGAGGGACGCTTCAGGAAGATGTCGCGCACAAAACCGCCTATCACGTAGCACTCCACACCCTTCTTGTCCGCCACCTCGGAAATCGACTTGAAAATATTATTGTTTATATATTCCTTCACAACAAAACTTCTACTTATCCTTAATTCCGCGAAATTACATAAAAGAATTAAGAGTTAAGAATTAAGCGTTAAGAATCTGCACCGACACGAACGGCGGATTCATTTACCACATAAGGCACATGTGGTATTTACGATTTAACCATTTACAATTTACTATTTGCGATTATCATGCGGTGAATCGAGCCAATTCCGCCATCGTGATCCGACCTTCGTAGATGGCCTTACCCGTGATGACGGCAGGCACATTCGCCTCCTGCAACGCCTCGATGTCCGCCATGGAGCTTACGCCTCCGCTGGCGATCAGGTAGAGGTCCGGGAATTGCGCCAAGATCTTTTTGTAGAGCTCGATGGATGGACCCTGCAACATACCGTCCTTGCTGATGTCGGTGCAAATCACCTTGTCCACGCCCTGCGCCTTGAACTTCTCCACGAAAGGCAACAGGTCAGCGTCGGTCGTCTCGATCCAACCACCCACGGCAATCTTTTCGTTCTTGACATCCGCCCCTAAGATAATGCGCTCCGAGCCGAACTTCTCGATCCACGAAGAGAAGACGTCCGGTTTCTTCACGGCGATACTACCGCCCGTGATCATCTTCGCACCGTTCTCGAAGGCGATGCGCAGGTCCTCGTCACTTTTCAGTCCGCCACCAAAGTCGATGGTGAGGTTCGTATGCGTAGCGATGGACTCCAGCACCCTATAGTTCACGATGTGCTGCGCCTTCGCACCGTCCAAATCCACCAAGTGCAAGCGTTGGATACCTGCGTCCTCGAACATCTTAGCCACCTCCAGGGGGTTCTCGTTGTAGACTTTCTTCTGCTCGTAATCTCCTTGGGAGAGGCGGACGCACTTGGCGTCGATGATATCAATGGCTGGTATAATCTCTATCATGGTTATTCTTTTACAAATTCGACAATATCATTTTCATTAAACGTAGCGTTGCTCATGACCTTCGACACGTTCCCGTCCTCCGTCAGCAGGATAAGAGGGAGTGTGCCATTGGTTATTTTGAGGAAGAAACTTGCGGGGAGGAAATCGTAGCGATGAGGATCCACCTCAGTCTCTTCGAGGAACTTCCGGAATCGGACAGAGTCACCGATAACGAACCAGTGCACCGGGTCGTCCTGAAGCCGGGCATGACGCAAGGTGATGTCCAATTTACGGGCAGCCATCTTGCAATGCTTGCAACCTGTACTGACGAACGCCAGGATCTGCTTGCCACCAGCCTTCAACTCAGGATGTTGCGAAACGAGTTGCTCAAAATCATCGGAGGAATAGCCGACGTTTTTCTTTCCGAATCCATAGGGAGCCTTGAGCACAAAAGCGAAGACCAACGCCCCCACCAACACGACGGCCAGCAACGCAGGGCGCCAATCAGCCCGCCAATCCTCCAGATTCCATCCGAGAAAGATAAAAACGCCCAAGAGGACGTTCTTCCCCAAGGACTCCAGCGGATTCATTTCTACGAATTCACCAAAGCAGTGGCAATTATCGCCCTGCCCTGTAACGGCTAAATAAACCAGAAAGGCTGTGAATAGGAGCAGTAAGATGGCGGAGAGTCTCGAAGCCAACCGTCCATATAGCCCCGTGAGGAGGCAAATGCCCAAAGATATTTCCGCAAAGAGCAATGCGCGGCCTAAAAACGAAGACATGGCCAAACTGAACCAGTCAAGACCATAAATGAATAATTCGAACGAATCGACTGACAAGAACTTCAAGACGGCGGAGACAATGAATATGACACCCGCCATTGACCTACAGAGGAAAAGAATCTTCGTCTTAGATGGCATAACTATAGCGAGGTACACTCCATATCCGCGGAATCCTCCAACTCGGAGCAGCTTCCCTCTTGATCGTAAAACTGGGTAACCGTGTTCTTCGACTTACATTCACAATCGGTTGTGTTCGACGTACATGCGGCGAAAGAAGGGATAAATCCACAGAGCAACAGTGCCAATTTTATCCAAATTTTTGTCTTATTTACCATAATAACAATAATTTATGACAACGCACGCTGTCATTTGACGCGCAAATGTAACACTTTACATTTAGACCACCAAACATCGGTTGGGGCATGGAGAGAATTTTCACAAAACAAACTTCAACACCACACTGTCGTTTTGCTCCACATCAACGCTGAATGGTGAATTACATGACATTTTTTGTTTAAATCGCTTTCCTGATAACAAATCAGTAAAAGTCACCAGCTTGTCATCTTCCGGTATCTGCAGAACATCGAACGCATGCTGCGGAATATTGATCTTCAGCTTCACCGCATTGTTCTCGAAGTTGACGACAATCAGCAAGCACTCGTTTTCGTGTTTGCGGAAGAACGCATATTGTTTATTAGTGTTATAATCAGGGTTATTGAAGTTAGCGTACGTCAGGTCGAAGAATGACCCTTCCGAAATCGCCTTCTCGTTCCGACAGATGTTGAGCAACGAAGCATAGTAGGCCCGCAAATTGCGCTCCTCTTTCGTCAACTTGCCGTTGAGCCATCGCTGGACGGTCGGCACGGCCCAATAATCAAAGATGGTGGTACGTCCGTCCATTCCGCTGAAGCCCGCCTTGTCCATCGCCTTCTCGCCCAGTTCCTGACCGAAATAGAGCATGACCGGACCCTTGTTGATGCAAGCGGAGACCGCCATGGCAGGTCTACCCTTCAATGCGTCGGCGGCGAAGAAATCGGATGCGATGCGTTGCTCGTCATGGTTCTCCAAGAAGTTCAGCATGTTCGGCTCGATGCCGGAGAGCTTTTGCCAGCAACCCGTGATGGAGTGGCAGGAATTCTCGTTGCACATGATGCCACGCAAAGTATCGTATAGTCCTACTTTATCGTATAGATAATCAAACTTGCCGTCATAGATGAAGCCCCTGTATTGGGCCGGATCATACGTCTCCGCGATGAAGATCACCTCCGGGTACTTCTCCTTGACGGTAGGAATCACCCAATTCCAGAACTCTACAGGAACCATCTCGGCCATGTCGCACCGGAACCCGTCAATCCCCATTCCGCACCAATACAAGAGGATGTCGCACATCTTCAGCCACGTGTTAGGCCTTGGCAGGAAGTCGCGGGAATGGCCGTTCCGGTAATCAATACCGTAATTCAGCTTCACCGTCTCGTACCACTCGTAGATGCCCGGATTGTTGGAGAAGAAATCATTGCCCGTCACCTTACAAGGCATCTCCGTATAGGGTTCCTTCTCGCCCGCATAGAGGTCCATGTGGCCCGCGAAAGGCTGGTCTACAAGGTAATAGAAGTTATTTTGATTAGAGAAGAAGACCTCCTTCACATCGTCTTCACCCAAGTCCCTGACCCCCTTCGGCTTGGCGTCGGAGAAATATTGGCGCGCCACATGGTTCGGCACGAAATCCATGATCACCTTCAAGCCCGCCTTATGGGTACGTTTCACCAGGTTGGCGAACTCCTTTTTGCGGTTCTCCACCTTGGTCGCAAGGTCCGGGTCGATGTCGTAATAGTCTTTGATGGCGTAAGGAGACCCCGCCTTGCCCTTGACGACAGCGGGATGGTCCTTGCGTATGCCGAACTTCTCATAATTCGTCTGGGTGGCATGTTCGATGACGCCCGTGTACCAGATGTGCGTGGCGCCTAACTCCTTGATGTCACGTAAACGTTCGTCGGTAAAATCATCCAATTTGCCACAGCCGTTCTGAGCCATGTCTCCATTCTCCACCAACTTTTTGTTCAGGTTTCCGAAGAGTCTCGGAAGCACTTGGTAAATGATGATTTTATCCATAATCACACAATTATAAGGGACAACGTCATGTTAACGATTCACGGCTACTCGAAGTAGCTGGAGCCATCGAAGCAATGCGTGCAGACCTGCTCCTTCGGCAAGCCGATCGCCTCGACCAGATCCTCCACCGTGCAGAACCTCAAGGAGGTGAGGTTGAAGGTGGAGCGTATATCCTCGACCATCTTCTTGTATTCAGGGGAATCCGTGGTCTGATACTTCTTCAGGTTCTTATCGTGCGCGCCTTCGAATTTCTTGATGATACGTCTTGTGATCAAGTCCAGCTCGCTGTTCTTGGAGGCGAAATTAAGGAATTCGCACGGATAAATCAACGGAGGGCAAGAAATCCTCATGTGCACCTCCTTCGCTCCGTAGCCATAGAGGGCGGAGACGTTATCGGACAACTGCGTACCACGGACGATGGAGTCGTCGCAGAAGATGACACGGCTACCGTTCAGCAACTGCTTGTTCGGTATCAGCTTCATCTTAGCCACCAACTTACGGATCTCCTGCGTGGCAGGGGTGAAGCTACGAGGCCATGTAGGCGTATATTTGATCAAAGCCCTCTTGTAAGGGATACCGCTACCGTTGGAGTAACCGATGGCGAAACCGATACCCGAATCAGGCACAGCGGCCACGTAGTCCGCGTCGCACTTATCCTTCTTACCCATCAGGCAACCAGCCGCATGGCGGGCGAAGTCGACATTCTTATCCTCGTACGTGCTCACCGGGTAACCGTAGTATACCCACAAGAAAGAGCACACCTGCATCTTCTTGCCGGGAGCGCGCAACTGCTCGTAATGGTCGGCGAACACCTGGACGATCTCTCCAGGACCGACATTGTAGCAAGGCTCATAGCCCAAGTTGTGGAAAGAGCAAGACTCGCAGGAGATCGCATAGCCATCCTCTCCCTTGGCGATGATGACCGGCAGACGACCCAGTTTGTCACGACCGACGATGATACCGTTCTCCGTCAGCAACATGATGGTGCAAGAGCCCTTTATCTTCTTATAGACATTCTCGATACCCTCCTTGAAGGAGTCCGCGTCGGAAATAAGCAAAGCGATCAGCTCCGTTTGGTTGATCTTACCGGAGCTCATCTCCGAGAAAGGCATTTTCTTGTCCAGCAACTCCTTGCCTAATTCCTCGATGTTGTTGATGCAAGCGATCGTAGCGATCGCGAAACGGCCCAAGTGAGAGTTGATCAATATCGGTTGCGCGTCCGTGTCGCTAATGACACCAATACCCGCATTGCCCTTGAATTTAGGCAAATTAGGCTCGAACTTCGTACGGAAGTAAGAGTTCTCGAGATTGTGTATGCTTCGTGTAAAGCCGATCTCCTCATCAAATATGGCCATACCACCACGTTTCGTCCCCAAATGCGAGTTGTAATCCGTTCCGTAGAAAAGGTCCATCAAACAACTACTTTTTTTGACTGTACCAAAAAAACCGCCCATGTCTATTTATTGTTTAGATTTGAAATATCACTTTTTCTTTTTTCCAGCTCCTCGTAGATGCGAAGTGCCGCCCAAGCGTCCAAAGCCGCATAGTGTTTTTGTTTGTCCGTAAGGAAATCAGCCTCCCAATTGGTGAGCCGCTGCGCCTTGGAGATGCGCATGTTGAATATGATCGCGTATATCTTCGAGAGGCTGTTGTCCTCTATTCCGAAGTCCTTCACGTACGTCTGCAAGTCGATGAATCCTGCAGGTTCGAACTCCATCTGCTTGTGGATGGCATGGAAGTCATCCTTCAGGGAGAGACCTATCTTCAGTATCTTCTCCTCCTCGAAAATAGGTTTCAGGAGAGGTAGGCAATTGTTTTCCTTCAAGCGGAAGAGGAAGCATGTCTTCTCCGTGGACAATTGCACCAGGCACACCGCATTGCTTTTCCCCTTGGCGAATGAGGGCCTCGTCTCCGTGTCAAAACCCAAAATCTTCTCTTTCATGAGAGCGGCGACCGCCTTTTTTGCTTCCCTTTCACCCTGAATTACGATTATAGTCCCCTCGAACTGTGCAGGTTGCAACTGCGCCAGCTCCGTCTTCTCAATCGTTGGTCTAAACATCTCAGTCATTGAAAAAATCTACTTCGTTCTGTTCATCATCAAGTTCTTCCCCTTCGGAGAGCTCCTCGTCTCCGTACAAGACGTTGTGGATGGCCCGCAACGCATTCAGCGCGGATTGTCCCCAATAGTTCCTGAATTCGTCCGCACAGGTGATCAGCGAATCGTTCATGATGGCTAGGTCAGCGGACTGGAAATTGCCTATCATGTCACGCAACTGTTGGTACACATCGGCCAAATTCTCCGAAATGCTTGCCACAATCGGTGTATCGCTGTACTTCATATCCTCTTGGAAAACTTCTAGATATTCGTCGTGCTCGCCCACGATGGATTGGATTTGCTCACGTACCGCATCATACTGACGCTCAGAAACGTACGTCGTCAAATCAGAGATAGAGCAGGTGTCCATCTCGGGCACCAAAGACATCTTCAGATAAAGCAGGGGTAATAGTTTGGACATTTTGTCCAAGAACACCCGTTCGCCCATGCCGCCACATCGCTCGATGAAGGAGCAGTACTCTGCGGCTACGGTAACGAACTCAATCGTGTTCTTATCGTAGACTGGATGTTGTGGATATTCTTCGCTAACGCTCATCTCTCACAATTTTGTCGCAAAGTTATAATTTTTTAGATTTCGAGGGAGGATTTATCCCCGCTTTTTCTCCACAATCGGACCGAATATTTTCCACAAATGTTCATATCCGCGAAACCGAGGTCCTTTCCCACACGCCATTCCACTGGCGTTCCGCATCATTTAAAGCATAAAGATTTATTCGGTTTAATTATTATCTGTAAAAAAGGAAGCGGTTTTTTGTTTTTTTTACTCATATCGTCTATCTTTGAACAATTATCTATAAAAAAAATACATCATGAAACATGCAAACGCAAGAAAAAGATGCCAAGCCCTCCTTTTGCTAGGGTGTCTTATTTTCCCTTTCTCCCATGTAATGTCACAGGATGATGATCCTGTTCGATTCAAAAAGGGCGATTTCGAATATGAAATCACTGATTCCGTGGAATATACAGTGGCCATAGGCGCAAAATCCCAAACTGAATTATATGGCGACATAATCCTTCCCAATGAGGTGGAATATGAAGGAAAGAAATATACGGTTACCTCAATAAATGGAATTGGATTTGGCAAGTGTAAGAATATAACATCCATTCATATACCCCAAACAGTCACTTCGATTAAGTATGCAGCTTTTAGAGAGTGTTATGCGCTGACTTCCATCAACATCCCTGAAGGAGACACTTTAATTGAGTGGAACGCATTTGAGAATTGTGAAAGCCTTAAATCCATTACGTTACCAGCGTCTCTCACCTCCATATATTCTGACGTGTTTAGAGGATGTATAAGTTTGGAAGAGGTGAATTTTCCCAACGCTCTTGAGGAAATTGAAAGAAAGGCGTTTGAAGGGTGCGCCAATCTCTCTCACATCGACTTGCCCAACTCGCTCACATACATCCAAGAAGATGCATTTGCCGGATGCGAAAAATTGAATTATTTACGGATTCCTAATTCTGTCACTTGGTTTGGCACTGGTGATCCATTTGGGAAATCGGATATTTATTTAACTGGAAATGTAGGAACACTCATTTACAATGGATCTGTAGAGGGCGGTCCATGGGGTGCGAAGAGAATCATTAGAGGCGATGTCGTGGATGGGGATTTTGTCTATAGCGATGAAACAAAAAAGAGATTGATAGGCTACATTGGAACGAGTACGGAAATGGTCATCCCAGATCATGTGGAAGCCATTAAGGATAGCTCATTCATGGGATATGACGAGTTGACTTCCGTTGTCATACCCTCTTCTATCACCGCTATCGGATCGTGCACGTTCAAGGATTGCAAACGATTGGCTTCCATTTCCATCCCTAACACGGTTACTACTATCGGGGAGAATGCTTTTAGCGGTTGTGACAGCCTAACATCCATTGCGTTGCCATCTTCGATTGCAAGCATGGGCAAAAATGCCTTTAGTGGCTGTACAGGGCTGACTTCCGTTCAGATTCCTGAATCCGTGAAGGTTCTGGAAGACAGCTTGTTCTATAACTGCACGGGTTTAACATCTGTGATTGTTCCGAATAGTGTCAACTCGTTGGGAAGAGGTGTCTTTTTGAATGACAAAGGATTGAATACCATTTATATCCCTAGTTCTGTTGATACGATTGGCGACGATGCCTTCAGCGGGGTGAATGTGCTCATATACGAAGGCGATGGAGCGGAAGACCTGCGTACATGGGGAGCCGTGAAGCGCTACCATGCGGAAGTTGTAGAGGGTGATTTCATCTTTGAGGACGAGACGAAGACGAAGTTGGTATTGTACATTGGAACGGAAAGTGATGTCACGATCCCTGAGACGGTTATCACAATCGGGAAGAGAGCATTTAACAATAACTTATCCATCCAATCCGTCACTATGTCTGATAGTGTGAAAAAAATAGAGGCTGCGGCATTCGCCGGTTGTGAGATGTTGGAGAAGGTTAGGTTGTCTGACTCGCTAACAACAATTGGAGATGGCGCTTTTCAGAAATGTACGAATATAACAGAACTGGAAATACCTCAATCAATTGATACGATTGGGTTGTACGCATTTTACAATTCCGGATCTAAGAAAAAAGTGTGGGTAGTTCCTGATTCAGTAACAGAGATAAAAAGTGACGCATTCAAAGGAGTGGACGTGGTCATATATAATGGAGAGCTAGACCATTGTCCGTGGGGTGCCAACTTTAAAGGGGAAAGCCAAATTGGCGACTTCATCTATGCCGATGAGGGGAATAAGGAGATAGCACGCTATGTTGGAGAAGATGCGAATGTCATCATACCTGATTCAGTCACGAGGATTAACATGTTGGCGTTTATGAATTGTAAAGAAATGGTATCCATAGTCATTCCTGATTCTGTCACATACATCGCGATGGGTTCATTCTATAATTGCACCAATCTGAAGAGTGTGGTAATCCCTAATTCAGTCACATCGCTTGGAGATGAAAGGGGAGGTGTCGCATATGGAAACCTTGAAGGTAAAATGGCATATGGGGATAGAGGTGTATTTGACAACTGCACCAGTCTAACGTCTGTCACCATACCTAACTCGATAACAAAGATTCCTCAAAATGCATTTCATGGATGCAAGAAACTCACTTCAATTGATATACCATCGTCTGTCACGGAGATTGATGGATATGCATTTTGCGCCACAGGGTTAACATCGTTCGAGATGCCTAACTCTGTCACTTCCATTGGTGTACACGTTTTGTCTAATAATGACAGCCTCACATCCGTCACCCTCTCTGAATCTCTTACGACGATCAGTAGTTGCACATTCCGAGATTGCGGGAAGCTAACATCCGTCACCATTCCTACTGGAGTAAAGGACATTGAAGAGGAGGCTTTCGCATATTGTCCTAGCCTATCATCCATCACTCTTCCTAATTCGATTGAACAGATCAAGCCATACGCTTTCCTTGAGTGTACTGGTTTAAAATCAATCGTTATTCCTAATTCAGTCACATCAATTGGTGACTTCGCATTTGAAGGCTGTGAGAGTCTAACTTCTGTCACAATTCCTAGTTCTGTCACTTCAATGGGATGTGGGGTGTTCTACCGCTGTGAGAATTTGATGATGAATACAACCTATGGGAGGCCTAGGAATATGAGAAGTGCGCCGGCACAGTCTGGCGCTATTTATTGTCAGGCAGAAGAGAAACCGTCCGGATGGGATGACGGATGGGCTTCTTCTCAGTCTATGATTGTGTGGGGAGCCCCGATGGTTACGATTGAGGCTGAGCCAGACAATGAAGAGTATGGAAGCGTCATCTATGCCGGCACTTATTTGGAGGATGGCGAGGCTCTTCTTATAGCGCACTCGAAAGCGGGTTATAAATTCATCAAATGGGAGGATGGATGCACAGACAGTGTGCGCGCTGTAATTGCATCTGAGGCAAAGAAATACAAGGCATTATTCTCTCATCTTGCCTCTGATATACCAACCGTCAAGTCTGACTTTGATGACAGATTGATTTATGGCATGGAAGGGGCTATTGTTGTGGAAAACGCCACAGAGGATGTATATGTGTTCAATGTCGCGGGACAGCTCATTATTCGTCAGCCAGCCACTATGACACGCACAGAAATAGTTGTTCCCCAAGGTGTTTACGTCATAAAAACAGGAGCACGTTCGAAGTCGGTTATTGTAGACTAATCGGTAGGCGCTTTTACAACATCCCTTTTTAGGGACAGAAGAAATGTTGCCCTTAAATGAATAGGGGCAATTGAGTCAGTCGATGGATACCAGGACTAGTCCCCGCATCCATCGACTGAATTGGTAAATAGCAGGAAGCAATACCTGAAAAACAAAAAAGGAGACCGAAGTCTCCAATAGATCTAATATAAGCGACACACTCCCTAGAAGGTGCCATTTGAATAGTTTTTCCTGGCTCTACGTTGATTCAATACAATTCCTCGTCCGCCACAGACCCTCTATAGAAAGAGAAGTAATAGCTGAGCGTATACCGGAAGCCCCAACTGCCGTTCTTCTCGCTACCAAACCCGGGAGCATAGGAATGGTGGATACGATAGGCGGTCTCATCCTTGGTCTCCGTATGGAGCAACAATTTGAGCATCACCTCCACGCCAAGGCAGAAATGGCCTACGACCGGCGCCTTCATGCCAAGGAAAACCTCGCCCCAACGAGCCTTGTTCTTCCCCTGATAGGAAAGCGTGCTCTCCGCTTGGCCTTCCCCACCCCAATAACCGTTGTCTATCGGATAACCACTGATCTCCGAATTGAAATTAGGGGAACAGGCATAGTTCAAACCCATATATGAGATAGGGTTCAATTTCTTGTAATAGTTCTTTCTCCACACGTTAGCGGAAAGCCCCACCTTGAAATAGAGTCCGTCCACCTTGTAGCACGGATTCTCCGCCGGTATAGGGTAATTGTACGTGTCGCTGGCGTCATAGGATTGGTAGCCAAGGACAAAAGATGGATAGATCCGATGGAAGAGGTCCACCTCCAGACTGGCGTCGAAACCGTTCCGCGTCTTGTCGAAGAGATGGAGGATCGGGTCCATGACATCAACATCCACGTAGCAACCATACAAGACCGCCTGTGGCTTCTCGGATGCCTTCTTGGACTTGCCGGAAGTCCCCTCCGAATAGGCGGAGAGGGCGGAAAGCAAGAGTGCGCAAACACTAATAATTCTCCAAATATATCTTGACGTTCTTCGCATCGCTCAAATTAGTTACTGTGGAATCCACAACGGACACCGTACCGATACCATTATGGAGGAATTTTACGTTCTTCAAAACATGGGAGACGAAACACCCGCACTCAGCGGATACGAACTCCACCGTATTCGTGTAGTCAAAGACCAGCGTGTCAACCTCGGGACGAGCCACCATGAAGGTCGTTTCATCCACCGCCCCACGCATCAGTCGGACCTCATCGGAGCCCTCGAACGCGATGACACCCGTCTCCTCGTCAAGCGTATAAGAAGGGAACTCCATCTCCACGCCATCCCCTGTCAAACGGACGGACGAACCCACGGACATGTAGTCGTTCGCGGAATGGGCTGTCACCACCGCACATGCGAACATGCAATGTTCATCACGGTTGTCCAGCCTAAGCTGAACCGACGAATGTTTGCTGCAGTTCATCACGGAATCGCTCCCCACCCCCTTCAAGACCAGCAAAGACGGCTCGACAGCGACGGAGGTGTCCATCTCGGAATAGAACGAAAGCGTCGTCGGCGCATACATCAACTCGTCGCAATGGTCATTCCTGCAGGACGACAAAGCAAGCGAAGCGACGCACACCACACTCCACACGACATACGATATTCCCAACCCAATCTTCTTCATATATAGGAAACTATTTCCGACAAATCTTTTCTGTTTTTCGACGGCACACTATCCGTCGCAGGGAAACCAATAGGGATGATGACACAAGGTTCCCACGCATCAGACAAGCCTAACATCGCCTTGCACGCCACCGCGTCGAAATTGCAGACCCAACACGTACCCAACCCCAAAGAGGCGGCGGATAAAGTGATATGCTCCGTAGCGATCGCCACATCGATGTCGCAATGGTCCTTCCCGTCGGCGGGACGCTTCCAAGAGGCCGAATGGTCGCCACACACGACGATGTAGGCGGGTGCGGTCGTGAACCACTCCCTGTCGTAGCATGCCCGCAAGCGTTTCTTCGCCTCCTCACTCCGCACAACCACAAACTTCCACGGCTGTTTGTTGACAGCGGAAGGAGCCAAACGGGCAGCCTCGAGAACCTTATTCAGCAACTCATCCGGCACAGGACGGGCCTGGTAGCCACGCACCGAATAACGTGATTCAGACAATGCAAGGAAATCCATAGCCATTACTTAAAGGATTTAACTTCACTCTTCAACGCGTTCAACGCCAAGTCGATAGGGGTCTCGTTCACCGCATTGTAGCGTTCTATGACCATCTTGGACAACTCCAGGGCCGGCATATCGTCCGGCATGTCCGAAGCGATCGAATTAATCAGTTGAATCAGGCTATCCTTCGCATTACGCGTCAACAACCACACGTCATTGCCCACGTAGATCTGTTGCGTCACATTGTGCTCGAACTCCTCACGAATCGTGTTGAGCAGAACGATATGCAACTCATGCACCGTCATGTTAGGCAACTGGGTCCGTATCAGCAAAGACTCTGGCTTCATGCGTTCCAAGAACAAAGCGAGACGCTCGTAAGCAGTCAGTTTCACAGGGGTCAACGCCTTCGCCGACTCCTTCTTCATTTCGTAGAAACGGGTACGCTCCGCATTACGGAGCAGGTCACGCAGCACATAATAGGCGGCCAACAACACCAGGATACCCGGTATCGAAATTTTAGCTATTTCCAACAAGAAATTCATCATATCGATATCAATCTAAGTTTATAGTACTTTCTAATTTATAATCATTCCGTTCAGAAGAGGAACGTGCGATCATCTCGCCCAAGAATCCGCATAGGAAGAGTTGCGTACCGATGATCATCGTCGTGAGCGCCAGATAGAAATAGGGGCTGTTCGCCACCAACGGAGCGCTCGTTCCATCCAAGATATGGGCTAATTTGTTACCGCCTACAAAGCAGACGGAGATAAAACCGATCAGGAACATCAAGGAGCCCACCACACCGAAGAAGTGCATCGGTTTCTTCCCGAAGGTGGAGAGGAACCACAACGACAGGAGGTCCAAGTATCCGTTCACGAAACGGTTGAGACCGAACTTAGTGGAGCCATACTTGCGGGCTTGGTGGATCACCACCTTCTCGCCAATCTTCTTGAAGCCTGCGTTCTTGGCCAGATAAGGGACGTAGCGGTGCATCTCGCCATAGACCTCGATGCTCTTCACCACATTCTTGCGGTAGGCCTTCAGTCCGCAGTTGAAGTCGTGCAACTTAATGCCCGAGATGAGGCGGGTGGTCGCATTGAAGAGTTTGGAAGGCAGGTTCTTGGCGAGCTTGGAGTCATATCTTTTTTTCTTCCAGCCGGACACCAAGTCATACCCGTCCTCCTTCACCATGCGGTAGAGTTCAGGGATTTCGTCGGGACTATCCTGCAGGTCAGCGTCCATCGTGATGACCACATCGCCCTGGGCGCGTTCGAAACCGCAATAGAGTGCGGCGGACTTGCCATAGTTGCGGCGGAACGAAATGCCCTTCACCGTAGGGTTCTCCTTCGCCATATTCTCTATGATTTGCCAAGACGAATCAGAGCTTCCGTCATTCACAAAAATCACTTCATAAGTAAACTGATGAGCCTCCATCACACGCTTGATCCATGCGAAAAGCTCGGGGAGAGACTCCTCCTCATTGTACAAAGGGACGACAACCGAAATGTCCATATCTTTCAACTATTATTTTTTTTATTTTTTCTAACAATGGAGGCGGAAGCGATGAGCGAGACAAGGCATCCCAAAATCGAGAAGACCCAAATGGAAGAGAATGCCATATCCGCCGCGGAGGTGTTCTTCATCTCCTCAGCCACCGCCACCTGATCCTCCGTCGCGGCGTGCTTCGCCCAATACTGGGAAGAGACGTGCACCGCTTGGGCAAAACCGTCAGGGTCGAGCCACTTACAGTAGATGAAGACGGCAACCGCCACAATCGTCGATGCGAAGAACGACATAAACACGCACAAATGGAACGACTTCCCGAAAGGAATAACACCCCCCAATACGTTGTCCCGGTAATCCCCCGCATACATCGTCATGCACCGATAGATGGAGAAAAACATCATCACCATCAGAAATAAAGAGATGGCCGGAGAGAGAAGAGTCAGGTATATGCAACCCGCCAGAATCAAGCCGAGGACAAGTCCCCCGCGCATCGATACCTCAACCATATTTTGCGATGTTTTTTCCAACTTTCACCCAATTTCTCCACAAAAATACTCTTTTTTCAGTCCACACCGTAATTTTTCAAGAAAAATAATTAGTCGAAAGCGTTTGTCAGTATGAAAAAAATGTCTACTTTCGCGGTGGGTAAGTCCTACACGACCAGCTCCCTTCTAATTCCCCAGGGCCTGACCGCAGCAAGGAGAGTCGGTTGTAGCGGTGCGATGTAGTAAGCTTGCCCACCTGCCTCTTTAGCTCAGTTGGCCAGAGCACGTGATTTGTAATCTCGGGGTCGTTGGTTCGAATCCGACAAGAGGCTCAAAAAGAAATCGAAAGCCAGTGAGAACACTGGCTTTTTTTATGTCTTGCGGGAACAGGACGTAGAGACGCAAAATTTTGCGTCTCTACAGAACCACGCCTCGCAACGGATTCGAAAATTCCACAGGAATGAATCCACGCCCCCAATTCAAAATTCATAATTCAAAATTCATAATTCATAATTCTCTCATTTCCTCATTCTTATCCAGTCCGCATCATCCACCTCAACAATCCCCTGGTCACGCAGGTGTCGTACGACCGTGAAGAACTTCTTCTCGTCAACATCCGTCATCGTCAGCAGGGAACGGATTGGCTTGGGGGAGTCCGCCAATTGGGCGGAGAGGAAATCCTTCACGCCATCGAACACATAATTAGGCAAACCACTTTCGTTCTTTCCCAAGCAATAGTCGCACGCCCCGCAATCATGCGGGTTCTCCTCCCCGAAATAGCGCAGGAGCATCCTGCTACGGCAGTGGGAAGAATCCGTGGCATAGGCGATCACCTGCTCCACCCTCCTGGAGAAGCGCGCCAAACGCTCCTCGTACACCTCCTTCGAGATGTACACGCGGGACTCGTCCACCCTGCGCCGCAGGAACTTGATGTAAGGGGTCTTCTTGCCCGGTATATAGTCTATCAATCCATAATAACGGAGTTTGGAAAGCTTATGGTACATCTCGTCGCGGGTGAGCCCCAGACGCTTCGCCATATCGACCTCATCAATCCGCACATAGTCGGCGAAGAGTCCGGAATAGGTGCGGAGCAACATCTCCAAGATATCGTCCAAGATCGGTTCGGTGGAGAAATCATAGTCGTACAGCTTGCGGCGAGGCACGGAGAACATCACCCGTGAACCCAAGTTCAACTCGTCCGTCAACTCCAGGTACTCCGCCTGCTGCAGGATCTTCAGCGCACTGAACGTCTGCGTGATGGGCAGATGGAAGGAACTGCAGAAATCGCTCAGACTAAAGGAGTGCATGAAATCCTCGCCCTCACCCTCCCCTATCTGGAAGTAGCAAGCCACCTTCGTGTAGATGCCCTTGATGAAGTCACGAGAAGGATAAGACTCCGCGATACGCTTCTTCAGGTTCGTGACATCCATTTTATTGTAGAGCAGGATAGCATAGGAACGCTTCTCGTCACGACCCGCACGGCCCGCCTCCTGGAAGTAGGCTTCCAGCGTATCGGGCAGGTCGACATGGATGACGGTGCGCACATCGGGCTTGTCGATACCCATACCGAAGGCGTTCGTCGCCACGATCACGCGGCACTCGCCCGATTTCCAAGCCTCCTGCTTGCGGTTCTTCGTCTCAGGGCTCAGCCCCGCATGGAAATGGTCGGCCGACACGCCATGCTGCCTCAGCCAATCGGCTATCTCCTTGGTCTTCTCACGGCTTCGCACGTAGACGATGGAGGTGCCGTGGACCTTCTCCAGCACTTTCATCATCTGCCCCATCTTATCATCCGTCTTGCGCACGACGTAGGCGATGTTCTTCCGCTCGAAACTCTTCTGGAAGACCACCCCGTCACGGAAACGCAACTGCCGCTGGATATCCTCGACGACCTCAGGCGTGGCGGTGGCGGTCAAGGCGAGCACCGGCACATTCGGCACGAGGTCACGCGCATCGGCGATGTGCAGGTAGGAAGGACGGAAATCATAGCCCCATTGGGAGATACAGTGCGACTCGTCCACCGCGATCATGCAGATGTCCATCAGCTTCATCTTCTGGCGGAAGAAGTCGGTACCCAACCTCTCCGGCGAGACGTACAGGAACTTATAGTCGCCATAGACACAGTTGTCCAGCGTCACGAAAATCTCCTCGTTGGTCATGCCAGAATAGATTGCGGCGGCCTGTATGCCCTTGTTTTTCAGGTTGTCGACCTGGTCCTTCATCAGGGCGATCAGCGGTGTGATGACTAGGCAGATACCCTTCATGGCAAGGGCCGGCACCTGGAAGGTGATACTCTTACCACCACCCGTAGGCATCAAACCCAGGACATCCCTGCCTTCATACACCGCGCGGACAATGTCCAGCTGGAGCGGGCGGAAGTCGGAATACCCCCAATATTTGCGAAGTATGGATTTGAAAATATTATCGTCAGCCATGAAACTGTTTTTATAGTGATACATTGGTCATCGTGCGCCAGCGATTCAACTCGCAAACGGTAGAAATGTAGTAAAACACGTGAAATCCGTCCTTGGAACAACCGCCCCACACAATCCAACATTATTTTATGTTCTCGTATGTTGCCGTAAAGTTACGGAAAAACGCAATATTCTTTTTCAATCCTAAAATAAAAACAGAGAAAAAATTGCATTTTTACCCGCATAATGGTAAATTACGCCTTAATTGCGCGGAGGAATACTCCCGCACAAAAGGACTAAAAAAATACGAGATGGACAGCAAAAAAGATCCGATGGGTAGGGCCATAGCGGACTACCACCAAGGCAAGGAAACGGGCAAGATCAGGGTGTTCTCCCCGATGTTCGACGAGGACGAGATACCCGTGGAGACACTATTCCGCAAGTATGAGGAGATGCCGGAGATTGAGCGGAAGGCCCTCGACATGACCCGAGGCAAAGCACTCGACGTGGGAGCCGGATCGGGCTGCCATACGCTTGTCCTCCAGCAGAAAGGCGTGGAGGTGACCGCCATCGACATCTCACCGCTTTCCGTCGAGACGATGAAACAACGGGGCGTCAAGGATGCGAAGGAGCAAGACTTCTTCACCCTAAAAGGGAAATACGACACCATCCTCATGCTGATGAACGGAATCGGCATCGTCGGAACGATGGAACGTCTGCCCGACTTCTTCCGCCACCTCGACAACCTTCTGGCGCCCGGTGGGCAACTGCTCTGCGACTCGTCGGACATCAGCTACGTGTTCGAGGACGAAGAGGGGTTCATCGAATATCCTGAAGAGTCCGCCTACTACGGAGAGCTATCGTTCCGGATGCAATACAAAGAGACCGTCGGGGAAGCGTTCGACTGGCTCTACATTGACGCTGATACGCTGCGGCAAAAAGCCGAGGAGAACGGTTACAACGTCGAAGTGGTGGCCGAGGGAGAGCACTACGATTACCTGGCAAGGATCACAAAGGTCCGGTGACAGGGTCAAGGAAAGAGCGTAAAACAAGTTACATAATAAGCCAAAAAGAAATAACTTTGCACATAGACAAAATAGCGAGCCTATGAGAACAAAAATACTCATCATACTATCATTTCTCCTGACCTTCCAAATAGCGGAAGCCAGACGGAACAGGGAGAAGGTGCAGGAGCCGGACTCTGTCCGCATCGACACGACCGCCGCCAAAGACCTAGGCATCAACTTCGACACGGAGACAGACTCCCTCATCGTGGAGGAACGTCCGGAAGAGACCTACGTGCCTGTCGTCTACACGCCTAAAACATCCATCCTGCACATCCCCATCGAAATCAACATGGCTTTGCTGGAGAAGATCATCAACGACAACTTCCAAGGACTGATCTATGAGGATAACAACATCGAAGACGACAGTTTGATGATCAAGGCGTGGAAGGAGCAGGACTTCATGATCGCCTACGACGGAAACGAACTCACCTACCGGGTGCCCATCAAGCTTTGGATCAAGAAACGGTTCGACCTGGGCATCACGACGACCGACCGCGAAATCGAAGGCTCCATCAGCATGACCTTCAAGACAAAAATCGCCTTCACCAGGGATTGGAGCATCGTATCGGACACAAAAATCGTTGAGTATAAATGGATTAAAACACCTACCATCAAGGTCATCGGACTGAACATCCCTATCACCACCATTGCGGAGAAACTGATCAAGGACAATCAGGCGGACATAGGCAAGGCCATCGACAAATCCATCCGTGAATACATCCCGCTGAAGGGCTACGTGGAGAACATCTGGAACACCGTGCAGGACCCGATCGACATCAGCACCGCGGACTACAAGGCATGGATCAGAACCACCCCTAAGATGCTCTACAGCACCCCTATCCACGGAGAGTACGGCATCCTGAAGACAACGGTCGGCATCCAATGTCTCATGGAAGTTTTCATGGGCAAAACACCTAAGAACTACACGAAGCGCACCGCCATTCCCCCTTACAAGCAATACAAGGATACGGACGGTAATTTCTCCATCAACATATTGGGAGACATTCCTTTCGAGCTGGTGGACTCCGTGGCCAAGAGCGTCATGGTCGGAGAGGTGTTCGGAGAAGGCAGGCACCAAATCATCGTGGATAGCATTGAGGTCTACGGACAAACGACGGAACTGGTCATCGGACTGGATGTGTCGGGCTTCATCAACGGTAAGATATACCTGACGGGCATTCCTTATTTCGACCATGAGATGTCCTCGATACGGGTCAAGGACGTGGACTACCGAATCACCACCAAAAACGTATTGGCCAAAATCGTCAACCTATTCTACAAAAAAGGCCTAAAACGGAAAATCGAGGAGAACATGATCTTCTCGCTGAAGGAGGAGCTCTCCCTCATCAAGGAGATGAGCCGCTCCGAACTCTTCAACATGGAGGTCATGAAAAACGTGCGGCTGAACGGATTCATCGAGAAGCTCAACGTGAACAAGATATTCCTCACGGAAGAGGGCATCAAGGCCGACCTCGACATCAAGGGGAAGATGACGGTGAAAATGCAGTAGAAGTAAGAGTTAAGAAGTAAGAGTTGAAGGAGAATCCATAGGTTCCGTTGGTTCCTCTATATAGAATGGATATGAGCGGACCATCCACAAAAAAAATCGGTCAGGAGCACATCCCGACCGATTTTTTCTATTCTATTTCTATTAAAGATTCTTCGTCTTCAGGAAATCGAGCAGTTGATTCCACTCTTCCTCAGACGCGAAACCATTCTTATCGACAATCATATAACGAATCGAATCGAAGTATAGGCAAATGTATCGTTTCTTTTTCACTTTCAGTTTACGAAACGAGCTATACCGACCGGTCCATTCTTGGCTAGAATATTCATGCTGAGACGAGAAAATCACCTCCTCATCCTTGAATACATAGCGACAAATCATTTTTTCTCCCATCTGTTTCCTTAGCGTACGCTTCACACCCCATGGCGAAAACCTAAGAATCATTCTGACCACGAGGAAAATCATCAGAAGTAAGAATACCAAGGGATACGCCATACCCTCAGAAGGAGCATCCATAAATGCCAATACAGAGAAAGCGGAAGATGCAATAAAAGTAGTCAATATTATGAATAAACTAACAAACAACCTCTTCGTCCTCGAGTCAAGCGAACAGATAATCTCCGGGGTAAGCGTTGTCTCATTATGTAGTTCCATCACTCAACCGTTTTTATATCCTTGATCATCAGTTGGATGGAGGTCGTTCCATTGAAGGTGTTCTCCTCTATCGTATAGCAGATGTCAACTGGGTTTAACTCTTTGATGTATTTATTGAAATCGACCTCGCCCGGGCATTTCGGCTGTCCGAACCCGAAGGCGATACCGTTCATGATGCACTCCGATTGGGAGTCGATCAACTCCAGTTTCATGTGTTCCTGTTCCTTGCCCACCGCGCGGCTCGTACCGTAATCGAAGACCCTGCGGGTGACGAAGACCGGCTTGGAGTTCTCCGGACCAAACGGATTGAACTGTTTCAGCAAGCGGAAGAATTTCGGGGTGATCTCCTTGAAATCGATGAACGCGTCGATATCGATCTGAGGCTGTTTCTGCTCCTCCAAGATATTCTCCGTGACATACTGTTCGAAGCGACGCTTGAACTCCGGCACATTCTCCTCACGCATGGAGAGACCCACCGCATACATGTGACCGCCGAAGTTCTCCAGCAGATCACGGCACGACTCGATCGCCTTGTAGATATCGAAGCCCTGCACGGAGCGTCCCGAACCCGTCGCGAAACCGTTCGAGTGCGTCAGCACGATGGTAGGTTTGTAATACATCTCGGTCAAGCGGGAAGCCACGATAGCGATAACACCCTTGTTCCAGTCCGTGTTGTAAACGACGATGGAATTGCGGGCCTCCCAACCCTCCTCGCTCTCCAACTTAGCCTTCGCCTCGTCGGTGATGCTCTTGTCCAAGTCCTTACGCTTGTTGTTGTATTGGTCGATGCAGTCACTCTTCGCCTTTGCGAAACTCAAATCCCTGGAAATCAGTAACTCGACAGACTCACGGGCGGTCTGCATTCTACCCGACGCATTCAGACGAGGACCGATTTTGAATACGATATCACTGATCGTGATCTCCTTATCCGCCAAGCCACAGACATCGATGATGCTCTTCATACCCAAGCTAGGGTTGGAGTTCAACTGCTTCAGTCCGTAATAGGCAAGGATACGGTTCTCCCCGTTGATCGGCACGATGTCGGAGGCGATGCTCACCGCCAAGAAATCCAGCATCGGTTCCAGCTTATCGAACGGTATACCATTGTTGGAAGCGAAAGCCTGCATGAACTTAAAGCCCACGCCGCAGCCCGACAGATTCACGTCCGGATAGGTGTTATCCGCACGTTTGGAATCGAGGACCGCCACCGCATTAGGCAAACATTCATCCGGTGTGTGATGGTCGCAGATGATGAAGTCGACCCCCAATTTATTGGCGTAGTCCACCTTCTCGACCTCTTTGATACCACAGTCAAGGGCAATGATCAGCTTGATCTTATTCTCCACTGCGTAGTTAATGCCCTTGGAAGAGACACCATACCCCTCCGTGTACCGGTCAGGTATGTAAAAATCCACGTTCGAATAGAACTGCTTCAAAAACTTGTACACGAGCGCCACCGCCGTGATACCATCCACGTCATAGTCGCCATAGACCAAGATCCGCTCTTTGTTGCCAATGGCTCTGTTCAGGCGATCCACCGCCTTTTCCATGTCGTTCATGAGGAAAGGATCGTGCAGATCGGCCAGCTGTGGACGGAAGAAACTCTTCGCCTGAGCGAAGGTTGTAATACCCCTTTGGACTAGCAATTGGCAAAGGACAGGGCTGATGCCCAAAGCTTCGGAAAGCTGCACCTTTTGGTTTTCTTGTTCGTCTGTCAGAGGTATAAAATTCCATCTGTTAATCATTATATATATTATTTTTCTATTTTTCTATCAAAAGGCATTTTCTCCCACGAATTTTTCCTCAATTCGTCAAACGGAAAAAACAACTTGTAAAGTTAATAAAATCATCTCAAAAACGCATAGTGAAAAAAATTTTTTAACGATTTAGCATAATATCAGACATAGGAAACTCGTTTTTTATTAAATTAGCCGTTCGTTTTTGTGGGAAGAAAATACAAACATGATAGAAGAATATTTCATACGAATATTACGGTGGAGGGAAGCGAACATCAACGAGAAACACTTCACATTGTTTCTTAGTTTTCTGACAGGATTGTTCTGCGCCATCGCCGCACACATACTAAAAAGCATCGTCGCATTTCTGCATGAGTTAGTGAAGAGTAACTTCACGGACGGCAGTTTGAACTACCTCTACTTGGCGACCCCAATCATCGGTGTATGCCTTGCCAGCGCATACGTGCGTTACCTTGTGAAGGACGACATCAGCCATGGAGTCACGAAGATCATGTTTGCCATCTCGCAAAAGAAGGCGCGTATCAAACGACACAACATGTGGTCGTCCATCATAGCCAGTTCGCTCACCATCGGTTTCGGAGGATCGGTAGGAGCCGAGGCCCCGATCGTGCTGACGGGTTCGGCCATCGGTTCGAACCTCGGACAACTCTTCCGCATGGAGCAGAAGACGCTGATGTTGCTCGTCGGCTGCGGTGCGGCAGGTGCGGTGGCTGGTATCTTCAAGGCCCCGATCGCGGGAGTCTGCTTCACCTTGGAGGTGTTAATGCTCGACTTGACGATGGCCTCCATCGTGCCATTGCTCATCTCCGCGGCGACCGCCTCCATCTTCACCTACTTCCTTTCCAGCTCGGAGGCGATGTTCACCTTCGAACCCGTTCCTTTTTCCCTCCACAACGTGCCTTACTACGTGGCGCTCGGAATCCTCTGCGGATTCATCTCACTCTATTTCACGAGGGGAATGACCAAGCTGGAGTCCTTCTTCGCAAGCCTCAACACTCCGATCAAGAAACTCTTCGCGGGCGGTATCATGCTGAGCATCCTGATCTTCTTCATCCCGCCATTGTATGGTGAGGGTTACGACACCATCGGCTACCTGCTCGACGGCAACGTGAAGGCCATCACGGAGAACAGCGTATTCTACGACTTCAGGGATAATTTCTGGATGGTCCTCCTATTCCTCTTCCTCATCATCTTCTTTAAGATATTCGCCTCAGCAGCGACGAACGGAAGCGGTGGAACGGGTGGAATCTTCGCCCCTAGCCTATTCATGGGTTGCATCACGGGCTACGCGATGGCCTTCATCACCAACTACACAAGCCTAGGGGTCTTGCCTGAAAAGAACTTCGCGCTGGCGGGCATGTCGGGCGTCATGGCGGGTGTCATGCACGCACCGCTGACGGGCGCCTTCCTCATCGCCGAACTGACGGGGGGCTACAGCTTGTTCATCTGTCTGATGATCACGGCCACCGTCGCCTACGTCACCATCCTGGCCTTCGAGCCTCATAGCTTGTACGCCATGCGTCTCGCCAAAAAGGGTGAGCTGTTGACCCACAACACGGACAAGAACATCCTCACCTTGCTGAAGACGGAGAACGTCATCGAGACGGACTTCCAGACGCTCCACCCGGAGATGTACCTGGGCGACGTCATCAAGATCGTGGCGAACTCCAACCGTAACATCTTCCCGGTACTCGACTCCAAGCACAGGATGGTGGGGCTCATCAGCCTGAACGAAATACGTAACATCATGTTCCGCCCGGAACTGTACAACCGCTTCAAGGTATCCAAACTGATGGTCTCCCCGCCGGACTTCGTCTCCGCGGATGAGCCGATGGAGAAGGTGATGTATAAATTCGAGAAGACCAAGGCGTGGAATCTGCCCGTGCTGGACGAAGAGGGGAAATATTTAGGTTACGTCTCTAAATCGAAGATCTTCTCCGCCTATAGGGAGTTGCTGGTAACGTTGTCGGACGAGTAAAAATAGTTAAGAGTTAAGAAGTAAGAGTTAAGAGTTTTAGGGTGTTCTGGTTGGATGTGCGTGGAAATCACTTCCAACCCCCCAAAATAGTAAATCGTAAATAGCTAAATCGTAAATAAGAAAGGGTCAGCCACCCGCACCCGTCCCGCACCGCAAACCGCAAATAGTAAATAGTAAATAGTAAATAGCTAAAAAGTAAATCCCCTTTACTTTTTCTTATCAATCTTAAAGGACAAAAGGATCTCGTGCGTATTGCTCGGCAGGGTGCAATTACTTCCCAAACCACACTCATAGACATAGCCGAAGCGGAAGATGCGATGTTCGAAACCTAATACCAAGGAGAGGTAGGAAGGGTTGCAACCGTTCACCAGGTCAGGGCGCCACGATAGTCCGCCCCATAGTAAACGACGGTAGAAGAGCAACGTGCCCAAGTCCGCCACATGCACTTTATTACGATTCATATAGCCTAAATCCACCCACAGGTCCCAATCATCCCCCAAGACGAAGGAGCGCACCGCATAGCCGTAGAAATGGCGGTCGGACGAATAGGAAAGCGACTGGTTGTTCTGCACATGGGTGGAAGAGATTCCGAACGTCCAATCCTTCGAAGTGACCTCGAAGCCCACATTGAAGTCAGGGGAAGCCTCCGTGACACGCTCTTTCGACAGGTCCAGCAACGCACGCTCGTACTCCTTGCCCAACGTGTTGGCGGAAGGATCATAGGAGCCCCAGAAAGCGCCTGCGGAGATACCCATGGAGAGGATCCAGCGCGGATTCAGGTCTATCTGATAAGAGTATTCCGCCTTCACCTCCGTCATGCTATGCCCCACACCCATCACGTCACGGTAGACCGTCAGGCCCACGCCCGACTGGATGCGCTTGAAGTAGTTCGTGGCGTTCAGGAGTAAGGTGTGCGGCGAGTTGTCCACACCCAACCATTGCAGACGCCCCATCAGGAAGATGTCCACATCGCCCGTGTTGCCCACGCCCGCAGGATTGATGTTGCCACGGGAAAAGAGCTGCTGGGTAAGCAACAAGTCCTGCTGGGCGAAGGAGACCTGTCCCAAGCCCAACCATAGCAGCAATATGTAGAAAAATCTCTTCATCGTTCCTTCACTCTTACCACCACCCTACGGTTCATCAAATGTTCATATTCGTTCTTCGCGTGCGGGTAAACCAGTTCCAGCTCGCTGCGGCCGATCATCGTCAGCCGTTTCGGGTCAACCCCTCGGCGCACCAGGACCTCATAGACCCTTTTGGCGCGACGCTCGGACAATCCCTGGTTATAGGCCACCGTACCACGCTCGTCCGTATGTCCGATCACCTCGAAATCCTTCCCCTGATGATAGTCGATGAAGGCCATGATGGTATCGAACTCCGCAGAATAGTCCGTGATGAAATTATTTTGGTCAAAGATAAAATAGACGATGCAGGTGTTGATGTCCGGGCGGGAGATGCGAGGCGGTGTCGGCAACGTATCCGCAGGCTTCTCAGGCTCCTTCGGAACATCCGTGAGCACATTCGGCAGCGTGTCCACAACGACGGAATCCTGCACGAGCGTATCCGCAGGCACAGTGTCCACCGGCAACACAGGGACCGTATCCTTCTCCGTCGTATCCCTCTTCTCCTCCTCCACGACAGGGTAACGCCAGCTACGGTAGAAAAGGGAGGATCCCCGCTCCGTGATGCGTTCCTTCTTCTTCCCGTTCACCGAAGGGAGGATAAGCAAGAGCAATAATATGGAGAGTATCTTTTTCATTCCTTTTTTTCTTTAACCCAAGAATGTACTTTAAACCTACGATCGAAACGCAAAGCGAAGGTCGCCGCATAATCAACGCTGGACTCGTCCAAGTCGTAATAGGCCTGAAAACGGAAAAGCATGACGTCATTCAAATCATAAGCAACCTCAGCCGTAAGCATGTGACGGTAACGGCGCTCGAAAGAGTCATCGAAGTAGCTCCTCGACTGGAAGAGGTAACTACCCCTACCGGAGATGAACCCGTCACCATACCAATAACCTATATTGGCATCTAAATAACGACGTTTTTCATGCACAGTATAGTCTATCTCCCCCTTTGAGAGCTCACGTGAAGAGAACCAACATTTGCTGTACACCAACTGAGGGTAGATACCCCACCCCTTTTTGAAATGGGTATGGATATGATGCTCATCGGAACGGTTGGAGAAGCCGAAGACCGGCAAATCCACTCTAAAGCTACCACTTTTGGGGGTATTTATGGAATAAAACAGGCCTGTCGCCACATTAGCGAGGGTCTCGATGCACGTGTCCTGCACCGCATCGATTTGTCCTCCCCGATGGTTCATCATCAAATGGATAGGGATTCCTATCCAATGGCGGACATCCTTATGGTTATCAGGTTTAAAACTCGTCGCTATCGTGTTCACCCATCCAAAAGTGAATTTCTCCTGCCAAGGAGAGTCTACGACGATGAAATCCTCCCAATTGCACCACATCTCAGACTGCCAATGTTTGGTGTAGGCGAATACCTGCAATCCATCTTCCTTGTTGGCGTAGAAGAGTCTGTCGTAGTCATACATCGGCTGATAGAGTCCATGTCCGATACGTTCATCGGACAATGTACCACCCACGATCCTTATGCCTTTTACCGGCCTATATTCTATCCGCACGATGGGGGAAACCTCCCGCAACCTCTTATGGTCGCCCGCAATCCCCAAGAGATGGAGACCAACGGAGGCGCTCAGCCTTTCGTCATGGATGTAGGTGAACGTCGGTTTCAGGAAGAAACCCAATGCGCTATACCCTTTCGTGTAAGGAAGGAAATACTCCGCGTCACGGACGAAGGTCGTCACATTCGGATTAAACAGGAGCGTCAATCTTTTACAACCCGCTCTATCTCCCCCGTGAATGTATCGAACAAATGTTTCGTCATTGACGACAAATGTATCTACCGGCTGGATGATTCGGGGATAATGTTCATCGTCGACAAAAGCCCATCCTCGCATATGAACAGAACAAGCCGCCATAGAGTCCTGGCCGTCCGCTTCCACATTCAGGAAGTGAAGCAATGCCACAAGTACCAGTAACACGGATTTCCTCATATATTCTACCCTAAGAAAAAAAGGCGTCAGGACTGATAAACGTCCCAACGCCTATGAATGAATTCATTAATACGATCTTGCGAAGAGCACCCTGCACTTGGACGGTTTGCCCGTCACCATGCACTTGCCAGGCTCCTTGTCGTCGCCCAAGTAGGTGTCGAACGGAACGCAACGGATGGTCGCCTTGGTCTCCTCCTTGATCTGCGCCTCCGTCTCAGGAGTACCGTCCCAGTGGGCCAAGATGAATCCGCCCTTCTCGATCTCCACCTTGAACTCGTCGTAGCTATCCACCTTCTTGATCATGGAGTTACGATAGTCCAAAGCCTTCTTGAAGATATTCTTTTGGATCTCCTCCAACAGGTTCTTAACGTATGCGTCGATGCCCTCCAGACTGACGGTCTCCTTCGTGAGGGTATCACGGCGAGCCACCTCGACCGTACCGTTCTCAAGGTCTCTCGCGCCCATAGCCAAACGTACCGGCACACCCTTCAGCTCGTACTCGGCGAACTTCCAGCCCGGCTTCTTAGCGTCCGAATCATCATACTTAACCGTGATGCCCAAAGCCTTCAGCTTAGCGGTGATCTCGTTCACCTTAGCGGAGATCTCAGCCAACTGCTCCTCCGTCTTGAAGATAGGCACGATCACCACTTGGATCGGCGCCAGGTTAGGCGGCAAAACCAAACCGTTGTCGTCGGAGTGCGTCATGATGAGCGCACCCATCAGACGGGTGGAAACGCCCCATGAGGTAGCCCACACATAGTCGAGCTTGCCCTCGCGGGTCTGGTACTGCACGTCGAACGCCTTCGCGAAGTTCTGACCCAGGAAGTGGGAAGTACCCGACTGCAATGCCTTGCCATCCTGCATCAAAGCCTCGATAGTATAGGTGTCCACCGCACCGGCGAAACGCTCCGTCTCGGACTTCACACCCTTGATGACCGGCACGGCCATGAAGTTCTCCACGAAATCCCCATAGACATTCAGCATCTTCTGTGCCTCAGCCTCAGCCTCCTCGTAGGTCTCGTGAGCCGTATGGCCCTCTTGCCACAGGAACTCGGCGGTACGGAGGAACAAGCGGGTACGCATCTCCCAACGAACCACATTCGCCCACTGGTTGCAGAGGATCGGAAGGTCACGGTAAGAGTGGATCCAGTTCTTGTATGTGTTCCAGATGATGGTTTCGGACGTAGGACGGACAATCAACTCCTCCTCCAACTTGGCCTCAGGGTCCACCACCACGCCGCTCCCGTCGGGATTGGTCTTCAGTCTATAGTGGGTGACGACCGCGCACTCTTTCGCGAAGCCTTCCACATGGTCAGCCTCCTTGCTCAAAAAAGATTTAGGAATGAAAAGAGGGAAATAAGCGTTCACATGACCCGTCTCCTTGAACATACGGTCCAACTCATGCTGCATCTTCTCCCAAATAGCATACCCGTACGGTTTAATCACCATACAACCTCTCACTGCGGAACTCTCCGCCAAATCAGCCTTGATCACCAAGTCGTTATACCACTGTGAGTAATCCTCACTGCGTGGAGTCAATTCTTTTGCCATCTTGTATTTTTGTAAAACTTATAAAGCACAAAGGTACGAAATTATAATTAAGAATTAAGAGTTAAGAGTTAAGAATTCCATAATGCAATGCGAATCACTTCCCATTCGAGCTATCCCAACGGGCTGAAAGCCCAATAACATTATATAGCCCAGGGCAACGCCCTGGGGATAGAGTAATCACACGGGGTGGCGGCATTTTATAAAATTAAAAATTAAGAATTAAGAGTTAAGAATTCCATCATGCGAATCGCTTCCCTGGTCGGGCCTCCCCAACGGGCTGAAAGCCCAACACATTATATAGCCCGGGGCAACGCCCTGGGGATAGGTAATCACACGGGAACATGATGCGTCCTTAGCAACGATGCCCTATCCATGGCCAAACGCACGGACAGGGCATCGGTATAATATTTTACGATCAGAACACGATTTTCCTCGCACAGAGGCTTCCATCGCCCTGCAGCAAGTTAACCACATGCATTCCACGCAAACCTTCCGGTATTTGCACGTCGCAGGAGAGGACCGCGCTTTCGAACACCTTTCTTCCCTCCAAGTCATAGATTTCCAATCGTTTAGGAAGATTCAGGGAGATGATGGTGAGGGTATGGTCGTTGTAACTCAGTTCGAATGCATCGCTCTCCGTCATGCGCACACCCGTGTACGCATTCAACGGCACATAGCCGCTTTCATCGACGATAGCCTGGCCCGCCTCGCTCGAGAGGAACTCAAACAGTCTGTAGGCGACGGAAGACTTGTCGATGTCGGAGCGCACCGCCGTATAGACCTTGGACGTGTAGGGATAGGTGCCGTTCTTGACATTCTCCTTGGTCATCTCCACACCGTCCACGCCGACCGCCCTAACCTTCTTGCTATCCACCATGACCTTGTAGTAGTAGAAAGGGGAGAAGGCAATGCCCGCCGTGTCATCCTCCAGTTGGTAATATGGGGACATCATCGTCGTACCAATCTGCATTTCAGGGAAATCAGCGATCGTCAGCCCATCCATCACCATCGTCTCGAACTTCTCCTGGCTGCCCGAGTTCCGATTCCGCACATACGGTTTCATCACACAATCCAGGCCACCCACTTCCGACCAGTTCTGTACATTACCCATATAGATAGCATGGATTTGGTCGATGGAGAGGTTGCCGACAGGGTTTTTCGCATTCACCATAAAAGTGAGGGCGTCCCGTGCGATCGGCTGTTCCAGCAAGGTCACACCCTGCTCCTCCGCATAGACTTTCTCGTCGCGGGAGATGCTTCTGGCGGTAATGATAATATCCACCTTGTCATCGATGAGATTGACGAACGCCCCGTGCGTGTTGTTGTTCAGCAAACGATTGAGCAGCAAGTCACGCCTCGTCTCCTCGTCACATGTATAGTTAGGCTCAACATACCTTGGCGCATCCTCCTGACGCTGGATAAACGGGCTGTATTGCCACTCATAGTCATACCCCAACAACTTGCACATCAAAATGAGCCGTAGCGGACTGGTCGATTCAGAGCCATCCAGCACAGGGAAGTTGCTTGTCGTGATGTTCAACTCGGGATTCAGCCCGAGAGCCTCCTGTCCCCTGCAAGTAAAGATAGCGAGGAAGGAGAACAGTACAATTAATCCTCTTTTCATGGTTTTAATAATCAATTAAATCAACACACGTAATGAATAATCAAACGACAAAGATATAAAATTAAAACATTTATGCAAATTCTATTTTTCGGGCATGACAGACGTGTCCAAAGCATCCATCACTCCAGCATGATCAGACGATGACGAAGTAAAAAAATGCGGGGGATGATGCGTTATTTCATCCCCCGAAATCCCTTTATGACACTATTCTTTCTTCCACATGTAGACATTCGTATAATCCAACAACCCAACTTTGCGATCATACGCCAAAACCATCGTTTTATCACTGATTTTTCTGATACGATATTTTTCAATTCTATTTCTACAATCATTTATAGCAATAATGGCAAAATCCTTATGTATTTCATTTACAGACGCATCAACCTCTTTAAAATCATCTTCCAATCTCTCTCTTGAGCTCACTTTCGAAGGCGTCATGATAAGGGAGTCTCCTTTTATCGCATAAGTCCCTTCGATAAGGATGAATCCACGTGCAAAGTCCCATTTATATGAGCCAGAAGCATCGAACTCGAACCTTTCAAATAAAAATTCTTTTTTGCCAACTTCTATAACCGCCTTGCTTATTTCTTCCCCTCTATTCTCACACACATAGTCTGTAGGCACCCATGTTCCTACTATTTGATTCTTGGCCTCGGAACAACTAGACAGGCCTAAAGCACAGAGTACGACGAATAATTTTAAATAATTCATAATAAAATAGTTATATAATTTTCATTCCAGAGGATAAATGTACGAAAAAACAGTGCAACTTCGCTGCAAGGAATAGAAAAGTTTTGTGCCATGACCGCAAACATATTGATGATGTTTTTCATATCGTTTCCACCCTACGCAGCAATTCCTCCGCCAGCAGTTCCATCTTGCAGAAGGCGAACCATTTCTTCCCCAAGTCCTTGATGGAGGCTCCTATGTGGTAGACCTCATCATCGACCACAAGGAAACGGTCATGCGAGTGGGCAAACTCCCGGACGGTGACGGGACGGTACTGCGCATTGTGCCGTTGCACGTCGAGGCGGAACGTGGCATTCAAGCTCTTGGTGAAGATGGTGGCCTCCACAGGCTCCCGGCGCTTGTCGAGCATTTGCAGGACGGTATCATCCACATAATTGTCTATCAACACGATACGATGCTTCCACTGCGTATCAAGTCATTGACGAACTTATAGGCGTCGAAGATCTGTCCGTCGTAGAAGATGCCCTCAACGGGAGGCAGGGAGGTGCGGACAAAGAAATCTATTTTGTTCTCCGTCTCGGTCACGCGATGCTCAAGGCGTTCGATGCGCTGATTCACGGCATGCCCATTAAGGAGGTACTCCTTTAGCACCTTGTTCGCCCACTGGCGGAACAGAATACCTTGGCGTGATTTCACACGATACCCGATTGACAAAATCATATCAAGATTGTAATACTCCATATTATACGTTTTGCCATTGCTAGCAGTTGTCGCAAAATTTGCGACAACTGAAATTTCCGCCAATTCTTCAGAAAGTGCATTGGCGATATGCTTACCGATGGTTTTCACATCACGTCCGAACAGGGTTGCCATTTGGTTACGATTCAGCCAGACCGTTTCCCCATCCATACGTACTTCTATCCTTACCGCCTCATCGGGCTGGTACAATACTATTTCATTCTTCTGTGCCATAATTGCAAACAAATTTTATAATTGATTTTCAAACTCCAGCAATCCTTGAATACTCCAAAAGACGTCTCACCCGTCCACCACCAGACTTTTCAACTGTCGCAAAATTTGCGACAGTTGAAAAGGCATGTTCCTTAAGACAATACTTCTTTAGCACTTTTTCAAGGTTATACAACTTTGTCTTGTATTTTTCCCATCGGTGGCAGTATGTAAGGAATCCTTACATACTGATTCACGCAACAATTCTTGTTCCTTAAAAACATTGTTTATATGCAAAGTCACGTTATTACGTGTTGTTTGAAACAATTCAGCCATCTGTTGCTGCGTAAGCCAAACGGTTTCGTTTTCTAATCGTACTTCTATTTTCACCGCCTCATCGGGCTGGTACATTACTATTTCATTCTTTTGTGCCATGATCGCAAACTAATCGACAGGTTATTTTGCGCAAATATACGCATTTTATTTTTTTCAGTGCAAAATAACGATAGTGTCTACAATCAATGATTTTTCATTAGAATTAAGGAAAAGTCATGTTTAATGAAAGAAGAAAAAATCCATTGCCCCTTAGCAATGGATTTTTCCCATTATCCTAATCTATGCACCAATAAGCCTCTAGATCAGCACATATATCGTGTCGATTCTGAAACACGAAAGTCAAATGTCTATTTTCCTCCATCGACACATTTTACTTTGGAGATATTCCACCCCGCTTGACTAGGAGGTGTCAAGGAAAAAGATTTAATTTTATTCGGCACAGGGGGGAATATCAGTGCAATTTTCACTTTCTCACCCCTGTCTCTAAATAATTTAGCAGATTCGAGGTTTTCTATTTTTTTCAAAAAAAGTTTTCCCGTGCCAGAACCCTTTATGTAGGTTTTCCCATCAAGATAACACCACTCATTTTTGGGACGTTTGTCAACATAATGGAACTCTAATTCAATTCTTGTTTCTTCGGATGACATAGCCACTTTTGTCACATATATATTGTGAGCATGTCTCTTTTCCACAGGAGGATTATCAATAATCCTTCCATAGATAGCATAATCAAATCCATCAAAAGGGTTCTCCATCTGACGAATTCTAGACTTTTCCAATTTCACAGTTAAATCACTTTTCCGTTTTTCTTCCAATTGCATTTCTAATCGCAGTTTTTCCTCTCTCCTACGTTGCTCTTCTAATTCGGCTTTAGATCCAAGTCTACCGCCAATCACCTCATTCCCTAGATTTTTTATCGGAATAAAGCAATATGGATTGTTGCGAATCCAATCCTCCTTTTGTTGCAAATCCATGTGAGTGCTTTCCATAATAGATTTTATCTTCTCCTTATACTCTTTTGCAGTTTGCACTCTTGCAATAAGTTCAGAATTATTAGCAACCTCACCACGATATAGAACAGCATATTTTCTTGCATTTGCATAATCACCCAAATTCATGAAACCTTCAACTGTTCGAAATAAACTATTTTTATAATTCAAAAACCACTGAAGTGTCTCTTCATCATTATTCAATCGATATTGATAATCACTTAAGAACACCTGAAGTTTACTGTATTCCTCATATGCTTCCGTCCTGCGTTTTTCCATTACATCTAAAGAATGTTGCAAGATTGACATATCCTGAGCACAACAATAATTTGTAAAAAGGCAAGCATGGATTACTAAACCTAATACAATAAAAACATTTCGTTTGAAATTTTGTTGAATTGACATACTATTTATATTTATCTGCATTAAACAATCAATGTAAGTTCATAACCTCTCGGAAATCTTTTCACAAAAGCACATGAGCATTATGGACAAATTACACATGTGTTTTTTCTTCACTCACTTTTTAAGCCACAGTTCTGATTTTTTTATTATATTTCGTTCTATTCCCAGCCCAGATATAAAATCAGTCATTATGACAAACTCGTCCTTTGACAAATGCGGAGACAATCGTAATTCTTTCACCATCACACTTGGTTGGAAAGGTAATAGGAGATAATCCTTCCCTTCTGACCGATCACTTTGCGTTTCCCTCTCCTTAAAACAGAACCGAATCTCAGATTCCCCTTTATACTCAGGTGTTTTAATCCACACAGCATCACCTGCAGAATCAGTTTGTTCTCTGTTTTTATAAAGAATTTTACCACAGTAAATATCATAGTCATTACAATCAATAGACTCCACGAACTTGTCTATTGTTGATTTTATACGCACCCCATATTTATTGTTTGTGTAACTAGACCAAAGTAAATAATCTTCAGCATCTATATCTGTCCAACAAGATATTGGCGTATTTGACAATTCTTTAAATTCTTCAACTTTCCTATCCAATTCATTTTGCCTTTCATCACAACATTGATGAGGTACATTTTCTCCCACGGGACTAAAAACAAATCTTTTTTTTATTGGCAAAAGATTTGTTTCATAAGCATCTACATTTTTTCTTTTGCGACGAATATAAAATTTTTTCTTTGCAAACATAGTTAATAAATTTCCCAAATCCATGTATCGACATATGGATTGTTCTTTGTCAACAGAATCCATCAGATAATAATATCCCATATACAATTTAATAAATAATTCAGTAGATTCCCTATTCTGAACGATTTTAGCAAAATAAATTATACGCATAAAAAAAGCGTGGGAATCAGCACTTGTTACTCGTCCCACGGATAGAGGCTCTGGCATCGCCTGTTTGTCGAAACGAGCAACGCAGAAGCCCACGCTGATATGTATATCTACGACATTGTCGGATATAGCATACCCATGGACGTTCATTGTTGCTTTGATGTTTGACAAACGTTTAAGAACTGCCAGATTCCTACCCGTCAAGCTCAAAGCGTCAAGTAACGCCTTTTCTTATGTATATAGTCCTTGACCCTCACACTTCCTAAAAAGTACTTGATCGAAGAACGTTGGCAAATGTACAATATTTTTCACATACCACTATAACAAATTTCAGTTTTCAAAAAACACTATGCACCCCGATTAATCAAACAAAAACAGACCGGTGATAAATAAAAGAATTCCGTGTCGCCCCTTCAGGGCTCTCCCCTCACCCCATCACCCTTCCAGGGGTTTACACCCCTGGCTGTGCTATAACGCCCCATCGGGGCTGAGAGCGTTGCGGATTGGGAAGGGAGACTCGCTCAAAAACTAATTTTTACACCCCATAAAACAATACATTACGCTATAAAAATCGGGCTTGCCCCCACAAAACATAGGAACAAGCCCAACTAACTCTTAATCGACTACGTCGAACAAACGTGTCTTAACTCTTAATTCTTAATTCTTACCTTCCCTCTCCTTCTTCTTCGCCTCGTTCCAGTACCGATCCATCTCCTCCAAAGGCATCTCCTTCAGGTCCTTGCCCTTCATCAGGGTCTGCTCCTCCACGTAGTTGAAGCGGCGGATGAACTTCTGGTTGCACTTCTCCAATGCGTTCTCCGGGTTTATCTTATACAACCGGGCGGCATTCACCATGCTGAACATCAGGTCGCCAAACTCCTCCTCCATCTTCTCGGCGTCGAGGTGCTTCACCTCCGTCATGAGCTCGTCGAACTCCTCCTTCACCTTGTCCCACACCTGCTCCTTCTCTTCCCAGTCGAAGCCCACGTTGCGGGCCTTGTCCTGAATACGGTAAGACTTGATCAGTGCGGGAAGCGCATCCGGCACCCCCGAAAGGACGCTCTTGTTACCATCTTTCTCCTTCCGCTTGATCTGTTCCCACGTCTGCTCGACCTCGCCGGCCGTCTTCGCCGCACCTTCGCCGAAGACATGAGGATGGCGGAATATCAGCTTATCACACAACGAGTTGCACACATCCGCGATGTCGAAATCGTTCGTCTCGGAGGCAATCTTGGAATAGAAAACGATATGCAACAGCACATCCCCCAACTCCTTGCGGATCTCCTTCATGTCCTTCTTCATGATCGCGTCGCAAAGCTCGTAGGTCTCCTCGATCGTGTTCGCGCGCAACGACTCGAACGTCTGTTTCTTGTCCCAAGGGCACTTCAGCCTCAACTCGTCCATCACATCCAACAAGCGTTGGAAAGCCTTCAATTTATCTTCTGTCGTATTCATAGAAACAATACTCAAAACGAAACTATCATACGCCTACTGCTTCCACATGGCGTTTTTCTTCTCACCGATCTTGCCAAAGGTACGCACATGGAGCGTGATGAGCGGCAAGATGATATCGTACAGCACGATAGACAATGTGAACTTCCTCTCCGTCAACGCGTTGGAGGTCTTCGTGAAGACAACCAGCTGGGTGATGAGGCGGATGAGGAACAGGAACGCCACGATGCCCATCGATATGAAATCAGTCCAAACAGCGAACATCACCAGCAACACAAGCGCCAATAAATAGAAGATATAGCGGGAGATGATCTCCGAACTGATCCTGAACTTCGTGGCAGGGAGATACTCCGCATAGGTCTCCATCTGCTTCTCACGCTGATAAAGGAACGAATTCATCGTCAAATCCCTATGCGACCAGGTGACGGCCTCCGGCTCCACACACACCGCAGTGTTCTGCTTGGTGGAGATGTCGCGGATCAGCAGGTCGTCGTCGCCATACGAGAGGATCAGATGGGAGGTGAAGCCTTTCTTCGCGAAGAAGAGCTCCTTCGAGTAGGAGAGGTTTCCGCTCACGCCCCGGTACGGTTTCTTTTGCAGGGCGAATCCCATGAAACGCATCGCCTCGAACATCATATCGTAGGCGATCATATTGTCCAGGAACCCATTATTACCCTTGTAGCCCGTATAGCCCAGCACAACGGAGGTGCCGCTGGCGTAGTGGCGCATGATGTTGGCGATCCACTGGTCGCTCGCCGGCTCACAGTCCGCATCGATCAAGAGCAGATGGTCGTAATGAGCTGCCTTGATGCCTACGGTCACGCACATTTTCTTACGGCTCATGTACTTCGCGCCCATCGGCAGGAAGGTCTGGTAAAGGTTAGGATACTGCTCCGTCATCTTCTTCAGGAGGTCAGTGCTCTCGTCCGTGGAACCATCGTTGACCACGATCACTTCAAACTTCGGGTACTTCTGTTTCAGTACCGCCGGCAAGAAACGGGCCAGGTTCTCCGATTCGTTCCTCGCGCAAATAATGACTGACACCGCTGGTTTATTGGTGGAGAGCCGCACATCGTTCTTGTCTATCCTATTCTTGAAACGGAAGATTCCGCTATAATACCTGAAATAGAAATAGAGTTGTAACACCAGTGCGAATAGGAAAACGCCCAGCAACACCCACACATACTCCTTGTATTCAGCCACACGCAACAAATAATCTTCCATTTTCGCTATCTTTTACGGGGATAACCCCCACATTAACACATACTTATAGCAAGTCCGAAGACTTAGAATTCGGTAGAGAGGTAGCCTTTCGGCAAACGTCTCAGGTTGTAACCCGACGCCATGATCTCGCCGTATGCACCAGCCGAACGGATCGCCAGGTAATCACCGCGTTTCGTTCCGTTCAACAGGACATCCTTGTCGAATACATCCGACGACTCGCAGATAGGACCCACCACGTCATACTTCTCCTCCTCCGCATCCGAAGAGATGTTCTCGATACGGTGGTAAGCCTGGTACAACGCCGGACGGATCAGGTCGGTCATGCCCGCGTCCACGATGGCGAACTGCTTCTCCTTGCCCTTCTTCACGTAAGTCACCTTGGTGATCAGGCTACCGCACTGCGCCACGATGGAACGACCCGGCTCGCAATGCAACTGCTGTCCCGGACGCAGCTTCAGGTATTTGGAGAAGAGGCGGAAATAGGCCTCGAAATCAGCGATAGGCATGTGGTTCGGATGCTCATAGTTGATGCCCAAACCGCCACCGATGTTGATGTTCGCCAGACGAACGCCCATAGCCTCCATCGTGTCCTGCAACTCGTTGATTTTCACGCAGAGATGCTCGTATGAGCTAAGGTCCGTGATCTGCGAACCGATATGGAAATGCAAGCCTATCAGCTTCAAGTTCTTCAACGAATCGAACATCTTCACCACGTCGGCCAAGTCATCCATGTTGAAACCGAACTTGTTCTCGTTCAAGCCCGTCGTGATGTAATGGTGCGTGTGCGCATCCACGTTAGGATTCACGCGGAGCTCCACGTTCGCCACCTTGCCCTTCTTGCCCGCCAATTCGTTGATCACCTCCAATTCAGGAATAGACTCAGCGTTAAAGCAGAAGATATCATTGTCCAACGCAAGGTTTATCTCAGGGTCCGTCTTACCCACGCCGGCGAAGACGATACGGGAGGCCGGGAAACCGGACTCGATGGCGGCCTTCACCTCATTACCGCTCACGCAATCGGCTCCCAAACCCTTCTGGGCGATGATTTTCAACACCTTAGGATTCGCATTGGCCTTTATAGCGTAATGCACAATGGCATGATTCGCCTCCGACTCCTTCTTCACCAAGTCCAACGTCCTGTTCAACACATCAACATCGTAATAATAGAAGGGAGTCTCAACGTCCCTAAATTTATCGATGGGGAAGTTCCCCTTAACTACGTTTGCCATTTAAAATAATTTATTGTTCAATTGATTCAAAGCCATCTTTTTGTCTTTTCCATCGACCAAGATCGATATGTTCTGCAGACTTCCTCCGTAAGAGATCATCTGCACAGGCAACTCCTTGAGCGCATCCAGCACCTTGTTCGAAGCGCCTTCTCCGCAACGCATATCGCCCACGACGCATACGATCGTCATGCCCTTGCTCACCGTGACGGTACCGAAGGTCTTCAGGTCATTCACGATCTCCTCCAGATACTTGTCGTTATCGATGGTCACCGAGACACCAATCTCGGAGGTGGTGATCATATCTATGGCCGTCTTATGCCCCTCGAACACCTCGAAGACGCGGCGCAGGAATCCGTGCGCCAAGAGCATGCGGACAGACTTAATCTTAATCATCGTGATGCCATCCTTGGCAGCGATCGCCTTCACCTGACCATTCGGCATCTCGGAAGAGACGAGCGTCCCCTCGCTATCAGGCGACATCACATTCTTCAGGCGGATAGGCATATTGGCCAACTTGGCAGGAAGGATGGACATCGGATGGATCACCCTGTCCAAGAAATAGGAGAGCTCAGCGGTCTCGTCGAACGTCAGGGACTTCACCGGACGGGCATTCTGGACGATAGCAGGGTCACTGTCATAGATGCCATACGTGTCGCTCCAGAGGATCACCTCCTGCGCTTGAGCAGCGACACCGATCAGCGTAGCGGAATAATCGCTTCCCCCCACGCCGAAGTTCTCCACCTCGCCATAAGCGTTGCGGCAGATAAAACCTTCCGTGACGAAGGTGTCCGCCGACTTGTTCTCCTCCATCAGTTTTGAGAGCGACTCTTTGATGAACTTAGCGTCCGGCTCGTCATTCTTGTCCGTCTTCATGAAATCCAACGAATTCAGGTGGACCGCCTTGACGCCCAATGTGTTCAAATAGGAGACGAACAATTCGGAGATCAACAACTCGCCCTGCGCGATGATGATCTTCTCCTCATATTTCGTAAAGAGTTCCTTCGCCGTCTCACGGATGACCGAGGAGTATGACTCGACAATCTTCTTCATCTCCGCGTTCTTCTTCGCTTCAGGGAAGAGGTCATCGACCAGTTTCGCATACTGGAGCTCCATGTTGTTCATCAGCTCCATGGCACCATCGACATTCTTCATGTAGAGATAGTCCGCCACCTCCTGCAACGCCTCGCGAGAACCGTTGATGGAGGAGAGGACAACGATGTTACCCTTCTCGGCGGCCACTTGTTTAGCCACCTCCTTTATCTTTGCGGCGGAAGTCAACGTGGAACTTCCATACTTCAATATCTTCATATCTTTAATTCAACGAATTAGGTGAATAAAAAATCACAATCATCTCTTAATCAACTTGTAGCCTACCGATTGCTCCCCATTGCAGACACGCATGAGGTAGACGCCGGAAGCCACATCGCCCGTCTCCATCACTTCCCTCACGTTCTTCACATCGATATGCTTCACAACACGGCCGTCCAACGTGATCAGGTCGGCCGTCACATCCGCACCACCGTACGTGATTTGGTCAATCACCAGGTAGTCGGAGAAGTCGGTAGGGTAAACCATGTAGGAGTGGTCCGTCAAGACAGCAGGCGTACCCGTACCGAACGAGGAAGGATCCTTCTCCGCCATCATACGAGCCATGGCGAATACGAACGGCGCATTGTAGTCGCAACCGCCCTCCGTCTCCGTGTAGGATGAGCCGCCCTCAATGATGTTCGAGAACTGTCCCGTACCGGAAGGACCACCGATCACACCACCGCTCGCGAACATGAAGTCGCTACGATTCTTCTCATCTGTAGGAGGGTTGTCATCCCTTCCCATCGCATTACGATGATGGATCCTAAAAGTCATGTCTCCCTTGAAACCATGCAGGAATGGATGATTGAACTCATTCACACCCAAGACATAATCCACCACGCGGGTGATGAAGTTTTTCGCATTCCGGGTATTCACCGAAGGGGAGACCACCTCATCCTCCGCCAGCTTCACCAGCAAGGAAGATGCGGCAGCCGCGCCACAAGCCAACTTGTTCGTACCCCACATTTGTCCCTGCACATAAGGGAAACCATTCCGATCGGCAGAACCGTTCGCAAGATGCTTAGTGACATTCTTGTCCATGTGGTCACGGAAATAACCGCCCTGGCCATTGTTCGCACCCTCATCATCCTTCACGATATAGTAATACGCGAAATCCGCCATCGTATCCCACGCCAGCGGGTAGTTAGACTCCCACTTGCCCTGCAGGTAACCCAAGGCATCTTTCTTGTAGGAAGCCTCACCTGTCAATCGATAAAGCATCATAGCGGCAAGGGCAAGCTCGTCCGTCCACTCCGTGTTCGGGCTGGCATAGAAATTCGGGATAGCCGCCTGCTGCGATTGATTTTTCTTCGCGAAGGCATACGCCTTGATGGCCGCAGCCTTGCACTGCTCCTTGTAAGACTGATCAGGATATTTCATGGACATCAAGGCAAGTGCGGAAGCACAATTGGCGGCCTGAGGTCCACCCGAGTTGTTCGTCGTCCACACAGGACGCGGGTCACCACCTTGGTCCACAGGGAGGGTGGATTGTTTCGAGGAGGTACACCAGACATTATGGTCAGCCGGAGAACCCACGTAGTAGACGAACGTGTTATCGTCCGGGAAACACTTCATGAAGTAATCCGTGGCATATTTAGCCTCGTCCAACACGTCCGCTATTCCATTCGGCGCACCATACGCCTCGTCGTAATTGTCTTGGAAAGCCTGTGGCCACAAATCGTACGCCACGAGCAGGAAGATACAGGAAGAGCCCATCGTCGTGCCCACCTTGATGTGGTCGCCACAATCATGCCAACCACCCGTCAAGTCGTAGTTGCCATTACCGCCGCCATTGACGGAACCCTTTCCATCCTTCATGTGGCAAGCTTTCGTGGAAACTTTCGGGTTGTCCACCAACATCCAGTTATGGCTGTCACCACAACGCTGGCCGCCAAAGAATTTCAAGCCCATATTGAATGCAGTACGATAATCCTCCGTCGGAAACCCATCCTGGTAGGATGAATAATCATACGCACCAACCGAACCCGCCGCCAGAAGCAAGGAAGCCCCCAAAAACATTCTCTTTATCATATCTAAAACTTATTCGTTTCACACTAAAAGTCAATATGCGAAGCCTCCTTTCTGGGCTATCCGCATAGGGTGCAAATATAAGAAGATTTCCGCGAAAAATTTATCGATGAAGTCCAAAAAACGAACCTCATTTCAGCAAATTCTTGTAGTAATTCCGCACCTCGTCCCACTTGTAGTAAGGGGCCACATCGCTCTTCAACGGAAGATCCACTTCCCGCTCGTTAAGCATGATTTTCACCAAGACATCGGGAGACTTCTTAGAGCGATAGAAAATCATCTGGACGTTCGCCGCCATAGGGATGATGCGGAACTCCGTCCAATAGTTCATGATCGAGTCCACATTGGTCACCTGGTCGCGGCATCCCTGCAGCTCCATCAGGGCGGTCAATGGCAGGATGGCGATGTCGTGGCCGAAGCGCAGGTTCGCCTGCACCGCACCGCTCTGAATGGCGATGTCCGCCTCGTCGACCATGATATTCAGCAGATCCTTCGCGAAGAAACGGCTCTTGTTCTGGGTCAGCGGACATGGACCATAAGCCCCGTACCACCAAGCGTTCTGCACCACCCAGTTGTTGTACATCTCCTCCTTCGTCCACACATCGTCGAAATTGATGTCCGAGTCATCGCAGACCAAGCTGTTCTTCACCTCGTAGAACTTGCGCATGAAGGCTATCGTGTCAATGTTCTTCGCCACATAATCCATATCCTTGAAGAGTTGGTTCACCATGCGGGAAGGGTGGATCAGGCGGTAGTGAAGGTCGCCGAAAGGCTTCGACCAAGCCGTGTCCGCCAAGCGACGGTTCTTATCCTCCATCGGATCGTTGGAGATGTAATACATCAGGCGTTTGCTGGACTCCGCACGGATATCCAACGAGGGCTGCAACGCCTTCAGCTCCTGGCAGAAGGCGGACATGCTCATCACGCAACGCACGGACGTGGAGACCTTCACCTCGATCACCGAGTTCTTCTTAAAGACCTGCGGGAAGGAGTGGAACATCCTATCCGCGATGCCCCGATGCTGCGCCACGCCCTTCGTCGTCAGGTCACCAGCCCGGTCATAATAGCGCTGGTACATCGTCTCGAAACGAGCCTTGACACTCTTTCCTTTAGCCGTGAGGGCATTGGCGGAATCCGCCTTGGCGAACATCTCATAGAGATTACGATAGTCCGCCGCCGTATGGTGGTAACGGGAGCCATGCCTACCATAATGGCTGATGTAGAAGGGTTCATAGCCCTTCGGGGCAGCCGTCTGCTTCGGGAATGTGGTAGGGTACGACGTGTAGTTGCCCGCCGTGTACTCGATATGATCCATCATAAACTCCTTCGTCGTCTGCGCAAAGAGAGTCCCCGAACAGAGTAGGAGTCCCATCGTAATCAGTTTTGTCCGTTTCAAATCCATAATTTTTTCTACTAATAAACAACTAACATTTAAACACTTAAATAGGCTCAATCACGAAAGCGTTTGGCCAATTCGTCGAAATACTCGATGCGTCGGTCACGCAAGAAAGGCCAGATCCTGCGCACATCCTCCGAGCGGGTCATGGAGACCTCCACCACCCTATTCTCCTCCGAGTCGGCAGGCAAATGGGCCAACAGTTCGCCCTGAGGACCAGCCACAAAGCTATTGCCCCAGAACTGTATACCGTTCGTCACCCCGGAAGGGTCCGGTTCGAATCCGTAGCGGTTCACCGTCACGACAGGCAAGCCATTCGCCACGGCATGGCCACGCTGCACGGTCATCCAAGCGTTCAGCTGACGTTCCTTCTCGTCAGGCGTATCCGTACTCTCCCACCCTATGGCGGTCGGGTAAATCAGCAGGTCCGCACCGGCGAGCGCCATCAGACGGGCAGCCTCGGGGTACCATTGGTCCCAGCAGACCATCACACCCAAGTTGCCCACGCTGGTCCGTATAGGATGGAAGCCTAAGTCACCTGGCGTGAAATAGAACTTCTCGTAATAGGCTGGATCATCAGGGATATGCATCTTGCGGTACTTCCCCGCGATGCTTCCGTCGCTGTCGATCACCACGGCCGTGTTATGGTAAAGGCCCACGGCGCGCTTCTCGAAGAGGGAAAGCACGATGACCACATGCAGGGACTTCGCCAAGGCCGAGAACTCCTCCGTGGAGGGGCCAGGGATCGTCTCCGCCAAATCGAAGCATGAGACATCCTCCGTCTGGCAGAAATAGAGCGAGTTGTGCAACTCCTGCAAGACCACCAGTTCGGCGCCCTTCTTCACACATTCCGTGACGTTGCGTTTCAGTTTCTCCACGTTCGCCCTCACATCCGACGAACAACACTGCTGAACCAATCCAACTTTCATATTCTATTAAATTTATAATCAATCAATTAATCTTCCAATACATAATAAGGCAGCTGCATCGTCACGCAATGCAGGGAGCCATGCTGATGAATCAGTGCGGAGCAGTCCACGCCCACCACCTCACGGTCCGGGAAAGCCTCACGCAAGGCGGACAAAGCCAGTTCATCCTTCGGCGAGCGGTAGGTCGGCACCAATACAGCCCCGTTCACGATCAAGAAATTAGCGTAGGTGGCCGGCAAGCGTTGTTCCCCTTCATAGCGGGCATCCGCCATCGGCAAAGGGATCAGGCGGTAAGGGTTTCCCTCCAGCGTCTTGAACGATTTCAGCTCACGCTCCATCAGTTTCAGTGAGGCGTAATGCTCGTCCGTCTTATCATCACATTGCACATAGGCGATCGTGTCCACGTCGCAGAAGCGCGCCAACGTATCCACATGGCTGTCCGTATCGTCTCCCGCCAGATAGCCGTGGTTGATCCACAGCACACGCTCCACGCCGAACGAGCTCTTCAGGAACTCCTCCACCTGAGGCTGCGTCAGGTGTTCGTTGCGGTTAGGCGAGAGCAGACATTGGGAGGTCGTCATGAGCGTACCCGCCCCGTCCGACTCGATGCTTCCACCCTCCAAGACATAGTAGAGAAGGCTCATATAGCCCACCTTCGGGGAGAAGGTGCGGGAGAGGTAGAGGCTCTTCGTAATCTGGTTATCATAATTAGCCGGGAACTTCAGTCCCCACCCATTAAACTGGAAATCATAGAGATAGGGCGAACCATCCACGAAGACAGTGATCGGTCCGTGATCGCGCGCCCACGTGTCATTGGTCGGCAACTCACGGAAACGGATGTTAGGGTTCATCACCTCACCCAAATCCTTACGAACAGATTGTTCGTTCCGGCAGACGATTAGCAGGCGTTCCCGCTTCGAGATCTCACGGGCAATCTCCACGAAACAGGCCACCGCCTCGTCCAGCATGTAAGCCCAATCAGTATCCTCATGCGGCCATGTGATCATCACACCGCTCTGCATCGTCCATTCGGAAGGGAAGAATGTAGTCATAAATCAACTCTATTTTACAACAAACAAAAATAAGATTTTTTCGAGACAAAAAGAAGAGGGGGAAACGAGGAGTTCTTCGATTATGCGACGCACCAAGCCATAATAGACATAAAAACCTAACAAACAGAATATTACACAATATCATCCATCACAAAAATCATTCAATTAGCGCCACAATAAAACGTCACGACAGGCAAGGCAGATTTATCGGGCAGCATAAAAAGCAAGAGGATGCGCCGTTGCCGACACATCCTCTCATTACCTTATTTGCAATCAAAAAACTACTGCTTGATCAGTTTCTCATTGAACACACCCTCTTCGCACTCAATGCGAACGATGTAGAGACCTTGAGGGATTGCGCTCAAATCGATGCTGATTTCTTCCTTTTCAGGAGCATATTCCAATAATGTTCTACCATTGACATCGAGGATAGAGACATTGGCGATCAATGATTTCGAGGTTATGGTCACCCCGCAGGAAGTAGGATTAGGGTACATTGACAGTGATGACTCAGAGACTTCAGTGTCAGTCAAGCCAGTGCCCCTGCACGTGATACCTCCGTTCGCCTTGCCCGGAGTGGCTGTGATCTTGTCACAAACGCCGTACAATATCCATTCGCCATCATTGTCAGTCTGGAAACCATACGATTCGTTGGTATCGTGCGGATCATAAGAGGCTTCCGATATGATTTCGTCGGAAGCGTTGCTCAAATAGATGGTCTTCGACTTGTCCACATTCATGTTAAAGTTGAGGTAGAGAGGACCATCGACAGGGTCACTGTTCGCCCAAACCAAAACACGTTGTTTGCTCTCCACTATGGTCGACTTGTATCCATAGGCAATCGGGCTAAGTTGCAAGTTGTTCACTTTGTCCGAGAAAGAGAGTCCCGCCAAGTCGAAAGGTTCACTTCCGTAGTTGTAGACCTCAATCCAGTCAGGGTATTTACCGTAGTCGTCCGCATTGCCCGAGTTCCTGTCGCTGCTAGCGCACAACTCGTTGATGACAAGTGTATAGTCGTAATTGCTTGGCGTAAAGACTGCGGTAATGGTACAAGAGCCTGTGAGCGAGCCGCTCAGTTCGCCAGGCAGGTTTGTCGAACAACTCTCCTTCTTCCCGGTCTCATCAAACCCGTTCTGGATCTCCCAATGGTCGAATTTGTAGCCTACAGGTGGGTAAGCCATGAAATCGGTAGCGAATCCGGCCAAATACTTGCCTTTGAATCCAGTTACGGTTTCTCCGTTTATCGTGAAGTGTGCGCCTTTGACACTCGACTTCAGCTCAAAATCGACAGCGGCGCCAGTTCCCGCGTAAGTTTGAAGGTGTTGCAAGATGTTCGCCGGTCTTTCCAACAAGAAAGTCAGCATCGTATTGGCGGCCTCTTTCGAATCCTTGCCCATGTCGGCACAATATTCAGCCTTCACAAGGCTAGTGATGCTATCGTATACGAAACGGATACGATCCTCCGTGAAGGTGGTCGACAAGTGGCAAAGGTATTTGGTCGTGAACTTTTTCGCGAATTCCGGATTATCGCTCAAGTGCTTGAATATGACGGTCATCCATGGTTTGTTGTTACCCCAGTTCGTTTTACCCTCACCCCTACAGTAGGTGATCATGTCACTTGCGCTGTTCAGTGCTCCGTCGTGTCCGCAACCATAATCCGTATCGAAGACAATCCAACGGAAGCGGGAGCCGTCTTTCCTTTCTCTCCAGATTTTTGTATTGTTACCCGGCCAATCGGCATTGCAGATGAACTGTTGGAAGACTTGGTATTCCAAATATTCGTCCATGTCCATACGCTTGCAGGCGCCGGCATAGAACTCATGGGTTGAACTGTTCGTACTCTCCAGATACGACACCAATTCATTGTAGGCGTCGAGGGTTCCCTTCGAGATGCCGATACCCTTTTGGTCCGAGAGGGTAACCAAATCCAGATTTTCGTCGTCGACACCATGGTTCGCCTTTACGTAGCTCGCATTGGTACGCTCCATCAAGGCCATCAAGCCCAAGTATTCTCCATTGAGGTAATAGGCCACAGGCTGGTAAGCCTGGTAGTCGATGTTCATATTGGTGCAATAGGCCTGCATCAGTGCGTCTCTGAACTTCACCTTGTCGGTTTTTTGTCCGTTTTGCTGTCCTCCCTGTTGTCCACCTTGCATACCACCTTGCATACCACCTTGTCCAAAACCGCCACCAAAGTCACCGCCGAAACCGCCACCAAAGTCGAATCCACCGCCAAACATGCCAGCGTCAGCGCCTTGGCCTCCGTTCCTCAAATAAATGGTCTGGGTGTAGAGATCAGGTTTTGTACCGAAGAAACGGTAGTTGACCAGATCCGCACCCGTCTTCTTCGAGGCTTTCAGCGAAAGCGACCTCACGGTGTATGTCCTAGAGCATCCGCCTTCGATGGCCGCCTCCAACTCCTGCGACAGCACTTGTTGTCCGTCGACGAAGTATTCGAAAGTGACTGGGCGGGACCAGTCATTGTTGTAGTTGGCCCGCATCATGGTACAAGTTTTATCACCTTGCTTACCATTCGAACCCGTCACATACATACCAATGGTATTGTCGTTAAAGTAACGGTCCTCCACGGTGAGGGATACCACAGGAATGGTAACGCCACCGCAACCGTTGTGGTCATTATCGGCATAGATGTAGGAGTGGGTCGCGATCGCGCTTGGCAACATGCCCTCGGCGAAGGCTTTCGCGCGTACACTAGTATTACCGTTGATGTTGATGGAAGAGTTATAGACGTTGCTCTGTTTCGTAGGCTCGCTACCATCGGTCGTGTAACGTATCGTAGCGCCTGCTGTCGCACAACTCAATTGCAGGTTTACATTTCCGTGTTTCAATCCACCCTTCTCGCTGAACTCAGGAGCTTGGCATCGGGTCAATTGGGCATACGCGGTAGTGTTTGCCGCTCCAGGAGTAGGCTCCATATAACCGGTTTCGTTCCCATAACGTCCGAACGATATGTGAGCGGTTTGTGCACCGTAGGCGATTGAGTCGACCAGCGTGTTACCGTTCTTCAGCAAGAGGTAACCACCATCGGCATCGAGTTTGTAAGGCGCATGTTTGGACTGTTCACTCTCGTCGAACCACATCAGCGCATAGTTGTTGGCATCCACCATAAAATCACTCTGGATATGCCAAGTCCACTTTTCAGTATACTTTTTTGAGGTCTTCTTGTAATGGACCAGGGTGTAACCCCTCAAATTAACACTTTGTTGCTGATCGTCCGTAAATTCGATGTAGCCCGAAAAATTGTAATTGTCGGTGTTCATCATAGTCGACAAATTACAAGGCATCACTTCGTTCATCCGAACGGCAGCGTTGCCGGCCATACTCCCACATAGGAGAAATAATGCCACGATTCTTTTTGCATATCTCGTTACCATAAGCGATGTTTGATTTATACTTTTCACGCATAAAAGTACTTCTTTTTTCCATACGTAGGTTATCTTCAATAGCACAAAAACACGGCGGAAACCCCATATTTCACTACGTTTCTCGGTTCTTTTCGGCGGTTTGTCGGGCATAACGTTCCGTTCTTGACTAAAACATGAACTTTGGTTGAAAACTAAAATGGGCGATTATATTTTGCATTATTGGGGAATAAATACACAAGGATGTTTTTCTGTCAAAAGGATGTCGATTTTAGGGGATGACGGATGAAAGAGGGATCAATGGAACATCACATCGAACACCCCTCACGAGGAAAGGTAGAGACGCAAGATGTGGGGAAGGTAGAGACGCAAAATCTTGCGTCTCTACAAACCGGATTCATAATTCAAAATTCTTAATTCTTAATTCGAACGAGCCTCAAGGCTTATTTTATCATATCGCAACCCATATAAGGAATCAACACCTTAGGGATCTTGATGCCCTCAGGGGTTTGGTTGTTCTCCAAGAGTGCCGCCACGATACGAGGCAGGGCCAAAGCGCTACCGTTCAACGTGTGGCAAAGCTGCGTCTTCTTATCCGCGCCCTTGTAGCGGCACTTCAGGCGGTTCGCCTGGTAGGTATCGAAATTAGATACGGAAGAGACCTCCAACCAGCGTTTTTGTGCGGCAGAGAAGACCTCAAAGTCGTAGCAAGTGGCAGCGGTGAAACTCATGTCGCCACCGCACAAGTGCAAGATACGGTAAGGGAGTTCCAACTTCTTGAGCAAGCCCTCCACATGGGCCAGCATCTCCTTGTGCGACTCCTTCGAGTGCTCAGGCGTATCGATGCGCACGATCTCGATCTTGGAGAACTCGTGCAGACGGTTCAATCCGCGCACATCCTTTCCGTAAGAACCAGCCTCACGGCGGAAGCACTGCGTATAGGCGCAATTCTTTATAGGGAGATCCTTCTCGTCCAAGATGACGTCACGGTAGATGTTCGTGACAGGCACCTCAGCGGTAGGGATCAGATAGAGGTCATCCACCTCGCAATGGTACATCTGGCCCTCCTTGTCAGGCAATTGGCCCGTTCCGTAGCCGGAAGCCTGGTTAACGACAGTCGGAGGCATAATCTCCAAGTAGCCCGCATTGCGCGCCTCGTCCAGGAAGAAGTTGATGAGCGCACGTTGCAACCTTGCGCCATAGCCTTTGTAGACAGGGAATCCAGCGCCAGAGATCTTCACGCCCAACTCGAAATCGATCAGGTCATACTTCTTCGCCAACTCCCAGTGAGGCAATGCGTCCTTACCCAAGTTAGGGATCTCGTTCCCCATCTTCTCCACCACGTTGTCCTCAGCGGTCTTGCCCTCAGGAACATCGTCGTAAGGCATGTTCGGGATGGTATATAAGATAGTGTTGATCTCCTCTTGGGATTTGTCCATGCTCTCCTGCAAAGTCTTAGTGGTCTCCTTCAAGGAAGCCACCTTAGCCTTAACGTCCTCCGCCTCGGCCTTCTTGCCCTCCTTCATCAGGGAGCCCACGCTCTTGGAGAGCGAATTGATTTCAGCCAATGTGGTATCCAACTGCGCCTGAGAGGAACGTCTCACCTTGTCCAACTCAAGTATCTTCGCGATGAGGTCTTTCGCCTCGAAATGTTTTTTTGCCAACTTACGGACAACCTCCTCAGGATTCTCCGTAATAACCTTCAACGTCAACATAATCTATTATGAATTATAATATTACTATTCAACCTTAATGACAGTGTCCAACGTCATGTCGTACACTAGAGTGGAATACCCTAAGACAGTAACCGTTTTTCCTCCATAGGTAAACGCATTGCTCGTTGCGCCGTACATCAGATAGTAAGGAATAAACAGATGATAATTGGATCCCTCCTTCATGTGACGGACACCGATCCGTAAACCCTCGTCCAAATCGACCACCGCCAAGGTCTCCGTCTTCGAGATAAAGACAGAATCCCTGATGGTCTTTCCCGTATAGGTGAGGGTGACAGTGTCCTTCAAGGAAGGTCTCTCACCTGCGCCCTCCGTCACGACAGTGTACAACAGACCGGTCGGGTCCTCCTTCACGTCCTCTTGCGAACGTTTTTCCTTCAAGTAAGCCTCACCGTCCTCCTTGTTTTTGCGCACTTTCTCGATTTGATTAGTAGACAAATCCTCGTCATCCTTACATGATGCGGACAACACACTCAATGCCACAAGGGAGATAACCCACCACAAAATCCTTCTCATTGCTTTATCTTTCTTATCAGTGTCATTCCGTCGCGTACGGGAACGATTACTCGCTCGACACGGTCGTCGGAAAGCACCTTGTCATTAAACTTCTGAATGCCGACGGTCTGTGCGTCTTTCGAATCCTCCAGCACATGACCATCCCACAAAGTATTGTCCGCGATCAACAAGCCCCCCAGCCTCAACTTAGGGAAGACCACATCGAAATATTCCGAGTAGTGCCGCTTGTTACCATCCATGAAGACCACATCGAAAAGCCCGTCCAACTGAGGGATGATTTGGGATGCGTCTCCGATGTGCAGATGGATCTTCTCCGCCATCCCGGACTTCTCGAACACCTCGTCCAGGAACTCCTCCATCTCGTCATTGATCTCCAACGTATGCAACTCCCCGTCCTCCGGCAGCGCCTCCGCCATGCAGAGGGCGGAATAACCTGTGAATGTGCCGATCTCCAAGATCCGCTTCGCCGACATCATCGAGCAGAACATCTTCAGCATCCTACCCTGCAAATGTCCGGAAAGCATGCGTGGCTTCAAGGTGCGCAGATGGGTTTCCCTCGTCAACCAAGAGAGCACCTCCGGCTCCTTGTCGATGTGCGAAAGCACATATTCTTCTATGGATGCGCCAGACATATTCATACATTCGCGAAGTTACATTTTTTTCGGCACAATCTTCCGCACTTCACACAATATTTACTTCACTCAATATTTTTCCTGTCTCTCCACGAAAGTCCGCCCCCAATTCATAATTCATAATTCTTAATTCTCACAGCGTTCCTTTCGTCGAAGGCAACTCATACTTATAGATGTCCCGTTTGATGGCCATCTTGATCGAACGGGCCAAAGCCTTGAATATACCCTCGATCTTATGGTGCTCGTTCTCACCCTCCGCCTTGATGTTGAGGTTCATCCGGGCGGAATCGCTCAACGACTTGAAGAAGTGGAGGAACATCTCCGTAGGCATGTCACCCACATACTCACGCTTGAACTCCGCATCCCACACCAGCCAAGGGCGGCCACCGAAGTCCAACGCCACGGAGCAGAGGCAATCGTCCATCGGCAGGCAATAGCCATACCGTTCGATGCCACGCTTGTCGCCCAGCGCCTTCAGGATCGCCTCACCCAATGCGATGGCGGTATCCTCAATCGTATGATGCTCATCCACATTCAGGTCACCCTTCACCTTCACGGTCAGGTCGCAGCCCGAGTGCTTGCCGATTTGCTCCAACATATGGTCGAAGAAACCTAAGCCAGAGGATATGTCGCACTTGCCAGTTCCGTCCAAATTGATCTGCACGAAGATATCAGTCTCCTTGGTGGTGCGCTGCACAGTCGCCACCCGCTCCCCTGCAAAGAGGAACTCGGCGATTTGGTTCCAACCCGTCACCACCTTGGCGCAGGCCTCCGTCAACTGGGCATCCGCCAGCTCCTTCGTCGCCGACTCGACGGACGGTGCGATCAGAAGGGCACGACAGCCTAAGTTTTTCGCCAGCATCACATCCGTCAGACGGTCACCGATCACGTAGGAGTGAGCCATATCGTACGAGCCATCCATGTAGCTGGTCAGCATGGCGGTGCCCGGCTTACGCGTCGGGAGGTTATCCTCCGGGAAAGATTTATCGATGAATATCTTATCGAACTCTATCTCCTCCCCCTTCAGCGTCTCCAACATCTTGGACTGAACCAAGTCGAAGTTCTTCTGCGGATAGGCCTCAGTGCCCAAACCGTCCTGGTTCGTCACCATGACCAACTCGAACGAGCAGTTCTTACGGATGAAATACAGATTACGGAGGACACCCGGCAGGAACGTCATCTGCTCCAAGTTGTCCACTTGATACGTGACAGGCGGCTCCACGATCAACGTGCCATCCCTGTCTATGAAAAGAGCGGTCTTCATTTCACACAATACACTTTAAATTCCACACATCAGGCCCTTCCGCCCAATGTATCGCAAAAATACAAAAATTCATAGTCACAGCAACCCCAAGGAGGGAAGTTTCGTCTTAAAACCATAGCGGGGGCATTTACCGCATAAAACATATGGTATTTACTATTTAACTATTTAACCATTTACTATTTACAACTATTGCCAATACGATAAATTCGCATCTAACTCCGCAAGCTCTTTTCCCCGTAAGGTTTTCCGTGCCTTAAACCGGAAGATTTAAAGCGGATCCAAAAATCATCATCCTTATCCAGTCAATAAATCCATGGCGGGAAAATCTTCCGTTAATCTCTGTTAATGGAGAAGGAAAAATAGGATTTTTTCACACAAAAGCATCGCATTAGGAACCAAAATTTATTATCTTTGAAAATATGGGTTAGAAATCCAAACATAACATAGTCTATAACACAAAAGCAACATTATGGAGACATTCTTAATTATAGTCGCAATAGTCATAGCGGCAGTAGTCATACAATCCAAGCTGGCCGGGTTCAGCATCAAATTCCAACGGATATTGGAGACGGTAGAAGAGAACCGTAAAATGATCAAGAAACTGAACGAAACGGTGGCTCAGCTAAAAGCGGGAAGCGCACCTGTAGGGACCAACCGCCCAGAGGACACCGTCAAGGAGAAACCGACAACTCAGACGTCCCCTGTCACAGAAAAGGTTGAACCGATCAAGAAGCCGGAACCAGTTGAACCAACACCGAAAACCGAAACGGTCGAACAAATCAACGATGTAGAAAAAACCATTCCACAAAACGTAGAGGTGAAGCCGACGGAGGAGATCAAGCAGACAACTCCTGAGCCAAAGGCCGAGCCTATCACCATGAAGACGGAAGCGCCGAAGAATCCCGCTTCCACACCTCTCCAACAACCTATCGGAGGAAACAACAAGACGGAGCAACCCATCGCCAAAGCGACAGTCGCCCCTCAATCAAGCATCACAAAGAACAAACCGTTCGATTTGAGCAAGCCAATATCTTCTACGACACCGCAGAAGGAAGGAAAGAAGACGAACTACGAGCAATTCATCGGAGAGAACCTCTTCGGAAAGATTGGTATCCTGATATTCGTCATAGGCATCGGATTCTTTGTGAAATACGCGATAGACAAGAACTGGATCAACGAGACCATGCGGACGGTCTTAGGATTCGGCATCGGTGCGGGTTTGTTCGCCATCGGGCACAAACTACGGGAGAAATACCGCACATTCAGTTCCCTGCTTGTGGGAGGATGCTTCGCAGTCTTCTTCCTGACAGACGTGATCGCCTACCATTACTACGGACTCTACACCCAACCGGTCGCATTCGCCATCCTCTTGGTCACCACACTGCTCATGGTCACACTATCGATTCTATACGACCGGCGTGAATTGGCCATCATCGCCCTGATAGGCGGATTCCTGGCTCCCTTCATCGTCAGAGGAAGTGACGGGAATGTGGTAGGTCTTCTCACCTACATTTTAATATTGAACATAGGCATGTTCGCACTCGCCATGTACAAGAAATGGAGCGAGTTGCCGATCCTAACCTTCGTGGCGACGACAACCATCTCGATTCTCCTCGTCGCGAACATATCCGGACATGAGACGACGATGCTTCTCTTTTTCAGCATCTATTACCTCATATTCCAACTGCCGATATATTACATACTGAAGTTCCAGAGCACGGAGAAGATGCCGAAAGCACTGATGTCCGCCATCCTATCCAACAACATCACCTATTTCTCGTTAGGCCAGTACCTGCTCTACCAAATGGATGCGAACCAACTATACGATTGGATAATTCAGCCTAGCGCGTTACTATGCCTGTTCACCGCACTGGTCAACATAGGCATCCACATTTGGATGCGCAAGGTCGGACATAACTTCCTGAAGGAATACTCTCTTGCGCTGATCATCACGTTCATCACGCTGTTCATACCGATACAATTCGACGGAAAGGTCGTTTTCCTGACATGGGCGGCGGAGATGGTGCTGTTATACTGGCTGCATGTCCGTTCGAAGATACGCACCTACGAGTTCGGCGCATTAGGCCTTTTGCTGGTGACGATCGTCTGCTTCATCCTTTGCCTCATGGATCCGAACTACAACTCGACGATGACGCCAAGGCTCTTCGCGAACCAATATTTCGCGGCTAACATAACCACATCGATCGCCTACCTCTTGATGGCCCTGTTGATGGAGAAGTACAAGGATATATCCAACCAATCGCAGCTATTGAACTACAAGATATTCAATCCGTTCTTCTACATCGCGGCGGCTCTGACGGCTTACATGTCCACCATCGTAGAACTGCGGGTTTCGATTGAATCAGACGATTTGAGCGTGGCTTCGATCGGACTATTCACATCGGCCATGCTCCTGCTGTTATGCTACTGTTTCAAGCGCAGGTTCTCGTACGAAAAACATACGAGTTGCTACGTGACCATGATGAGCTTGGCAATCCTATCGCTCCCGCTGAGCATATGCTTTGTGGATTTACCCGCCGAAAGCCTAACATTCATCTTTTTGTTGCTAAACGGTATTGTGGGAGCCATTTGCCTATGTCTGGTCGCCAAGGACTTTTACAAACGTAAACCAGCGGATAAGACATTCACCGTCTACCTCAACGTGCTGGCCATGGTACAGATTGTCACGATGGTATACATCATCACCAAGCAAATGGGTTGCGGCAACTTCTCCATCGTCTTCTCGATCACCATGGGCGTGATAGGCTTCATCCAGATGTGCCTTGGCATGAAACTACACATGAAAATCATGCGTATCATCAGCCTATGCACCTTTGGCTTAGTGCTCGGCAAGTTGATCGCCGTGGATTTGTGGTCCATGCCTTCGTTGGGCAAGATCATCACGTTCGTCCTGCTCGGACTTCTCCTGCTGATACTGTCATTCCTGTACCAAAAGCTGAAGAATGTGCTCTTCCAAGACGAAACCGAGGAGAAAGTGGAGGATCAACAAGCATGATATAGCACATCTTATCTTGTCCATTTAAACTCCATTCGTTACCTTTGTGGTATGATTTTACAAGGAGGAACAAAAATGAAAAGACTTTCTCGTGTGCTTATTTCGATAGGGATCGCGGCGACCATGCTTTTGGGATCCTGTACCGATTCTTCCCTCTTCGGAGAGTGGAAATGTTACGATTTCACCATAGCGGACACCACCGGCATACCGGCAGAGCTCATCAAGAGCGGTGTCGAATCCGCCAAGAGCACAACCCTCTTCCTCAACGAGGATTCAACCTATCAGGAAGATTATGTTGTCGAGGACGCTGAAATCATCTCCACCCTGGGCAACTACAGCATCATAGGGGATAGCATCTGCTTCTCGCCCGTCCAAATGGGGGGCAAGGAGTTGACGGACACCTCCGCCATCGAATACAGATACATCGCCAACGACGAACGGCTCGCAAGCATTACCTTCCCGAAACGATACAAGTACGAATTGAAGGACAACAAGCTAATGCTCAAGGAAATGATATACAGCGGCGCCTCGAGGAGCAAGACAAATGAGACGACCATGTTCTACGAAAAGACGAGAAAATGAAGGTTTGCATCGCGGAGAAACCCAGCGTGGCAAGGGATATAGCGGCCGTTTTGGGGGCTACCACCCGCCGAGACGGTTACATTGAAGGGAACGGATACCAGGTCACCTGGGTATTCGGCCACCTCTGCACCCTGAAGGAACCCCACGAATACAACCCAGCATGGAAACGGTGGGACATCTATAGCCTGCCGATGATTCCCAAAAAGTTCGGCATCAAACTCATCAACGACGAGGGCTCCATCAAGCAGTTCCACATCATCGAAGGTCTCATCAAGAACGCGGAGGAGATCATCAACTGCGGGGATGCCGGGCAAGAGGGCGAACTCATCCAACGATGGGTGATGCAGATGGCGGGATGCAAATGCCCCGTCAAACGGCTCTGGACCTCCTCCCTGACAGAGGAGGCGCTCAAGGAGGGCTTCAATAACCTCCACCCTCAATCGGACTACGACAAACTATACGAAGCCGGGGCCATGCGCGCCATAGGCGACTGGCTCCTTGGCATGAACGCCACACGCCTCTACACCATGAAGTACGGTGGCAACAAGCAGGTGCTCTCCATCGGAAGGGTGCAGACGCCTACCCTCGCTTTGGTCGTGAAGAGGCACCTGGAGATCGTCAACTTCAAGCCGGAGCAATACTGGGAGCTGAAGACTGTCTACCGGGACACCACCTTCGCCGCCACAAAGGGCAAATTCACCACGGAGGAGGAGGGAAGGCAATTCCTCCAAGAGGTGCAAACCAGCGAGTTCACCGTCACCGACGTGACCACTAAGAAGGGGGTGGAATTCGCCCCACGGTTGTTCGACCTCACTTCGCTCCAAGTGGAGTGCAACAAGAAATATGCCTTCTCCGCCGAGGAGACCCTGAAACTGATCCAATCGCTCTACGAGAAGAAGGTCACCACCTACCCTCGTGTGGACAACACCTACCTGAGCGACGACATATACCCTAAGATCCCGAACATCATGCGGGGCATGACAAGGTACGAAGTGCTCACGCAAAGCGTCCTGGCGAATAAGATACCGAAGACCAAACGTGTGTTCGACAACAGCAAGGTGACCGACCACCACGCCATCATTCCGACGGGCGTCAACCCGACGAACCTCACGGCCGACGAATGGAAGGTGTACGACCTCGTGGCGAAACGATTCATCGCCAACTTCTACCCGGACTGCCAGATCTCCACCACCACCGTCATGGGACAGGTAGAAAGCATCGAGTTCAAGGCAAACGGTAAGCAGATCCTCTCGCCAGGCTGGCGCGCCATCTACGACAAAGAGAAGAACGAGGAGGCCCCCAACGACGAGGAGAAGACACTGCCCGCCTTCACGAAAGGAGAGCATGGTCCGCACACCCCAGACCTGGCGGAGAAATGGACCACCGCCCCGAAACCCTACACGGAAGCCACCCTGCTCCGCGCCATGGAGACGGCAGGCAAGCAGATGGAGGACGGCGAGCTGCGCGACCTGCTGAAGGAGAACGGTATCGGCAGACCTTCCACGCGGGCCAATATCATCGAAACACTCTTCAAACGCAACTACATGCGCAAGGAGAAAAAGAATATCATCGCCACGCAAACCGGCATCGACCTCATCGCAACCATCCAGCAAGAGCTACTGAAGTCCGCCGAGCTGACCGGCCAGTGGGAGAAGCGCCTACGTATGATTGAGAAAAGCACCTACGACAGCGCCACCTTCATGACGGAGCTGAAGACCATGGTGACGGAGATCGTCCAAAGCGTGAAATACGACAACCAACGCACCATCACCATCGAGGAGAAGAAAGCGGAGGAAGAGAAGAAAAAAACGTCTAAACCTCGCACCAAGACGGCAAAGAAGGAGAAGACGGAAGAGCCTCAACCTACCACGGAAGCGAAACAGGTACAGGCACCACCACAGCCACAGCCTCAACCACAAGCGCAACCACAACCACAACAAACCGCTCCCCTACCCGCCACCATCGTCGGCATGACCTGCCCACTCTGCGGAAAGGGAACGATCGTCAAGGGAAGAACCGCCTACGGATGCTCCGAATGGAAAGGGGGTTGCCCGCTCCGCCTGCCGATCGAAGTGGACGGGAAAGAACAAAGCACGGAAGAACTACTGAACCAATTGAAGAGGCTCAGACAATAAAAAAGGGGAATCGCAACGACTCCCCTTCCTCATACCCTCATGGTAAATAATTATGGCACGACCACCTTAACCGGCCGTCCGTTTCCAACCTTCACCACATAGACACCCGAATTTAACGACAAAACACCATCACTACCCCTGTAAACTTGTACACCATCCACCGTGTACACCGCATACGGGATACCCTCACTCTCCACAAACAAAGAAGAAGGTCCTGTATGGATTTTACCGACATTATCCATGGCAAAAAGGGAAACGCCTGTAGGTACACCATACCACACACTATTTAAAATCGTCACATCCGCATCAGGCATAGGGAATTCTTCATGATACCATACATCAGTGTTTAAGCGGCCTAAAGAATCCAGCCCACCATACACCGTGCCATTTATACTATTTTCCCTGACAATTTTTTCCGCTTCCTCTAATGATTCATATTCGCCATTCCAACCCGTAGGTTCAAGCAGGACTTGGGATATGTCGCATATAGAGCAAGTCGTAATCCAATTAAGATCTGTTCCATTACAAGGTTCCAATGTAAGGCCATTCGACACAATAGTACCAACCTTAACATCACACTGCACCACATAATAGTTGGAATGCCACTCCTCATCACAGATTTCATCCATAGGGATATACCGAATATCTTCGTATTCATAACGTGGAGTCCAAGATTGATTGTCTGGGACTTCACCACTATAGATGTACGACACCGTCCGAATCTTCGGCGTTACTTCCACCGAGTCATTTGGAAGATATGGATCACTACCATCCTGATTATCATCAGCATACGCACTACTACTTCCCATCAACACCCAAAAAGCAGTAATTAAAAAAGATAAATTGTGTTTCATAAGCATTAAATTATTATTGAACTAAACCTATATAAACAATACTATGATTCTTCCAGAGAACCGAACAAATGTAATAAAAATCCAAGAAAAAAGATGGATATTAAGCCAAAGCCATTTTTTCTCAGATGAAAGAGCATCAACCTGCCCCGAAGCAAAGTACGGGACATCTGATAAACCAGTTGAAGAGACTCAAACAATAAAAGAGAGAGGGAAAGTATCACTACTTCCCCTCTCTCTCTTCACTGTCAGAATCATCAACTTTAAATAAACCAACCTTAAATAAACCAAAACCCATTATCAATAAAAGCTTCTAAACTCCTACCGAACCAACATCTTGACGGAGGGGCCCATTGCCCTGCTCCATGATGCAAAAGGGGGAAACGGCTCGGCATAATCATTGCATTTACGCCAACATTCCACTCTCCGTGAAGAGGGAACAACTCACGACGTCAAACTCGGACCATCCACGGGGATGGAAGGATATAAATACGAGGACCGCCAGCCTACACTGGCTTTGAAACAGAGTTAGGCAATGCCCAATCTGGAAAGAACGCAACATCAACATCCGGCACTATAAAACATCCTCTGCATACGCATAGCGTACCTTCAGACGACCCCAAGACAGAATCAGCAGACCCATCCTGCGGACAAATCTCCGCATATAAGTCACCAACCCCTATTGCAAGGGAGCATGCCATAAAACGAATAACTTTTTTTCATACGCTTAAATTGTCCTATATATTGTTATCCTAAATGTCTATACTAAATTGTCCTATATATAATTTGCGCACAAACTCCACTTGCAAAGTTAACAAAAAATAAATTAAACAAAAGAAAATTCAGATTTTTTTTGAATAAAAATTTATAAAAATACAATTACGAGCTACGGTTCCTTCCTGTAGAGGAGGCAGAAGGCTACTATTCCTCGGCCCAAAAGGCGCACAGAGTTTGCCGCGAAATTATCCATCAGCAATAATAGCAAATCGTAAATCGTCAAATAGTAGATGTCGCATTATACGAATACGGCAAATGAAACCGTCGTAAGGCACATCGCTGAAATCGCATGCAAAAAAAATCGGGACCCCCATAGGAGATCCCGACTCTATATTGTTCAAAAGCCTTATGGAAGTCTCAATCCGAAGCAAGCGGAGAAGGAACGACCCTTATAGGCAGGTTGTCTCACATTCGCATTCATGTTCGTACAACCGATTTCCGCATTCAATTTCAGCACCATGAAGTCATAGATGAACCGGATACCGCCACACAAACCGAAATCGAAGCGGTTCAAACGTGGGTTATCTCCTCCATAAGTGTTATATTCAACTGTACTAAAACCATTTTCCTGTTCGTACAATTCGGAAGACTGGGAGTATTTACCCGCAATACCATAGCCGAAATATGGACCTCCCAAGACCTGCATACCAGCCTTGCGCGAGAAAGTAATGTTGAAAGCGAACTCCAATGGAGCCTCAATGGACATCGCCGTCACGTCATAGTCCCACACATACGCATCGTAAGCGGTATAAGTAAACTCCTTACTCTCGAACGTCAACGATGGACAGAAGGAAGTCCATGCGTAGAACAACGGGATATCGGCACCGACACCTGCGCGGAACAACGGCTTATATTGAGCCGATTTCTCGCTGATGGTACTATACGTCACACCACCATCGATGATGAAATGGTTCCCGTCAAACGGAGAGAACTGCTTATAAGGACTAATCTGAGCACTTGCTCCGAACGCACATAATGCGGTAATTACCACCGCGAAAATCTTCTTCATATTGAACCGTACACTAAAATCGTTAACAAATGACGGGTGCGAATTTAGTTAATTTTTATAAAAAACAAATCACTTTCGCTCACTTTTCTTCCTTATCCGACTGAGACTGACACGTCAATTCGTCATTCACCATCCTGTGCATATATTGTTGGATCATCGCCTTCAGCCGATTTTCCATCGTATCCACACTCTCCGTACGGACACGCAAATCGTACGAAAGGCCTCTATCAGACTGGAAATCATACACGGAGCGCACACTATCCCCGTCGAATGAAACCATCAGGGAGTTGTGCAAGTACTGATAGAATGGCGCATTGTACATCACCACACTCTTCGACGAGTCCGGAGAGAGGCAATCCTGACCGAAGGCGACGTACGGTTTGTCATAATTCAGGTACGACAAGACCGTAGGCATGATGTCGATCTGCTGCGCCAACGTCTGGCTCCTACCCTTCAACAAGCTATCGCTCGGACAATAGAAGAGAATCGGCACCTCATACCGTCCCAATTGCGTCATATACTCCTCGTGCGTGGTCTGGTTCGTATGGTCGGCCGTGAAGACGAAGAGCGTGTTCCTGTACCAATCCATCGTCGAAGCTTTGCCGAAGAAGTGGCGAAGCGCCATGTCCGAATAGCCAATACACTGGTGGATAGGCTCTTTACCCTTCGGAAACCTGTCCATATACTGTTCCGGCACACGGAACGGATCATGCGACGAGGCTGAAAAGATAGCCGTCATGAAAGGCTGTGGAAAGGTATCCATCGTCTCCGCGAAGAATTGGAAGAAGGGTTCGTCCCATATCGCCCATATACCATCGAAAAACCTATCATCCCCAAACTCCGTCATGCCATAATAATCATCAAAACCGATGGACTTGGCGAATGACTGGAACCCCATGGAACCGTTCGGCGCACCATGGAAGAAGGCGGAATAGTAGCCCTTCTCCTTCAGCAAGCCTGGTAGGCCCACCACCGAATTGACCGCATAGGGCGTGGTGATGTAAGGGGCCACAAACATCGGAATGCTTGCCAGCACGGAAGGCATGGCATCAATGGATTTCCTACCATTGGCATAGGAGTAATTGAACGTATAGCCTTGTTGGAACAAAGAGTCCAGGAATGGTGTATATCCCTTGTAGGTGCCACCGTCCAAGTCCCGATTGAAGAGTCCCATGTACTCCTTGCCGAAGCTCTCCATGATGATCACCACCACATTCATCGGACGGAACGCCTCCTTCGGTTGCGGCTCCACCAGCGGGGTGTAACAATGCTCCGCCTCTTCCATCGTCGCATAATACGAAGGGATGGTGAAGGATTGGCACTTCGCCGTGCGGATGACGCAGAAAGGTGTGTTCAGCACTACAGCCGTCTCCTCCGGCCGCTGCACGTACTGCATGGAGTTCGAAACCGCCAACGGACGGGTATACTTGCCGAATCCGCCACGGATGCCGATGACCGCCATGTAAGCCACCACGGCAAACAGCGGCACGTTCAAGGCATAGTAAAGCCATCTACTACCCGAACTCTTTTCTCTCTGTTGGTCAGGACGATAATAGCACATCACCAGGATGAAGGCCATCAGCAGGAAGAATAACGTGGCATACCAATAATTGACCAAACCCGTAAGGATGACCTTCCCGATATTCCCATCGTTCGAGAACTCGGAGAAGATGGAGAGGTTGGTACGACGGTTCGTGAACTGATAATAGACCATGTCCGCCGAATTCATGAATGCCCCTATGATATTAGGCACACAATAGACCCACTTGGCGACCTTCTGGTAAGTATTGTTCTCCCTGAACGGGAAAGGAATGGCCATCATCACCAAGTAGAGCGCATTCAGATAGATGCAGGCGGAGAGGTCGAACCGTAGCCCCGCCACCATCAAACCCACGAGTCGGGAAGAATTCACCTCAGGGAAAGAGGAGCTATTGACCATGTAAAAAGCGAACCGGCAAACGGACATCACCCCCATCGCCAATAGGAAATTGACGAGCATCACAAAGATCGGGCTCTTCCGTAACCTATTCCAAAAACTTCTCATCACGCGAACACCTCCTCACCGATCAATGTGGCGGAAGTGGTACTGAGCACCTTCACCTTCACGAAATCACCGATTTTATGGTTGCCCTTAGGGAAAACGACCACCTTGTTTTGTGAAGTACGTCCGAACAATTGCTCACGGGAACGTTTCGAGAAGCCTTCCACCAGCACCTCGAACGTCTTATTGACATCACGCTCGTTGCTCAGAGCGGACATGCGTGTCTGCAAAGCGATAATCTCGTTCAAGCGGGCGATCTTCACCTCCTCCGAGATATTATCCGGCAGGTTCTTGGCGGCGAAAGTGCCCGGTCTTTCCGAGTATTTGAACATGAAAGCAGAGTCGAAGACAACCTCCTCCATCAGGCTCAGCGTCAGTTGCTGATCCTCCTCCGTCTCGTCATGGAACCCGCAGAAGACATCCGTCGTGATGCCACAGTCAGGCACGATGCGGCGGATGGCGGCGATACGGTCCAAGTACCACTCCCGCGTGTACTTGCGGTTCATGGATTTCAATATCTTGTTACTGCCCGACTGCACAGGCAAGTGGATGTGACGGCAAATGTTCGGATAAGCAGCCATCACCATCAACACATCATCGTTCATGTCTTTCGGGTGGGAAGTGGTGAAACGCACACGCATCGTCGGATAAGCCTCCGCCACGATTTTCAGCAGGTCAGCGAAGGAGACAACGACACCGTCCTCCCCCTTATAGGCGTAGGAGTTCACGTTCTGACCGATCAGAACCACCTCCTTGTAGCCACGCTTTTTCAGATCCTCGATCTCATTCAAGATGCTGCGCACCTCACGGCTACGTTCCCTACCCCTCGTGTAAGGCACGATGCAATAGGAACAGAAATTATTACACCCGCGCATGATGGAGACGAAACCAGAAATCGCGGCACCGCAAAGCCTCTGAGGAATGACATCCTTGTAGGTCTCCGTTGTGGAGAGCTCCACGTTGATGGACTTTTCTCCCCGCTCGACAGCGCCCACCAGGTTCGGCAGGTCCAAGTATGCGTCCGGACCGACCACCAGATCCACGACACCCGTGGCCAGTAGTTCATCCTTCATGCGCTCCGCCATGCAGCCCAGTACGCCCACGATCAAGCCCGGGCGCTTCTGCTTCCGCTGGCGAAACACCTGCAGCCTGCCATGGATCTTCTGCTCCGCATTGTCTCGAATGGAACATGTATTCACAAAGATAGCATCCGCCTCCTCCTCAACCTGTGTCACCTCGTAGCCAGCATTGTCCATAATAGCCGCAACAACCTCACTGTCAGCCACATTCATCTGGCAACCATACGTCTCCAAGAATAATTTCTTCATCTTTTCTTTCCTTATTTTCAGGCAACAAAGATACAAATTAATACACCATTTTTTAAGAATCCGTTGTATAAATCGACAAGTTAAGTTACTTTTGCGGAAGACAAAGGGAAAAGAAATATGTCCAAAAGAGAAATAAAAATCACTGAAGAGAAAAACGGTTCCGAACAGGATGCATCACGCGTCCAGAAGAACGACAGCATGTATGTGGACCCATCCGCGCTAAGCATACCGAGAGAAAACACCGAAGTTAGTTTCATTAACAAAGACAAACGGTTTCAAGGGGAAAGCATGGTGCTCCGCACGGAAGGTTTGGTGAAGCAATACGGACAGAGAATCGTGGCCAACAACGTTTCCATCAACGTGAAACAGGGGGAAATCGTCGGACTGCTCGGTCCTAACGGTGCAGGAAAAACCACCACATTCTACATGACGACAGGTCTGATCGTGCCCAATGCGGGAAGAATATACCTCAATGACGTGGACATCACGAAGTACCCTGTCTACAAACGCGCGCAGGCAGGCATCGGATACCTCGCCCAAGAGCCTTCCGTCTTCAGGAAGATGACGGTGGAGGATAATATCCTTTCCGTATTAGAGATGACGAAATTCACCAAGGAATACCAGAAAGAGAAATTGGAAAGCCTCATCTCGGAGTTCAATTTGGGGCATGTCCGTAAGAACCTTGGCGACCGCCTTTCCGGAGGTGAGCGACGTAGGACGGAGATCGCCCGTTGCCTCGCCATCGAGCCTAAGTTCATCATGTTGGACGAGCCTTTCGCAGGTGTCGACCCAATCGCCGTGCAAGACATCCAAGACATCGTGTGGAAGCTGAAGAGCAAGAACATCGGTATCCTCATCACCGACCACAACGTGGACGAGACGCTCTCCATCACAGACCGCGCCTACCTCCTCTTCGACGGAAGAATCCTCTTCCAGGGAACATCCGAAGAGTTGGCGGCGAACCCTATCGTTAAGGAAAAATACTTGGGCCGAGACTTCGAATTGAAGAAGAGAAAGCCTATCTCATAAAAACATAGCAAAAAAGCACCATGCAAAAGAGACTCGTATTCGCCAGCCTACTGGCCACTGCCGTAACCTTTTCCTCCTGCACCGCAGAAGCCAACACGGCAGAGATTGCACCGGAAACGGAACAGAAGGAAGAGGAGAAGTCCACAACAGAGATAGCCGTTCCGAACTTCTCGGAAGATTCAGCCTACCAATACGTTGTGAGGCAATGCGAATTCGGTCCGCGCGTGCCCAACTCAGACGCACACGAGCAATGTGCGGCCTATCTCGGCCAACAACTAACGACCTTCGGTGCGGAGGTCACCAAGCAAGCATTCACCGCAACCGCCTTCGACGGGACGGCGCTGATGGCCACCAACATTATCGGCACCTTCTACCCTGAGAAAAGCAAGAGGGTCATCCTCTTCTCCCACTGGGATTCCAGACCATTCTGCGACCAAGGAGCCCCGCAGGACATTCAAAAGGCGGTGATGGGTGCCAACGACGGAGCCAGCGGTGTGGCAATCCTCCTGGAAATCGCCAGAATCCTCAAGACGAACGAGCCTAACGTGGGCGTCGACATCGTGATGCTGGACGTGGAAGACTACGGTGACGCCAGAGGTGCGGCGGAGAGTTGGTGCCTCGGCTCCCAATACTGGGCTAAGCAACCACACTACAAGACAAAACCGGAGTACGGTATCCTGTTGGACATGGTCGGAGGCCAATCCCCTTCGTTCGGCATAGACATCGCCTCCCAACAGCTGGCGCAGAGCGTGGCCAGCAAAGTGTGGAACACCGCTCACGCCTTGGGCTACCAACAATTCAAGAACGAAATCAGCGGACAGCTCATCGACGACCACGTCTTTGTGAACATGATCGCCGGCATCCCAACCATCGACATCATCGACTATTCACCCGAAAGAGGCTTCCCTGCCACCTGGCACACGACGCATGACACACCGGAGAACATAAGCAAAGAGACACTAGGCATGGTTGGAAAGGTTGTTACCAAGGTGATTTTCAGCGAATAACGAACAAACTAGCATTGCCCGTCAAAAAAAATTAGGCATATACCGTAAAAAAACACCTATTTTTTTTGGAAGTTCCCAAAATAAGCGTACCTTTGCATCGCAAAACGAAACAAGAGCGTTTCAAACAAATGGCGGATTCGTCTATCGGCTAGGACGGATGCCTCTCACGCATCAAAGAGCAGTTCGATTCTGCTATCCGCTACGAAAGAGATCTCAATGAGGTCTCTTTTTTTTTTATTTCTACCACTCCTCAACCACACGGCATCATCACTCAATCCACAAAGAATCGGGTCATCAACACGCGAGTCGTGTGATTCAGGCTCCCCCTATCGGCACAGCCAAGCATCACAAGCCAAACAATCGTGAGAGGTCTATTCCTACGAATCTTTTAACCAAATAGACAAACCATTTAATAAATCCCTGAGTCGGCTCGACGTCAATGACCAACTTCACTGTCGGCGCACCCATTTCCGTAGGACCCATTTTACATTCTTCTCCGCTCCGGATGATGATGCCTAAGTCATCCTTTATGTAAAAGATGTCTCCCTTTTCGCCTTTTTCCGCATAGAAGCCCTTCGCTTTCAATGCCGCAACAATATCGTCGTAAGTGGACTCGTCCACTTCGCTATAGCCGACATGCATGTTGAAAGGGTCGGAACATCCCACCAACCCCTCTATCTTATCGATATCCTCCGGCATGAATTTGTCGTAATAGAAACAGGTTCTCGGCATCCCAAACATAATCTCCTGTGTCACGAACGGAATGGGGGTTCTCATGGTAGGAATCATCGGGTTCCAGCACAATTTAGAGAAGTCATCGCACGGTCCCGCATACATGTAAGAAGATTTATAGGTTCCTTCGAACGAGGCGTCACTTTTCACCCCTTCCTCCAGTTCGGCCGTTCCTGTGGCAACGATGTGCACCTCCACCGAATTGCCCACCTTCCTCTTCTCGATCTGCGCCGAAGTGGATTCAAATCGATACTTTTTTATCTCAACAAATCCGTCATGGCGGAAAGATTTCTCATTGTAATTATAGAGGGTTGCGGCTATACCAGCCCCTTCCACCCCTAAATGTTTGCCACGGAACAAACTGAAATCCAATTCATTATCATCAAGCATAATAACATCCTCCCCCACGACGAGCCTAGGGCGCTCCCGCTCCTCCACATCCTGAAGGCAGAACATGACAGGGTCATAAACCTGACAATCCTCTCCCGAGAAGGCAACATCCTTAGAGACCTCCTCACCACCAGGCACCACCACACGAAGCACCACATCCCGGGCGTCGGACGGAACCTTAACCGAGAAGACACCATTCTCGTCCGGCAATATATAACGAGTGGTTTCAGTATGCCCATTGCGTTCATATCGGCAGTAGACAGGGACAACAACATTCGAGCCACACATATTTCCCAACTCTCCCACGACCAACGGGAAGGCGGGCAGGACAATATCCTGCGTGTAAGTAGTGCCACCAGGCTGACCCGCCACCAAAACGGAGAACTCGTCATCATAATTCAGGTAATCCTCCTTCCGGACCTTCACGGTCACATCCGTTTCGCTAGGGATGCGGACACTGTACCGCCCATTTCCGTCGGAGTAGGTATACACCTGCTCGACGACCACCTTTATGCCTGACAACGGATTACCATTTTCATCCCGCACAGTACCCTCCAGCACCACGAACTCCTTCGGGTCGTCCAGGTTCACCCAAGAGAAGTGCGACACCTCCCCCTCATAGACATCACCATTCCTCACGGCCATGCCGCTCTCTTCCCACAGGCCAGTGTTCTCATTGAAATGCCACAGAGGCATTTGGTCAGGCGCTTTCGCCGACATCCCCGCAGGAATCGGGAAAGTAACCTTCGATTTCACCGCCTCGTTCACCTGCAACTTCTTCCCCTCCGGATCCTTCATCACCACATTCACCATGCCATACGAAACCAGCGGCACCTCCTCCGAGTTGCTCCGTTGGGCAACCAAGTCACCGCCAGGCATAGCCGATTGGAAAGATGGCTTCGTAGGATCCAGATACAATACGCTAACGTTCACCTCACCCTCGCAAGGCGTACCGTCCTCATAGACAATAGCATTTTTAGGGAAATCGACCGTCATCCTACCCACGGAGACTTTCGTCCCTTGCGGCGCGGCGAACGATGTGGTCGTGCTCACATTCTCCACGTTCTCCTTCACCATCACCACATCCAACAAGCCCAACGAACCAACGTCGCCCGAGCGGACCACGGAGAAATAGCCCCGCTTGCGGAAGTTCACGACATACCTTCCACCCGTGTTTTGGACGCGGTCCAACGTAAACATGCCATGGGCGTCCGTTTTAACACTGTAATAGTTAGACTCCACCTCCACGCCTATGATAGGGTTTCCCTCCATATCCTTGACCACACCACAAACATAATCGATCACCGGTGCCGGATGGGAGCAGGAACAGATTCCAACCGCCATCAAGATCACCAACAAAGGGAACAACGTTTTTCTCAACATAACAACCTACAATTAGGGAATTACACATAATCTTTTCCAAAATTATAGATTTTCCATCTTCCAACAAAAAAATTCCCGAAAGGATTACCATCCACACATTGCCAAATGCGCGATAGTTTTATTATATTTGCGGACTAATTTTCAATAACTGGTGGCGTTTGTAGGCCATCAACTAAAATTAAAGATATGATTAAAGTTACATTTCCAGACGGTTCCGTGCGTGAGTATGAGAAGGGAACCACTGGCATGCAGATCGCGGAGAGCATCAGCTCCCGCTTGGCACAAGAGGTGCTTTCAATTAGTGTAAATGATGAAGTGCGCGACCTGAACCGTCCAATCGACGAGGACTGCTCGGTGAAATTGCACAAGTTTGAGGATGAAGAGGGCAAACACACCTTCTGGCACACCTCGGCGCACTTGATGGCGCAGGCTGTCCAGATGCTCTACCCGAACGCGAAGTTCGGTATCGGCCCTGCCATCGAAAACGGATTCTACTACGACATTGATTTCGGAGAGACCATCCTGAAAGAGGCGGATTTCGCCGCTATCGAGAAGAAAATGGCCGAAATCGTCGCACAAAAACAGACCCTCAAGAGAGTGGACATCTCCAAGGCGGACGCTTTGAAGATGTTCGGCGACAGAGGAGAGACATATAAGACCGAGCTGATCAGCGAGCTCGAGGACGGAAAGATCACCCTCTACGAGCAGGGTTCCTTCACCGACCTCTGCCGTGGTCCTCACTTGCCTGACGTATCCCCTATCAAGGCTATCAAGATCACCTCTTTGGCAGGTGCCTACTGGAGAGGCGACGAGAAGCGCAAACAGCTGACCCGTCTCTACGCCATCACCTTCCCTAAGAAGAAGATGTTGGACGAGTACTTGGCATTGTTGGAGGAGGCTAAGAAGCGTGACCACAGAAAAATCGGCAAGGAATTGGAGCTCTTCATGTTCACCGACATGGTCGGAAAGGGTCTCCCAATGTGGCTGCCTAAGGGTACCGCCCTTCGCCTTCGCTTGGAGGACTTCCTCAAGAGAATCCAGAAGAAGTTCGGTTACCAACAAGTGATCACCCCACACATCGGAAACAAGGACTTGTATGTCACTTCCGGTCACTGGGACCACTACGGAGAGGATAGTTTCCGCCCAATCACCACACCAGAGGAGGGAGAAGTTTATTTGCTCAAGCCGATGAACTGCCCTCACCACTGTATGATCTACAAGTGGTTGCCACGTTCTTACCGTGACCTTCCTTTGCGTCTGGCGGAGTTCGGAACGGTTTACCGTTACGAGCAGAGCGGTGAGTTGCACGGATTGACCCGCGTACGTTCGTTCACACAAGACGACGCGCATATCTACTGCCGTCCTGACCAAGTGAAGGACGAGTTCATCCGCGTGATGGACATCATCTCCATCATCTTCAAGGCTTTGAACTTCGACAATTTCGAGGCGCAGATCTCTTTGCGCGACCCGAACAACAAGACCAAGTACGTCGGAACGGACGAGAACTGGGCAAAGGCGGAAGCCGCTATCGTCGAGGCCTGCAAGGAGAAGAACATGCCTGCCAAGGTGGAATACGGAGAAGCCGCATTCTACGGTCCTAAGCTGGACTTCATGGTAAAGGACGCTATCGGAAGAAGATGGCAGTTGGGTACCATCCAAGTGGACTACAACCTACCAGAGCGTTTCGGTCTGGAATATGTAGGTGAGGACAACCAAAGACACCGTCCTGTCATGATCCACCGTGCGCCTTTCGGCTCCATGGAGCGTTTCGTGGCAGTGTTGATCGAGCACACTGGCGGTAAGTTCCCGCTCTGGTTGACGCCAGACCAAGTGGTCGTGTTACCAATTAGCGAGAAGTACAACGACTATGCGAAGAAGGTGATGGCTTACCTCGACGAGAACGATATCCGCGCCATTTTGGACGACAGAAACGAGAAGATTGGACGTAAGATCCGCGACAACGAGGTGAAGAGAATCCCTTACATGCTCATCGTCGGAGAGAAAGAGGCAGAGAACGGAGAGGTATCCGTCAGAAAGCAAGGCGAAGGAGACATGGGTTCGCTCAAGTTGGAGGATTTCGCTGCCAAGATCAACGAGGAAGTGGAAGCAATGATGAACAGTTGGCAGAAGGGCTAATAAAAAGCCCCCAAGCCAACAGATTCAATATCTATAAAAAATCGGAGGTGAATAACCTTCGATTTTTTTTGATAGGATATCACGGATCCACGTGGCAAACGTTCGATTAGCAACACCTAAGGATAGATTATTGAGTATAAATATTTCAAAACCAATTCAACCAGCAAATATGATGAAAAAGAAAGTGTTCCTTCTGATGATCACATCCGCACTGTGGCTACCAATCGAGGCCGCTAATGATATGCGAGGCGAAGAGGTGACAAAAACATCAGAAGTGGTAGACCAATCGTCCACTCCGCTGAAATTCAGGACACTATCAGACAGTACGGCTGCCGTGAATAAAGACGAGTCATACAAAATGCTCCAATCCGTCACAATCCCCGCTAAGGTAAGAATAGACGACAGAGTATATGCCGTAACAAGCATCGGACATGAGACATTCGCCGGATGTGAAGGATTGACCGACATAGAGCTACCATCGACACTAACCTACATTGGCATGAGCGCATTTTCATCATGCATTGGGCTAAAAAAGATAACCATACCTTCCCGCGTCACCACGATTGAGGAATACGCTTTTTCCAATTGCAAGGGACTAACAAGCATCAACATTCCAGCAAGTGTGGCAAAAATCGGGAACACGACATTCCTTATGTGCAAGGAGTTATCAAGCATCAATGTCGCCGTCGACAATCCCTATTTCACGAATGAAGGAGGAATTTTATACGATCATCAGAAGACAACTATCATCTGTGTCCCCTGCCAAACGAAAGGAATCGTCACCCTACCCTCCAGCGTTACGTCCATCAGAGACCACTGTTTCTTCGAATGTGAAGAATTGGCAGGCATAAAGTTGCCTGAAAGCATAACCCGGATCGAAGATTACGCGTTTAAAGGGTGTAAAAAGCTAAAAAGCATTGAGATTCCCGCAAGCGTTACCGAGATAGGATATGGAGCATTTTCCAGATGTGAAAGTCTGACAAACGTGAAGATACCGACGAGCGTCACATCCATCGCAAGCGAGGCTTTCTCTTGGTGTGTCAGTTTAAAAAGCATAAAGATACCTACAAGCGTCACTTCCATCTCAACTGGGGCATTTATGGGATGTGTCAATTTGAAGGAGATAAATATTCCTTCAGGAGTAACCTCGATTGAGCCGTACACATTCGACGGGTGCAAAAGTCTGTCAAGATTGGAACTATCCGCGAACGTGACCAAAGTTAAGGGTTGGGCATTCCGCGGATGCAATGACCTCACGCTTGTGATTGATCATGCAGAAGGACACATAGACTTCGCACCATACGTCCTCCTCGACTGCAAATCAGTGGAATACACCAAGGGGGAACTACCACGAGTTAAACCAGAGCCATAAGCGACACACACCAACAGCAATGTCGAAACGAGGGATGATAATTCGAGGGAAGAATTTTCGACCATTCATTTATAGCGAGCAGCGATGAAAAAATGTGGGAGTCAACAGAAAAAATAATTGAGGGAAAATACATAATATCATAAAATTAACTAAATTTGCAGTCGATTTTGAAGAAATGGCGGGATGAGAAAGGCAAAAAAGACCTTTGAACGAGCCAGTTTTCTGATAGTCAATAAGTTTAACTAACTAATAGGAGGAAATAATTATCGCAACAACAAAACCATTCATCAAGAGAACGGATGCGAAGACAAGCGCCAACAACAATGGCGGCACAGGCAGAGAGCAACATCGCATCAATGATCGAATCCGAGAGAGCGAAGTTCGTCTCGTGGGTGACAATGTAGAACAAGGAGTCTATCCGATTGAGGAAGCTCTTCGTATCGCCGACGATTTAGAGTTGGATTTGATTGAAATTTCTCCGAATGCGGTTCCTCCCGTTTGCAGGATAGCCGACTATCAGAAATTCCTCTATCAACAGAAGAAGAAGGAGAAAGAAATGAAGGCCAAGGCCACCAAGGTGGTGGTGAAGGAGATCCGTTTCGGGCCGCAGACTGACGACCACGACTACGAGTTCAAGTTGAAGCACGCCATCGGATTTCTCCAAGACGGTGCCAAACTTAAGGCGTACGTCTTCTTCAAAGGACGTTCCATCCTATTCAAGGAGCAAGGCGAAGTTCTTTTGCTGAGATTCGCGAACGACCTTGAGGAGTATGCGAAGGTGGACCAACTTCCTCAATTGGAAGGAAAGAGGATGATCATCCAACTCTCGCCGAAGAAAAAGAAGTAAGAAATTTTCTTAATACACAGTTTAATTTAATTTACAAAACAATGCCAAAAGTAAAGACTAATTCCGGTGCCAAAAAGAGGTTTGCCCTTACCGGATCAGGAAAGATTAAAAGAAAGCATGCATTCAAACGTCACATTTTGACGAAGAAGACGAAGAAGCAGAAGTTGGGATTGACTCACATGGGATTGGTTTCATCAGCCGACATGAAGAGTGTAAGAAGCTTGCTTTGCTTACGTTAAGAAACTTAGTATTAATCGATTGTTTAGCATGAAGTTCTCATTCAATTGAGGCGCTAACGGTCACAAATTTTTAAGAAAATGCCAAGATCAGTAAATCACGTTGCTTCAAGAGCAAAGAGAAAGAAAATTTTGAAACTCACCAGAGGTTACTATGGTGCAAGAAAGAACGTTTGGACAGTTGCAAAGAACACTTGGGAGAAGGGTCTTTTGTATGCTTTCCGCGATCGTAGAAATAAGAAACGTAACTTCCGCGCATTGTGGATCCAACGTATCAACGCCGCAGCTCGCTTGGAGGGTATGTCCTACTCTCAATTGATGGGAGCTATCCACAAATCAGGTATCGAAATGAACCGTAAGGTGTTGGCTGACTTAGCCATGAACCAACCTGAGGCGTTCAAGGCAGTGGTAGAGAAAGTAAAGAACGCTTAAGCCGTTCCACTCGCATAACGGAAGAGGTTGCCTTCGGGTAGCCTCTTTTTTTTGTCCATGCCCGAGACAAGCGGACACGGCACGAACCGCCTAAAAACAGAACAGGAGGCTTATAGGGAGCCTCCTGTTTCGTTTGCACCATACCTTATAGGTGAAACATTAACTTGTTATTAACTTACCCACGCAAGAACAAACACGTATCACTCGTAAAAGCTTTGTTGTTCCTCCGCGGATGTGAACTCACTCCTCATGGCAGAGAACAATTGTTCCGAGCCAAGGTCCTCTTCTGCAGGCTCCTGAAGTACCATGTCAGGCTCTGGCTCGACGTTAGCAGCACTCAGCTCACAAGTATTGTTCAAGTGGTTTTGATAGATCACTGCAGCGGCGGCGCAAACACCCAGCACTGCGAAAATTGCGATTCCTTTTTTCATGGCCGTAGAATTTTTAGTTCGACATACACATTAATAATAAGCGAACGATTTTTCAACCGTCACATACCAAACTTAGCATTTATTTTCTCAAATTCCAAACCGCACGACTTCTTTTTTCCATATCAACCGAATATTTTATCCGTTCGTAATTTAACACAATTTTAACATTCTTTTCGCAAAAGAACAACATAAGAAATTAGCATCGCTCAAAAATATTGACATCTTTATGGTGAAAAATATGAGGATTCCACAACTGTACCAAAGGATATTCCTTAAAACGCACCCATCTTACTAAATGCGCCTTTCCCGCCCGAAACGTAGACCGTTTCCTGCGACTCTCAAGGAGATGAGCGGACCATTCACAACGAAAGCCCCCGCTTCTTAGGACGTTTCTTCTGCATCGATACCGACACCTGCTGTGGCTGTTTCGCAGAGTGCGCCGAAGGGGAAAGCCTACCCTCCGCACCCGCCACGACACAGTTCAGGTCCTTGTCCAACTTCACATGGATATGGTTGTGGGTGATTGTCTCACCATTCAGGAGGCGTTTGCGCTCCGTATCTCCCAGACTCATCTTATCCAGCACGTTATTGAGGTTCTCCTTCGGTTGGGCGAGGTAGAGGTTCGCCTTATTGCCCATCATCATCAGTTTTGCAGACTCTCCTCCCTTCATCTGCAACAGCCCGGTCAACTGCCCGTTCTGCGCCGATCGGATAGCCCGCACCGACTCCTCCGTGAAGATATCTTCCAACCCATATTCCGCACATTTGCCTTCCGCATTCGGCAGAACAATGCGTTCCAATGTTTGGTAGTCGCGCACCTTCAGCATCTCCTCCGCCATCACACGCTGGCACTCTCGGTTGACATGAGCTATGTTCATCACATCCACCAACCCCTGCGCCTTCACATCGATTTCGTTATGCGGATTTCTTCGCCCATAGTCGTCAATCTTGCGGAAAAGGTTCTGCGACACACTCTCCATCCGATCCATCTCAGTAACCGTCAAAACATTAAGGTTGGCCCTACCCAACATCTCGGACAACCGCCCGGAAGACTGCTCCGTCTTCACATTGCCCAACACCAACACCTTGTCCTCCCGCTCCCTACACCTTATCTCAGTGGCTAGTCTGCAGTTCAGATCGTCGTAAAGGGAAGAAGCGACCTTGCCGTACATTTGGACGGAGTCCTTGATCTTCGTCTTGAATTCTTTTATCTTCTCGTCCAACTTCTTCAGGTTCTTCTTCGCCAACTCCACATCGGCACTCCTAGGCGAGTTTTGGACGACATCCAAGGTGTCCAGCTTTGCCTTCTGCGCACAGAACAGGTTGCGGCGGTACTGGAGCTGCTTCAGGCGCGAATTAATCTTATCATACTCCCTCGGGTTGAGCTCATAATGGTTCAGGACCTTGGTGAGGCACTCGTTCCCGAATTTCGCACGTTTCATGCCCCCCTTGTCGACGAGCTCGGTAAATCGTTCCAAAGGTAGATAATAATGAGTCAGGCCCCCCTTCCCGTAGGCAGGGTTCTCCGTCGAAACACACTTGTCGAACTCGACGGGTTCCCGTAACCGGAACGACGTCAGCACCGCCTTGTACGTACACTCCGCAGTTTCCTTATTCTGGCACGGCGCCACCTGCAACAAACGGTTCAATTCCGCAGCATCATCCCCCACCGTCTTCAAGGCTCTTGTGGGGAACAGGAATTCACTGGGACGAACTCTTCCCTTCTCATCAATCAAAACGAGCGCACAGAGCTCATGACCAGGCTTCAACACGACTTTCTCAAACTTGTCGATACCCGGATACTTGTCTCCGCCCTGCCAATCCGAGGCAGACTTAATCTTTTCTTCCATAGTCTATATCATTTATCATTAACTCCAACATATTTCATCGGGCAAACCATCCAATTCCTGCCTATCCGCCTCCGTCAAATTATCATACTCAATCGAGATGGAGATGTCAGGCTCCTGCAACAAGCAGATGCCGGAGCGGAAAGAGCCCCACTCCACATTGTACCAATTCTCGAATTTCTCAAGAGCGACATGCTCCATTCCCAAGCCTGTCTCACTCATCAGGAACTCGTCGTGCATACGTTTGATGCCGAACGCCACCTCCATCCAATCCTCACCATACGGTCTTCGACGGAAATCATACGACTCCCTCGAGGTCAGCTCAATTTGATTCACACAATCATGGCGCCCACCCACATAGACGGTCATGTACATCCAGTGTCCACCCATGTCAATAGGCTTAAAGCCGAAAAAAGGATTATCCAAAGCAAACCATTCATTCCTAATAAGATAATCCGAATCAAAAAGGGCGGTCCGCTGAAACTCTTCCCTCGACATAAAAGGATGAAGCTTCCACTCCTTCTGTGCGTCAATCACGAACCTACCAGACTTTAAATCCAACATATCACCTCCTTAATTAATTATTTATGGCAAATATACACATTATAAACATATGAGCAAATATTTTTGCGTTATTTTTACTTTAATATTAACTAAAAATAGAAAAAGAATAAATGAAGGATAAGATAGACCACAAGGATACAGCTAAAAGCATTGAATTATAAAAAATTACGTCAAAAAAAGATATATATGTAAATACAATAGATTTTATTTAACTTTGTTGATAGACGAAATAGAGCAATTTACTTTAAACGGCAAGATTTATGGCAGACATAAAAGAATCTTTTTCTCGGATTTTAGCAATCATAAAAAAATACATTCCCACAGCGGAAAAATTTTTATCCGCAGGGGCATCCGATAAAAAAATCAGCGAAATGCAAAACCAAATAGGGGAAAAACTTCCCGAGGATTTCAAGGAAGTATTTCGCCTATACAACGGAGAAAAAAAGGAATTATATCTCATGGCCGGCCTAAAATTCTTTTCGACAGAGGATGTTAGAGCCAATTACGACATATTCCGTGAAACAAAAGAATGCTACGAGCCAATATGCACGGATGCCATATCAAGAGAAAGATGCTGCGATAACAAATGGATAGCCTTTGCATATAATGAGTATGATTGCTACTTCGCGGTCGATCTGACACCAGCAAATGGCGGCAAAGTGGGACAGGTCATCGCCTTGGATCAGGAAGAAAACTGCACCTACCTGATGGCAGAAAGCATGAGCGAATTCCTCGAAAAGATGGCGGATTGGTGGGAAAAAGGAGAAATAGAAATCAAAGGAGAGGATGACGGAAAATACGTGGAGGGGAAGGATGGCTCTTTCTTCGATACAATCATTGGCTACGCAATAACAAAGGATTACCCCTTGCCATCGTCAGACAAGGAGATTGAACTGAAGGACAGGTACTGGAAACATGAACTTGAGGTCCAAAGCATCACCAGCGCAGAACTCGCAAAGATGAAAAAGAGTTTTTGGATAGACGAGAATGATGTTTCCTGTGAGGTTTTAGCATATATAGGATATCCCGAAGAAGTCGCCTTGCACAATAATACCACACGAGACTTTCACTATTTGGGGCAAAACACAAGACTGAAGGCCTTGGACATAGACAACGCGGTATTGGAAGGAGGAGACCTGTCGGCACTAAAAGGTTGCATCAATCTTCAGCAGGTTAAACTGGCACGTCTGACTAATCTTTCAGGCATAGAGGCACTAACATCCCTTCCGAAACTTACTGAATTCTGTTTCGAAGGTGAATTGACGGAGCAGGTTCGTTCATTTATAGGTTCATTACCACACTTAAACAAACTGACTCTCGCTGGATTAAAAAAACAAGATTCAGATCTTTCGTTCCTATCCAAACTACAAGATCTCACCAAGCTGGAAATCATTTTTGAGGATAACACAAGACTCGAGGACCTGGATTTTCTCCTTAGCATGCAAAAACTGGCTATCTTCAAGACCAACACCTATGCGAGGTATGAAGGTGCCTTGAAAACGGTTCTGAGGTTCAAAAACATAAAGGAGTTCCTTTACCCTATGAGTGACATAAAGTTGTATCTCGACAACACTGGATTGACATCAGTAGGCGTCTTTGAAAAAGACAATGTGGACATCAACCCGCTTGAGGACACAAAGATAAAAGATGTTTATCTTTATAAATCAGAGTATTTCAGACTCACAGAAGCGGCACGACGCATGCGGGAAGGACTGAGAAATATGGATCTATCCCTACGTTTTATCAACATGATCGACTAACAGAAAGATTCACTTAAGGATTACCTCGAGAAACCAATAGCGCAGCGAATTCTCCAACAGAAAAAGAATGATTAGCATTGTATATCATTTCGGACTCCAGCTAATACGAGAGGCCAGCAATAGCGTGAAATAATTATGTTCGCATTCTATAAAATAGAAAAGGATGAATATGACAGGTTGAATTGTCCATGCCTTTTTGAACCTGACGGGGAGAGAACATATGCAAAAGTTGAATTTGATGGTGAATGGATAAAATTCGCATATTCGTCCAATTGTGTGAGTCCTGAAATCATGGAAATAGGTGATGACGAAATCATAATCGGCATAGACTTAGATGTGTGTATATACAATCGAGCAAAACAATCTGTTGTTTTACACCTAAAACCAGATTGTTTCTTTTGTGAATTCCTTCGTATAAGAGATAAATTATTGGCTTTTACCGAATTAACTGTATATCTGATAAATCTAAAAAACCATGAGATAGAAATGGACTTTAGCTATCCTGATGTATACACGACATATGAATTAATAGGCAACATTTTAAAGATAAGATACATAGAAGGAGGGGAAGCTGCTATCGACTTGAATAAATACTTAGGATGACGCAATATGCGGTATAATATAGTCTCTGATTAATTTTCCGAATCAATTAACGGAATGATTGTATCATTCCTTCCTGTTCGTTCCTGCACCGCACGCACAGGTTGTCACCCGTGCCTATACTATGATTATCCCTTCGGGGTTTCCCCACCAACCACAAGGGAAATTACTAATTATGAAACGTCAGTTCGACGTAGTCAATTTTGGAACGTCTGTTCGATTCGGTCAATTAATGGGACGCATATCCCCACACGATGCGCCCGCGTCCGGGCACAAAAAAAGGGGTCAACCCGAAAGGATTGACCCCGAAGACGGCGGCGACCTACTCTCCCACTATACGCAGTACCATCGGCGCCGGCGGGCTTAACTTCTCTGTTCGGAATGGGAAGAGGTGGGA